>DQHS01000174.1:0-6003 GCA_003524365.1 Cellvibrio sp. | reverse complement strand
CACTCACTGCAAGGCGCTTTTTCAAAACGTATCCATGAACTGATTGAAGCGTTAATTCATTTACGGATTTACGTAGAAGCCTCAATCGACTTTCCCGAAGAGGAAATCGATTTTTTAAGTGACGGCAAAGTTGCCCGGGATCTGGATGGCATCACCGAACGACTTCAACAGGTTTTTAAAGAAGCTCGTCAGGGTGTGTTAGTACGCGACGGTATGCGTGTGGTAATCGCCGGTCGCCCCAATGCCGGTAAATCCAGTTTGCTCAATGCTCTGAGTGGACGCGAGTCCGCCATTGTCACCAGTATTGAAGGCACCACCCGCGATGTGCTGCGCGAACATATCCACATCGATGGCATGCCGCTGCATATCATCGACACCGCCGGTCTGCGCGAAAGTCCGGATGAAGTGGAACAAATCGGTATCCAGCGCGCCTGGCAGGAAATCCAACAAGCTGATCGTGTTCTGCTATTAATCGATAGTCGCCAAAGCCAACTCACTGATCCACGTGAAATCTGGCCAGAATTCGTCGATAAGCTGCAAGATCAAAGTAAGATCACGCTGGTCCGCAATAAGATCGATTTAAGTGAGGAGTCGGCGGGATTATTTACCGCTCCGTCAGGCGACCTATATATGGGTATTAGTGCGGCGACTGGCGCTGGT
Organism: Cellvibrio sp.; assembly: GCA_003524365.1. Classification (GTDB taxonomy): domain Bacteria; phylum Pseudomonadota; class Gammaproteobacteria; order Pseudomonadales; family Cellvibrionaceae; genus Cellvibrio. Next base: position 5,343 of record DQHS01000174.1, on the reverse strand, counting down.
ATCGATGAATTAAAAGAGCATCTCAAAACCATTATGGGTTTTAGCGAGACAGGTGAAGGTGGATTTACTGCCCGTCGCCGTCATTTGGATGCACTTGAACGTGCCCAATCATTCCTGGCTTCAGGCAAAGCACAACTGCAAGGTTATGCCGCCGGTGAATTACTTGCCGAAGATTTACGCCATGCGCAAAATGCGCTTAATGAGATTACCGGTGAATTTACTCCTGATGATTTGCTCGGGTGTATTTTCAGCAGTTTTTGCATCGGCAAATAACCCCTTATCCAGTCGTCTGATTCCACACAAATCGTCCGCGTGTGAACCTCTACCCAACTCCCAAGCCTGGTGTGTCTATACTGTTTATTAATTAAACACTACAGATCCGCCATTATGCTTGGTCCCCCGTTAGTCAATAAAAGCAAAACCAGCACAGAACCTATGGTTGCGATACAGCTGCTGTCGGCTTGCCGCATTTTGGTGATTAATGGCAAAGGGGGATCGGGTAAAACCACGGTCAGTACCAACCTTGCAGCCTGGTTGGCAAAACGCGGCGAAACTACTGTGTTAGTCGACGCAGATCCACAGGGTTCAGCCAGCTATTGGTTAAGTTCACGCGCGCCGGAGCTACCTAAAATTTTCGGGGTAAAAATAGAACCTAACAGCCGTATCACGCGCAGCTTTCAATGGCGTGCGCCCAAATCTACCCGCTGGCTAATTACCGATGCTGCACCCGGTCTTTCTGATACAGCACTTGAGGACATCATCCAAAATCACGATCTCATCATAGTGCCGGTTTTACCCTCCGATATTGATATACGCGCCAGCGCCCGTTTTATCGGAGCCCTCCTATTGACGCAAACTATGCGTCGCCAACGTCGCCCCATCGCGGTAGTCGCCAATCGCGTCAAACAACAAACCAGTGCATGGGAGCGTCTGCAGAAATTTCTACTCAGTTTGAATATTCCCTACCCAGCCACACTGAGGGATACCCAACAATATGTTCGCGCTTATAGCGAGGGATGTGGGATTGCGGATTACCCTCAGCAAAGCCATGCGCGCGACCGGAAAGATTGGGAATTACTTTTATGCTGGCTAGACGCCCAAACTACACCGCCCCAATGGTTGGATGAAACAGCGACTGAAGACCCCAATGATGATGTATCAACTGCTTCTTAACGACTAAAAATGAGTGACGACACGTTCACTTACAAAAACCACTTATTCTTCCAAACCTTCCAGTAAAAGAAATCCCAATACCAGCTTATCTTCATGTTTTTCCACACAGTTACACAGGTTATCCACAGTTGAATCGAGTTTTATTGTGTAAATAGTTGTTTTTTATACTATTTTAACTGTGACCTGTTACCCATGTGCACAACCCTGTGGGTGTTGATGACAGAAGCTGGGCAGGCTTTTGGGGATAAGTCGCGATTTTCCACATTCCTGTATAACCAGCTCTTTTACAACCAGCTTCCGCGCAGCTTAAGACCAGCTTCCGCGATGCTTTTTCAGAGCCTTATCATCATATTAACCTATTGAAAAATATTGTTTTTTCCGGCTTATCCACAGAAATATCGATCTACATATATAACTACATCTTTTAAATACCTAAATAACAATACATATATTCATTTCATACATTATTTTCCTTTGTTGTAACACAAGCTGTTTTTTTGAATAACTCAAAATTAATTCAATCTACAAAATGTACTCCGGTATTTGCTCTGGAACCGTCAGCGGCGGGATTCCGCTGTCGAGCCCCAGGGAAGGGTTTACGGCGTGTTCCAGAGTGAATACCGGAGTACATCTGCGCATTAAATTTTATATTGATTAATCCCTGTACAAGTTTTGTGCAAATCGCTGACAAGCCCTATAATGTCGCCCCTTTTGTCCCTCGCCTTCCAAAGGTATTAGTACGCAGCCTGGCTGCAAGGTAGTAAGCGATGATTTACCCGGATCGTTTTGATGTGATTGTGATCGGTGGCGGCCATGCCGGTACCGAGGCCTGTCTGGCCGCAGCGCGCATGGGTTGTAAAACTCTGCTGCTTTCGCACAACATCGAAACCCTTGGCCAAATGTCCTGTAACCCGGCGATTGGCGGGATTGGCAAAAGCCATCTGGTAAAAGAAATTGATGCCATGGGCGGTGCTATGGCACTCGCAACTGACAAAGGCGGTATTCAATTCCGCGTACTTAATGCGCGCAAAGGTCCAGCCGTGCGTGCGACCCGCGCTCAGGCAGACCGCATTCTCTACAAAGCCGCGATTCGCGAAACGCTGGAAAACCAGGAGAACCTGTGGATTTTCCAACAAGCCGCTGACGACCTGATCGTGGAAAACGATCAAGTGCGCGGCGTGGTTACCCAAATGGGCCTGAAGTTTATGGCCAATCAAGTGGTGTTAACCGCCGGAACTTTTCTCGGTGGTTTGATCCACATCGGCATGCAAAATTATTCCGGTGGCCGCGCCGGTGATCCGCCATCGATCGCCCTTTCCAAACGTCTGCGTGAGTTGCCGCTGCGCGTCGATCGTTTAAAAACCGGCACCCCACCGCGTGTTGACGCACGCACGGTAAATTTTGATGTGTTGGAAAAACAATATGGTGATGAGCCACGTCCGGTAATGTCGGTGATGGGCAACCGCGCTATGCAACCGCGCCAAATTTGCTGTTACATCACCCACACTAATGAAAAAACCCACGATGTGATTCGCCGCAATCTCGATCGCTCGCCCATGTACTCGGGTGTAATTGAAGGTATAGGTCCGCGCTATTGCCCGTCGATCGAAGATAAAATTCACCGCTTCGCGGATAAGGATTCACATCAAGTATTTATCGAGCCGGAAGGTTTAACTACGCACGAACTGTATCCGAATGGAATTTCTACCAGCTTGCCATTTGATGTGCAGTTGGAAATCGTGCGCTCGATGAAAGGATTTGAAAACGCGCATATCCTGCGCCCGGGTTATGCCATCGAATACGACTATTTTAATCCGCAGGATTTGCAACACAGTCTGGAAACCAAAGTCATCGGCGGATTATTTTTTGCCGGACAAATCAACGGCACCACCGGTTACGAAGANNATTACCCTCGGCACCAAAGAACCCTACCGTATGTTTACCAGCCGCGCGGAATACCGTTTGTTGTTGCGCGAAGACAATGCTGATTTGCGCCTCACTGAACAAGCGCGCGAGTTTGGTTTGATTGGCGACACACAGTGGAAAATTTTCTGCGAAAAACGCGAGCAGATTGCACTTGAACAAGAGCGTTTGCGTTCCACCTGGATTCAAGCTGGCTCGGCCGAAGCAGAATTAGTTGAGCAAAAAATCCAAACCAAGCTCACCCGAGAATACAGTTTGATGGATTTGCTGCGTCGCCCGGAATTAACCTATATCGATATCGCCTCACTCAAAGGTGAAGCTATCGCCAATGAAGCGGCGGCCGAACAAGTTGAGATTGAGGCAAAATATTCTGGTTATATTGAACGTCAACAAGAAGATGTAGATCGGTTGCGTTCATACGAAAATACGATTATCCCGGATGACTTTGATTATTCAGTGGTTGATGGTTTGTCTAATGAGGTCAAACAAAAATTGACCGCTGCGCGGCCACAAACGCTGGCGCGCGCCGCACGTATTTCCGGCATTACCCCAGCTGCCATTTCGCTGGTATTGATTTATTTAAAAAAACGCGGCGTGTTAAAACGTCTGCAGGAAGATGCGCCTGAACAGCAGGCGTCGTAATTTTGAAAAATCGATGGGTATCTCTTGGGCTCCACCCATCCTACAAAAAGCACATACCGAATTTATTAAAGAGTGACGAGTGACTGATTTAAACGCTGAATTACGTGCGCAATTGTTGCGCGGCGCCATTGAAATGTCGGTAGTGCTGAGCGAAAGCCAAATTGAAAAGTTATTGGCCTATGTGCGCGAGTTCGAAAAATGGAACAAAGCCTATAATCTGTCGGCAGTGCGTGATATTCGCCAAATGGTGGCGAGGCATCTGCTGGATAGCTTAAGTGTGGTGCCCTGGTTTACGGCCAATAAAAAATTTTCCGCTGCGCGGGTAGTTGATGTGGGTACTGGTGGCGGCCTCCCGGGAATTCCATTAGCCATCATGTTTCCCGAACAACAATTTACCCTGCTTGATAGCAATGGGAAAAAAACCCGGTTTTTGTTTCATGTTAAAACCTTGCTGGGTTTGGCCAATGTGGCAGTGGAAAATCGCCGTGTAGAAGACTTTCAACCTGAGCAGAAATTCAATGTGGTAATTAGCCGCGCGTTTGCCAGCTTGCAGGATATGACAGACGGTTGTGCGCATATGCTAGACAACGCTGGAATTTTTCTCGCAATGAAAGGAATTTTTCCGCAGGATGAGCTTGCCCCTATCGCGGACAAGGTTGATTTAATCGAAAGTGTAAAACTGTTGGTTGCAGAAACAGATGGCGAGCGCCACTTGTTGATTTTGCAACCGAAACAATAAAAATTTTCAACCACTGTGTGGTTATAGGATTTTCACTTGACCAAGATATACGCCATTGCCAATCAAAAAGGTGGAGTCGGTAAAACTACAACAGCTGTAAATTTATCAGCATGTCTAGCTGAGGCTGGCAAAAAAATACTTATAGTAGACCTTGATCCACAAGGGAATACAAGCACAGGGCTTGGTATAGACAAAGCTAAGCTTAAAAATACTATATATAATGTATTACTAAGTGAAGTAAAGCTTGATAAGATTTTAATTAAAACAAAACAAAAAAACTTATTTATTGCCCCTGCAAATATGGATTTAGCAGGTTCTGAAATAGAATTTATAGGTATAGAAAATCGTGAATATTTATTAAAAACTACATTATCCGAAGTGAGAAATAATTATGATTTTATTATAATTGATTGCCCACCATCCCTTAGTATGCTAACAATAAATGCAATGTCTGCATCTGATACAATACTTGTTCCTATACAATGTGAATACTATGCTCTAGAAGGGCTTACACAGCTTATACATACTATAAATCTAGTAAAAAAACGTCTAAACCCGGATTTATTTATAGAAGGTATGGTTTTTACTATGTTTGATGCACGTACAAATCTGTCGATACAAGTAGTAGAGGAAGTAAAACATCATCTAAAAGAAAATGTATACAAAACGATTATACCTAGAAATGTACGACTAGGAGAAGCTCCTAGTCACGGGCTTCCAATAAACCTATATGACTCTACATCAAAAGGTGCAGAAAGCTATAGATTTCTTGCAGAGGAAGTTATAAATAATGAAATTTGAGAGGGAGGTACATACAATGAAAAAAGGACTTGGTAAAGGGCTTGCTGCTTTAATAGAGAATAATA
>DQHS01000237.1 GCA_003524365.1 Cellvibrio sp. | reverse complement strand
GTAAAAGCCGGAATAATTCCCGGCGGAAAATGCGCCGTTATTCGGCACAAAGGCAGCCACAATAATTTGGACACCAGCATCTACGCGTTTTACCGCGAATGGTTGCCCAACAGCGGTGAAGAAATGCGCGATTACCCCTGCTTTTTCCACTACGTTAATTTCATCTACGAGGTCGACGAATGCGACCTCATTACCGATATTTATTTCCCATTAAAATAAGCACTAGGCCTTGGCCCCCACTGGAGCCAAGGCATCTCCATTCCTTTCTGCACGCGCATTGCGCCCCCCGTAATAAGATACAATATTACCCTGCACATGAAACCGCATACCCTATGCGGTTTCAGTATCACGCAATAAATAAATTCGCATCTAACTCCGTTAAAAAATTTTAACCAGAATGTAGGTTGCTGGTGAGCTTGCGAACCGCAACGGATTTTAAGGGCAGCAAAGCACTCAAAGCGGAAGTTAATGGAAGGGCTGTGCGGACAATGTATCTGATGTATTGTAAATGGCGCCTATGCAGTATCGCCGCGTGTAGTTTGTTACATCGCGATATTTACTCTGCAGTTGAATGCAACTTCAGACTAAATGGATTTCTAGCAATCTAAGACTACCCAGAGGGAATAATGTTCTCAGTTAACTACCCGGCTATACTTTCTCATCTCGGACAGCTTGCTTATGGTTTTCAGCCAGTTCGCTTGACCGTAGAGAACCGATATGTATTGCTAGTGAAAGCAACTAAAGAGGCTCTGCTTACGGCTCGGCTTAATCAAGAAATAAAGATCTACTTAATTCCCGATGAGGAAACTGAAAATGGAAGTCTAGGGTTTATTACTGCATTCTTTGATGATCACGATGAACCTTTAGCCTTATCATCACCACTATACTTTGGTGATGAGCTCCTTTCAGATTTGATTTCAGTTTTCAGCCAACCTTCATTTGATCTGTATTTTTTCGACGAGCTTGATCGGGAACTTTTGGGAGTCCGTGCGCAACTAGAAGATAAAGAAAGATTTAGTTCGGTAATGTTGAATGCTAAATTTAAAAAATTCAGAAGTGACGAGGTGATCAAAACTCTTACATCAATGGAGGAGTGGTTTGGACAACGAACAAATGTGGATGACTCTCGGGCATTCGTTGTTAAGTTTGAAAAGAATCTTTATCCCGATGATTTTCTATTTTTTGATGCTCGACCAGAAGCATATAATTTTCACGGGGCGGGGAATAATCCGAATATCACAAGCCTCGAACGCGATGAGCCTGGTTCGTTTCAAGAGCGTGATTTAGTACGTATGCTACGAAGGGTCTTCCCTGGAGATTCAATCTTTCTAAACCCTGAGCGAACGGATTCTGGCACCGAACTTGCCGATATACTGTGCCATACCGAAGAAATGTTGTTAGTTGTTCAAGCGAAGGACAGCCCTAACAATGAAGCCACGCTGAAAAGAACTATTAATAGAAAGCGCTCCGCTATTCGATCGCATATTAAAAAGGGCGCAGGACAGCTTCGAGGGGCACTTTCTTATATTAAGAATCGTCACGAATTAGATATAAGCACTTCGTCTGGTGCGCATGTACTAAAAGTTACAGATCGTTTAATAGTAGGGCTCTTAATAGTCCGGGAGATGTTCGACGATGACTATAAATTATGCAGCCTACCTGTTTTAACTGTTGTAAAAGACACGAATGTGCCTTGTATTCTATTAGACTATTCAGCACTACATATAATAACCTTGCATCTTGGTTCTCCGGACGAACTACTCAGGGGGCTGCTACGTATGATCGATGTTGCATTGGAGAATGACGAGTATCCAAAACCTAGATTTATTGGTCCGCCTAGTGGTAGTTGACACATAGGGTGGGAGTTATGCTCGACTTGCAGGAAAAAACGAATCAAAGTCTTAATAAAAATGCTCTGCTTTATTGATTATATCAATCTGGGGAAATGATGAGTGACTAGCTTTCGCTTTTGGCCGCTATCTGAATTAATGAATGCAGTTGCTACTTAACTAATATGAAGGTCGTATCAATGCCCAAAGCAGCACTCGACGAACCTGATAATAATCAGGTCCGCTCTTAGCCGAATTAAGAAAATTACTAAGATTTTATATGGGCCAATGTGGTCGCCTAAATCTATAAATGCTTTCAAGTTGAGAAAAAAAGCTAGTTTTAAAAGGAGATAAGATGCGCATATTAACCTACAAGCGAACCCATACTGGCGATCCAGACAATCGAGGGATTTTTGGAATTAATGATTGTATGGGGTCAATAAGAAACAGAAAATTTGACGCGGTAGTCGGTATAAGCTCAATGCATCCATGGGGCGACTCAAAACATATTTCCGGTAAAATAACTTGGGTAGGTGTAGGTCCATTCAGATTTAGATTGCCGGATGTTCGAGGTGACTTGATCACTTTCGAGCGGTTTGTGCTTCTCGATGGAGATGACCCAAACTTTTCTGAAATTTCTCCAAATTTAGCAAGACGTTTTTATATCGGAAACGCTAGGTCAATTATTAGTTCATACAGCAAATTAGAAAAAGATGAGCTGAATGCACTAATTACTTATATTTTCGCAACACATAACGTTTCCACACGAGACATTTCAGTTTCATTTGATAAATTAGCAACGCGTCGGTTTAAATGCTCTAATGCTTATTGCGTGCCATCAAAGTGCTAAGTTTTTCTGTGAATTAACAGCCGATTAGTCGGGCCTTAATCGATATCCGCTATTGACTGATCTCCAAAGCTCAACAGCTTAATTTTTCCAACTCCCCCCGCAAAGTTTCAAGTATTTATGAAAGCCAGCACTCAAAACCCTCACCGGTAAAAATAATAAAAATACAACAGCGCGGCACGCAGTGTGCGGCTGCGCTGCGGTGGATGATACTGGGAGGTATTAAATTATTTCATCGGGCTCGGCAAAGTCAGGGCTTTCTGCGCGAGTATTTTTATCGCGCATTTTACCTAGCACTGAGCTTAATTTGCGTTGCATTTTTTCGGCAGCGCCGCTCAACGCTTGGCCAAGAGTGTCGGCGAACTCGGTAATTGCTACTGGTTCTTTACCCTCCGGGCGAGCCTCAAGCATGCAGCGTTTATCTTTACCTGAATGTTTAGTATTGCCATTCTCATCACTTAAATGCACTTCAATACGGGTTACGTGGTCTGCAAAGCGATTTAATTTGCTCTGCAAGGTACTGCGAACAAACTCAGCTAACCGCTCGTCTGCTTGAATATTACGATCACTGTTGATTTGAATTTGCATAAGCTACTCCGATGAATTGCCCCATACCGGGCTTAACGACGCCATAAAAAACTCGCGGGCGATAAATACCCCACTCGCATCAAATGGCATAAATCCTCAGTTACTTACTTGGAGACGGCAAATTACAAAATCAAGGCATTAATAACAAAAGACTCAGCCCGTAAATTGGGCAGCCATGCCAAACAACACTTTCAACTTCCAAAATGTTGGGCATTGCTGCCCAACCTATAAACTCAAATCACTTGATGGCAGAAAAATCCGTAGCAGTTAGAAATGTTGATTCAACCCCGGCAACTATAGGCCCATTGGCTTCACTTTCTGCACGCACTTTTATCCACTCTGGATCAGCAGCAAATGCTTTCCAGGCGGCGTCCGCTGCAGCGCGGTTCTTGTATTTCAAAATATAATGAAGTTTATCTCCATTTTTTTGTTCGACTGGCAACCAATAACCGATATTTTCCATACCGTGACGCTCAAAAAGTTTGGTAGTATGATTTTTAAAACGCGCTAATAGATCCGGCATTTTGCCTGGATGCGTGGTGTAAACACGCAACTCAAAAACGGGAGAATCGTCGACCGCGAGAACGGGGGTAATCGCAAAAATACCGAACAACGTAATTAGCGCACAGAGCATTTTTTTCATAGAATTTTGGCCTGTGTAGATAAAGAAGATTGGGTGTAGCGCTGTTAAAAACTGGCTCCGAAATTACTCCAAGCCGGTGCAGGCATACTAGCAACATGCGGGTGCACTTGGGCCAAACGCTCGGCTGGACGTAGGTTACTGTAAAAATGCTCAACCAATGATTACAATGTCCGCTAGTCAAGCTGGCTGATATGAGGTGAAAGTACCATGAACCGCAAGAAAAAACTTAACGATGCGCTCAATAAAAAACTTAAAAAAATGAATGCCAAATTACGTGTCACTAACAAACCTAAATACATTCCAAAAGCCGAGCGCGAAAACATCGCCGCACCTGAAAATCAGCCGCAGTAGAAGGATTCCGGCTGTGCAGCGGCAAATTCACTGCCAGAGCTTGATTCTTCAACAGCAGCGCCCTCGCTTTAACGGTGAATTGTTGAGCACCCATCAATTCCCCCCAACATGCTTTAACAAAAGCAGCAAGCCACCGCAGTACACATCAGCCATCCTCGCAAAAAACCAGTCCCACTTTCGGTAAAACCTAACCTGAGCCCGTTTGAATAAATTTAAACGGGCGCAAAGCCTTAACAAGTTAGTCAGGATGCTCGCGGTAAAGCCCCCAATACGCGTCAAACAATAAATATCGACACAATAAGAGAATCCGCTATGACTAACCTCAACAGCAAAACCCCGTTTATTTACCTGAAAACCAGCCTGCTCAGTACCTGCATCATCGGCCTGGTCGCCTGTGGTGGCGGCAAGGGCGAAGGCGGAACAAGAGCCTCTGCTGCGGCAAGTTCTGCACCAGCCAGCTCGTCGGCTGCATCAGTTGCTCCATCTTCCAGCGCTGCCAGTAGCCTCGCGCCGGATACCGAAGGCATGACCATGCTGAAAACCGACGGCACCAAATGGGTGAAAGTCAGCGGCAGACAGGTTCACCTTAAAGGCACCAACCTCGGTAACTGGCTGGTGCAGGAATTCTGGATGATGGGCCAAGGCGGCAATGGCGTACACGACCAATGCACCCTGGAAGCTAAACTCACCGAGCGTTTTGGCTACGATGAAAAAGAGCGCCTGATCAAATTATTCCGCGACAACTGGATCAAAGAGCGCGATTGGGATCAACTTAAGGCGTTCGGATTTAATATCGTACGCCTACCCATCCTGTGGAACGTGATCGAGGACGAAAAAAATCCTCGAACCTTACGCGCAGATGCCTGGCACTACCTCGATTGGTCAATCGCTGAAGCGAAAAAACGCGGCATCTATGTGATTCTGGATTTACACGGCGCACTCGGCGGCCAAACCCCGAATGACCATACCGGCTGCTCCGGCCAAAACAAATATTGGACCAACACCGAATACCAGGACCGCACCAAGTGGTTGTGGGAACAAATCGCCACCCGTTACAAAGATGAACCCGCCGTCGCCGCCTATGACCCGCTCAATGAGCCATGGGGTTCAACTGCTGAAGATATGGCCGTGCGCGTGGAAGAGCTGTACGAGACCATCCGCAAGATCGACGACAAACACATAGTGATGCTGCCAAGCCACTACGGCAATATCGAAGTTTATGGCGATCCGGTTGCCAAAGGCATGACCAATGTCGCCTTTGAACTCCACCCCTACCCCGGCTTATTTGGCGATCGCCCAAGCGATACCCATTTTGATATCCACCGCGATTGGCTCAAGTGCGGCCAGACCGGCACCGGCGGCGTGTGCGATTGGAATACCAAATTAACCGCACTCAAAACCCCCATGCTGATGGGCGAATTCCAACCCTGGCAATCAGCCGGTTTGGAATTGGGCGGCAAAATTGGCCGTGCGACTTACGATATTTATGCCGGTTACGACTGGGCATCTACCAGCTGGGCCTACAAACTCGTCTCGGTAGCGGGCGGCCAAGGCAAAGGTACCTGGGGTATGGTGACCAATGAAATCAACACCAGTTTGGATACCGGCGTCGGCCTGATCACCAAAGCCAGCACCTGGGATTGCAACAACTGGGATTCCACCTTCGCCGAGGCTTGCGCCAAAAAAGCTACCACCATTACCACTGGCGGCACTGGCGATAAAACCTACTACCTGGTAGTTAAAACCGGCGCCAATGATGGAGCCAGCCCAGATGTGACCTTTGACAGCATCAGCCTGAAAAATGCTACTACCAGCGAAGAGTTGCTAGCCAATGGTAACTTTGGTGCGAGCGGCGGCTGGTCGGAATTGACTATCAGCGGCGCGCTCAACTTCAACTACAATAGTAATGATGCCAGCAAAGCGCCGACCGGCAGCGACGGCGCGGTTATGCATATCACCCGCCCAGATGCAGTGACCGGCGAAATCAACGGCGCGCTCTACCAACAGGTCACCCTGAAGGGCGGCCAAACCTACAACTTTAGCGGTGTATTTAAAGGCAATGGCAGCGTGAATACCTGGGCGGAGATCTACCTTATCGAAGACGCACCGGTCGCCGGTAAAGATGTAGTCGATAACGCGGGCAAAGTGGATTTCACCACCGCGCCAATTGCTGACATCGAAGCCCTGTTCAAAAGCTACGGTGAAGTGGGTTATGACGTGAACGCGGGCTTGGCCAAATGGTTGGTGACCGATGAACACAATGATGTGTTCGATTATCCGGCGCGCCCAACCAACGTCAACCTTGTCCAAACTGGCACCAGTATCGCGCTAACCTGGGCGGCAGTAACCGGCAACGGCATCACCTATAACGTTTATCGCGCAACCAGTGCGGGAGCAAAAGGTTCGCTAGTCGCCGAAGGCCTCACCGTCACCAACTTTGCCGATTCAGGCCTGAGTGAAGACGAAACCTACTACTACTCAGTCGCCGCGAAAAACAGCATCGCCGAGGGTTATACCAGTGCACCGGCCAATACCCAACTATTGTTTGTTGCAGTGCCAGCCAAAATCGAAGCGGAAAAATTCACCGCGATGAGCGGTATCCAAACTGAAGCCAGTGGCGATACCGGCGGTGGCACTAACGTCGGCCATTTTGAAACCGGTGATTTTATCGAGTTCAAAATCAAAGCAGAAACTGCAGGTAACTACACCATTGATTACCGCTTGGCCACACAAACGGGCAGCACCGGTTTTGAGGTCTTGATTGATGATGTGGTCGTCGATACACAAGCAGTGGCAGCAACTGGCGGCTGGCAAACCTACATCACCAAAACCAGTGCGAGTTTTGCGTTAAGTGCAGGCAACCACACCTTGCGCTTCCGCTCGCTGGGCAAAGAATGGAATATCAATTGGTTTGAAATTAAAAAGCAGTAACGAAAAAAAATCCGGATTGCATTAGCAATCCGGATTTTTGCTTCCCAAATAGACCTATTCAAAATAGATATATCTAAAAAATAGAGAATCCACCATGAATAAACACCTGCAAAAATTAGTAATCGCACTGGCGATTGCCAGCCCCAGCCTGGACGCTTATGCCGCCGACAAGAGTGCAAATCCTAAAACACTGAGTGTTTACACTACTGCAAAAGATACCAATCACAAGCTGAGCCTGACCGACACCCTTAGTTTTAAACCAGCGCAACAAAATATGGAAACGGAAATAGCGATTTACGTTAATCCAGCCAAACAATACCAAACCTTTTTAGGCATTGGCGGCGCCATTACCGATGCAAGCGCGGAAACCTACGCAAAATTAAGCAGCAAGAAAAAAACGGAATTTTTAAAAGCCTATTACGATAAAAAAGACGGTATTGGCTACAGCTTGCTACGCACCACAATTCATAGTTCCGACTTCGCCAGCGGTAGTTACACTTACATCGAAGAAGGCGATAAAGAATTAAAAACCTTCAGCATCGCGCACGACAAAAAATATCGCCTGCCCATGCTGAAAGCGGCCATCAAAGCCGCCGGCGGAAAAATTACTACCTATGCGAGCCCCTGGAGTGCGCCCGCATTTATGAAAGACACCAACAACATGTTGCAAGGCGGAAAATTATTGCCTGAATACAACAACGCCTGGGCTACCTACTACACCAAATTTATTAAAGCCTATGAAAAAGAAGGCATCCCGATTTGGGGGATCACCGTACAAAATGAGCCTATGGCGAAACAAACCTGGGAATCGATGATTTTCACAGCGGAAGAAGAACGCGATTTCTTAAAAAATCACCTCGGTCCGGTGATGGAAAAAGAAGGCTATGGCGATAAAAAAATTATTGTCTGGGATCACAACCGCGATTTAATCGTGCATCGCGCCAACACCATTATGAGCGACCCTGAAGCAGCCAAATATGTGTGGGGTATTGGTTTTCACTGGTACGAAACCTGGACCGGTGCAAAACCCTTATACGGTAACGTTGCAGAAGTATCCAAAGCCTATCCCAATGTAAACCTGCTGCTCACTGAAGCCACGGTAGAAAAATTCAATGCCGAGCGCTATCACTACTGGCCAAACGCCGAGCGTTATGGCGATTCATTAATTAATGATTTTAACTCCGGCGCTGTCGCTTGGACCGATTGGAATATTTTGCTCGACAACACCGGCGGCCCCAATCATGTTGGCAACTTCTGCTTNNTACCGTTTCTACATCGGCACTGAAGAAACCAACGTAACCATTCCGGCACACGCGATGCAGACATTGGTGTATTAATCAAAAAAGACATCAACAAAAAAGATCATGGATGGCATTCGGTCAAAACCAAAATAACCCGCTTCGGCGGGTTTTTT
>DQHS01000285.1 GCA_003524365.1 Cellvibrio sp. | reverse complement strand
TGTAGGCTCGGGCACAGCATCCATGCTGAGCACGGTCCCGGAGTGAGTGCCGGAATCCATCTTCGCAGAAGCATCAAGATTGTAGTATTGTTCTTTTTTACTCAGGCAAAACTTCAAACGTTGCCGCATAACTACCAGAACGAACAGTCGCCGGTTTTTTGGCTTTTTCATCGCGATAATTCGCGCTTAGCCAGTACATGCCTGCTTGTGGCCAGGTGACAGAAATGTTGCCTTTTTTATCGGACTCCAATTCGATAGCGGCTTGATCATTACGGTAGCGCATGCCACCGGGAATGAGTATGACTTTTACGCCAGCAGCAGGTTTTCCGTCGATCAAGAATTGGAAGGTTGCGGACTCGCCGGAAAATAAATCATTCGGGTGAGTAACCGGAACTAATTCCAAACCTTGTTTGGTGGCTTTTAATACGGATTCCGATGGTGAGCCGGAAGTCACAAACGTTTCCATACGGCGAGAGAATTGTGACACTTCAAGATTCTTCGCTTTTTTAGGTACCATTTTATCGAAATCGGCAGGGTTCGCTTTTTCGCCACGACCGGGCCACATTTTGCGCTCACCGGTTTCAGTTTCCCAGCGCGCCATTAAACCGTTCGATGCTACTGCAATTTTATAGGTACCTTTTTGCGGCAATTGCACATCAAATACGCTGCGAAATTTTCCGGTAACTGCATTTTGCACTTGCAGTGTTGTGCCGTCCGGTGCGGTAACAACTACACCCTCAGTACGCATAGGTGCGTGGTCAGCGTGGAAAATATCGTTTGATACGGCAGCGTCAACACTCACCCAAGCGTCATCACTTGAAAGCACTGTTGCGCTTGGCAACAACCAAGCGCGATGCGCCTGTGCATGCAGAGACAAACTCATTACTAGTGCGGCACAAAGAGAGATTTTTAACAATTTGCTCATCGGGATTCTCCTAAATTTTTCCGTGAATAATGACTGAATTGTGATTAAGGTTTTACGCTAACACTTATTTCACCCAACTCTTTTTTTCCTTTGGCGCTCTGCTCACTCGCCGCTGGCCATACAAATGGCACCTTGACCAATTCGCGGCCACCGACCTCGCGCGCAGCCTCAACCATTAATACATAATTGCCTTTTTTCAATTTACCCAAGGGCGCTTTGCCCTCGATAAAAGTCACCAGATTTTTTCCCGGCGCGCGCGTTGCACCACTTACGCCATCAACAGGCATATCAGTTTCGCGGCCTATACGACGCCACCACTGACGCATATCTTTAAGCCACTCTTCACCTTTATCGCTTTTTTGCCCACGCTCTTCAAGCTGATACCAAACGGCAAGATTGGTACTCTCACCCTTTTCGTTTTCAATCCAGAGTGCGATGTAAGGCTTGTGGTATTCGGCAACATCCAGCGCAGGAACTTCGACCGAAACAGTCAGCTCACTTGCAACAGCCGAGGTAACAGACATTAATGACATTGCTGCAAACAATGAGGAAAACAACAAACGCGAACGCATAATTAACCTCTACAAAAAACAAATTGTTATAGAAAAACGGTTGCAGTAAAACCTGATTGATTTACCAACTTAGTGAATAAATAACAGTATTAATACCCATGGCAGTACCAGACCCAAACCAACCATCGGCCAGGTTGCTGGGCGGCCACTGGCATAACGTTTTAACAAGAGCAATCCAGTGATACAAAAAATAATACAGAACACGGCAAACACATCGATAAACCAACTCCAGGCCACGCCGGTATTGCGCCCTTTGTGCAAATCGTTGAAATAGGAAATCCAGCCGCGCTCGGTGACTTCATAGACTAATTCGCCGCTGGCTAAATCAATACTTAGCCAAGCATCACCACCGGGGCGAGGTAGCGATAAATAAATTTCGTCCTCGCTCCATTCGGCCAATTGATTGCCAACTGAAATACCCTGTGCTTGTGCTAACCACTCGATTAATACGTTTGGTAACACTGCTTTTTCTTCATCGGGAA
Source organism: Cellvibrio sp. (assembly GCA_003524365.1). GTDB lineage: Bacteria > Pseudomonadota > Gammaproteobacteria > Pseudomonadales > Cellvibrionaceae > Cellvibrio. The sequence continues at coordinate 7,209 of DQHS01000285.1, read as the reverse complement.
TGGTAATAGCACTGATGATATTCGCTGGCACTTCCGCTTCCAGCGTGACAATTTCCGGTTTAGCCTTAATTTGTGCAGCGTGATTAAGCGTGATGCCCGTGACTGAAAACAACAGCATACCGACGAGACAAATCGCGGAACTGATCCAATGCCATTCACGTAAACTGCCCCACCATAAACGACTGGATTTTTTTGCAGAAGAGTTCATTAGACTTGTGCCCACTGCCGCAATAAATTGTGGTAGTGCCCCGTGAGGCCAACGAGTTCCTCGGTATCGCCAACTTTTTGCCGCAACGATTGGATATTGCAATCAAGCTCGTGCAGTAAGTTGCGCTGCCAATCATCGCGCACCATGCTTTGCGTCCAAAAAAAGCTGCACACACGCTCACCTTGGGTGACAGGTGCAACCTGATGCAAACTAGTAGAGGGATATAAAATTACATCACCTGCCGGCAGCTTCACTTCATGGCTGCCATAGGTGTCCTGCACGATTAATTCACCGCCTTCGTATTCTTCCGGCTCAGATAAAAACAAGGTGGAAGACACATCGGTGCGTAAACTTAGATTGCTGCCATGCACCAAACGAATCGCACCATCGACATGAAAACCGTAATGTTCGCCACTGGTGTAGGCATTAAATAGCGGCGGCACGATGCGCAATGGCAAAGCGGCCGACATAAACAACGGGTTGGCATAAAGGGCTTTCAGGATAATTTCACCCAGTTCGCGTGCGACTAATCCATCCACCGGCAACTGGCGATTATTTTTCACCTGCGCACCCTGCGCACCCACAGTAGCCTTACCATCCACCCAATCAGCTTGACTTAAACGCGCACGAAATTCGGCAACCTGCTGCTTGGTTAGCACCTCTGGGATATGGATCAGCATAATGTCCTCGTAGGGGCGCGATTTATCGCGCCCGAATTTATTGCGTGTGATCAGAACAAATATGGGCGCAATAAATTGCGCCCGTACATTCGCGATTATGTCGACCAATTAAAACGTGAAGTTCATACCCAACCGTGCAGATAGAGGCGCGCCGGGATAATAACGCGCACCGCTATTGTTAAAGCTGGCCACATACTCTTCGTCAGTCAGGTTCATCAGATTTAACTGCACATTGATATTTTTACTGACGGGATAAGACACCATTGCATCTAACACCCAGTAATCATCAATTTCATAAAGCGTTCTGGTTGCCAGACGTTCCTCGTTGGTGAAACTGGTGTTTCTTGTGGTATCTACAAAACGTGCACCACCACCAATCATCAATCCATTATCAAAGGTGTAAGTATTCCACAGTGTGAAAGTTAACTCGGGCGAGAAGCGCACCACTCCACCCTCAGTATTGCTATTAGTAGCGCCACCACTGGATGTAGTACGGTTGCCGCGAACGATTTCACTATCCATCTTGGCAAGACCGGCACTGATTTGCCATTGCTCGGTAATCGCGCCGACCAGACCCAACTCCAGGCCACTCACTTCAGTTTCACCCACCTGTACGCTGGTGCCATCGGGGTTGGTAGCGATTTCATTTTCGTTGGCACTTTTAAACAAGGCTGCGGTGAAAAACAACTTGTCATCCAGCAGATTCCATTTGGTACCCAACTCCAGGTTGGTACCTTTTTGTGGATCCATATTGGGGTTATTGACGTTGTTTGCCGCATTGGTGGTATTCAACGCAAAGTTAGTACCGCCGGGTGGTAATTCCGAGTTGGCGTAGACCAAATAAACAGAGCCGTCTTCCACCGGCTTGTAGACACCGCCGATCTTCCAGCTGAGCAGCTCATCGACCAGATCCGCCTCGTTGCCCAGATAGGTGCCCACAGGAACAGTGGACCCAGTGCCCTGACGGGTAATTTGGGTGGTATTCGCGTGGAAGCGATCAGCACGCAAACTCAGGTTCATTTCCCATTGAGGATTAAAGGTAATAGTGTCAAGCGCGTAGAGACTGTAAGTGGTGACTTCACCATCAATCTTGGTGCCATCGCGCACCACCGGCTGAAACACATCGTCAGTACTGGGGTTGTAAAGGTTGGCATTAACCTGGGATGCGCGAGTTGCTGAATCAGCGGCGGCATAGGGCAAACCAACACCAAAACTCACCTGATTTTCATAAATAAATTCCACACCCGATGACAGCTCGTGCTGCACATCACCGGCCATAAATTTCGCTGTCAAATTGGTTTGGTTGGTCAGAATCTGATTGGTAATGTCTTTACCCTGACGCGAACGCGCCACTGTCCAACTTGCGGGATCCGCAGGCGTAACAAAGCTGATGCCATTAATACCGGTTAATACCTGATCCTGATTCGTGCGGCCATAACGCGAGGTATTGCGCAGGGTTACATCCTCAGCCAAATCGTGTTCAACACGGACGGTAAACATATTCGCGTTTACGTCATTGTGATCACTGGTAGAACCATAGAAATTTTCGCTGTCCAGCGGCTCAGGTGTTTGTCCTGCCAGAGCACCTGTGCTGCTGAAAATCGCATTGTAATAACCATCAAGACCGATGGTGGCTACACCACCATCGGGAATACCCGATTGCTGCATATTCAGATAATTGATGTAAGTGCGCGTTTCAGTACCCAAGCCCAAGCCTAAAGAGGCGGCAAAGCCTTGGAAATTACTTTCCACTTCATCGCGTCCATCTACTCCCGCATCCTGCTTCATTAGATTCACACGCACAGCCGAAGACTCACCCAGAGTTCGATTCACATCTACCGTCACGCGCTTGTAATCGCTGGTGCCGCCGATGACCGTACCGGAAGTAGCATCCTCCTGATTGGCCACCTTGGAACTCATATTCACATAACCTGAGGCAGCACCACGGCCGTTATCGGAACCAGAAGGACCTTTTGCAATTTCTACTTGTTCGGTATTAAAGGTATCGCGACTGATACTGCCCAAGTCGCGAATGCCATCGACATAGATACTGCTCTGCGTATCAAAGCCGCGCATAAAAATGGAATCGCCCGTAGCCGTATTGCCGTTCTCACCCATTTGCATGGTAATGCCCGGGGTATTACGCAGAGCTTCACTCAAGGTAGTGGCTGATTGCTGCTGGAAGAGTTCTTTTTTTACCACCACGATGGTTTGTGGGGTATCCACCAGCGGCTGGGTAAATTTAGGAGAGCTGACTTTTTCCGCTTTGTAAGCAGGCTCAATGGCATCGGCCTCAACTTTGACAGTGTTCAATTTTTTCGCTTCATCGGCGGCAAAGGCACCCGTGGACGCCAGCAAAATGGCCGATGACAGCGCCGTAGCGGTTAATCGCAGTGAGGTCGCACGCTTTCTGGATAGGATAGGCGCCGGGGTAGATTTGAGAATGGTCATAACAAGCCCTTGTAGAATTAATAAGACGGATCAGCAGATCACGCGCATATTATCGAGAGCAATTATCATTTGCAATGATAATAATTCTTGTTTCCACATGAGAAATTAAGTTGTTATGGATTTTTTACACGGACGAATTAGCTAGCACGTCATTTGACTTATTGATCATATAACCAAAAGCTATTAGTCTTTGCCGCTTAGATTACCGGTCGCGTCACTTTAGGAGTTGTCACCTATGAGTAAATCCCGGGCATACGCATGGCTATTGCTCTGCGCGCTGGCAACGCAGGTCTATGCTGAGTCGCCAACACCAGGCGCAACAGATGACTCAATTCGCATTCATCTGGGCGCGGAAGACTCTTGGCCCCCCTACTCGGATGCAAAAGGCCAGGGAATATCGACCGATCTTATTAAGGCAGCGTTCGCCAAATCCGGCCTTACTCCCACCCTGCATGTGTTGCCCTATGCGCGGGTTTTACACGATTTAGCATCAGGGAAAATCGATGGCGGATATAACGTCACCCTCCAGTCCACCACGCAAGACAAATATATATTTGGCCAAGTGCCGCTCTTGAGAGTTGAGGCCTACTGGTTTTTTATTCCGGACATGCACCCCACCATAAAATCGATTGCCGATATTCCCGATAAATTTCGTGTTGGTGTGATTCGCGATTACGAATATGGCGATGTTTACGAAAATCATCGCCGCCGTTTTACGGAAGTTCAAGTGTCGCAACAATCACAAATTATCCGCATGCTAAAACAAGGGCGCATTGATGCCGCTGTGATGTTTGACCGCGAAGCCGAGTTCGCATTAAAAGAAATGAATTTGGATGCAGCGATATTTGATAAACGTTTTTTAAACCATATCGGTGATGTATATGTCGCCTTCTCACATAAAAGCCCGAGAGCGAGATGGTTGGCGGAGCAGTTGGATAAGGGGCTCAACGAACTAAAACAAACGGGTGAATACGATCGACTAGCGGGAATTACCACGGAAAAACCGCAGTCTGAAAACGAATAATTCAAGCAAAAAAATACCGCCCCCAAGTGCATTCAGGGGCGGTATTTTTTGCACAAACCATCAAGCCGAATTACATATACGCGTTAGAGCGATCCGTATGGTCGGTCACATCGCGGATACCTTTCAATTCAGGCAACTTATCCATCAATTGCACTTCAATACCTTGCTTCAAGGTAATCGCCACTGAACCGCAGCCTTGGCAGCCACCGCCAAATTTCAACACGGCGATCATATCTTCAGTGATTTCTACCAAACTTACATTGCCGCCGTGGGAGGCGAGGCTTGGATTCACATCGTTATAAAGCACGTAATTAATTTTGTCTTCCAGCGGACTGTCGTCGGTCACGCGTGGCATTTTGGAATTGGGGGCGCGAATGGTTAATTGGCCACCCATGCGATCGGCGGAGTAGTCCACTTTGGCGTCTTCCAAAAACGGCAGGCTGCGCTCTTCAAAGTGCGCATTGAAACCATTGAGCGGGACAATCACATCGCCCTCTTTTTCTTCGCCGGGGCGACAGTAGGCAATGCAGGTTTCCGCATTGGATGTGCCGGGATTGGCGACGAACATACGAATGCCAATGCCATCGTTGTCTTTCTGCTTATCCAGCAGCTCTTTTAAATACTTTTGGGCGGATTCGGTGATATCGACGTTGACCATAGTAACCTTTCTGTAAATACCTAATACCTGATTAAATTACTCAGGTATTCTACTGCAAAGCCTGCTGCCAAGGCACTAGCAAAGCTTTAAAAGAAGCAAGTAATTTACAATGCCCCCCATAGCTGCCAGGTCAGGGGCGGTTGATAAACCGACAACCTGAGCCTGTTGAGATCCAATCTTATTTACAGCAACCATCCACCACTAACCGGAAACCACTTATCCGGCATTAACAATCCTTTAACAATTAAATGTGATATTTGTCACAATTGTCATTTAAGATTGCATTAAGCAAGCTATGCTTTAATCAGCACTAATTGAAGAATCTGTCTCACCTTGTACTACCGGAGGCTCAACATGAGCGAATCCCAAGAGTTTTTACTCAACGCCAAGAATCTAAGAATCACCATCTACATCAGTCTGGCCATTGCAAATATGCTGTTTGGAGCCCTGTATCCAGACTCTATCACGATAGCCGCATGCGGCTTTGCGTTCTTTGCTGCGCTGGCGCTCATCAATCTCCGCCCGGCCGAAGCAGAGAAGAATGACTCAGGCAAAAAACTGGTTCATATCGATAAATAGCAAATAACGGCTGTTGCTTCACCTCGCTCAGCGACCAATCCCGACTACACTTATGTGCGGATTGGTCTAATCTCCCGACTCCGTCGCACGCCTTATAAATCCCGCTCAGCGCCACCCCCGCTCGCGGGTTTTCTGCTAGAATTCGCGCCAATTTTCTATATCAATTTTTTTTGATATTGCCTCGTTTAGTACCGGGCAATTGTTAATCGCCAAAGGTTTTCCATGACTATTCCAGCCGCACTGCAAACACGCATCAAGTCCCTCAACGACGCCATTAAACAGCGCATCCTGATTCTGGATGGCGGTATGGGCACCATGATCCAAAGCTACAAGCTGCAGGAGGCGGATTATCGCGGCGCGCGCTTTGCCGATTACCACATGGATATCGCGGGCAATAACGACCTGCTCAGCATCACCAAACCGGAAGTGATCCGCGAGATTCAGCGCGCTTACCTTGAAGCAGGTGCGGATATTCTGGAAACCAACACCTTNNGAGAACTGTGCGATGAAATGACCGCAAAAAATCCGGCCAAGCCGCGTTTTGTTGCCGGCGTGCTCGGGCCGACCAGCCGCACCTGTTCTATTTCGCCGGATGTAAATGACCCAAGCGCGCGCAACGTGACCTTTGATCAGTTGGTAGAAAATTATCTGGAGTCCATGGATGGTTTAGTCAAAGGCGGCGCCGATATTATTTTGATCGAAACCATTTTCGATACGCTCAACGCCAAAGCAGCGGTATTCGCGGTAAAACAATATTTTGATAATGTTGGTTTTGAATTGCCGATTATGATTTCCGGCACCATTACCGATGCCTCTGGCCGCACGCTTTCCGGCCAAACTACTGAAGCGTTTTACAACTCACTCGCACACGCCCGTCCACTCAGCATGGGTTTGAACTGTGCGTTGGGCGCAAAAGAATTGCGTCAGTACGTGCAAGAGCTTTCACGTGTCGCTAACTGTTTTGTAAGCGCGCATCCCAACGCCGGTTTGCCGAACGAATTTGGTGAGTACGACCAAACTGCACAAGAGATGGTCGATATTGTTGAAGAATTTGCTGCAAGCGGATTTTTAAATATTATCGGCGGCTGCTGCGGCACAACACCCGCGCACATCAAAGCACTCGCTGATGTGATGAGCAAATACGCCCCGCGCAAAATTCCCGATATCGAACCCGCTTGCCGCCTCTCCGGTTTAGAGCCGTTCAACATCACCAAAGATTCGTTATTTGTAAACGTCGGCGAGCGCTGCAACGTTACCGGTTCCGCGCGCTTCAAAAAATTAATTGTGGAAGAAGATTATTCCACCGCGCTCGAAGTTGCACTGGAACAAGTTGAAAATGGTGCGCAGATTATCGACATCAACATGGATGAAGGCATGCTCGATGCCGAAAAAGCCATGGTGCGCTTTTTAAATCTGATCGCCGGTGAGCCGGATATTTCGCGCGTACCAATTATGGTGGATTCATCCAAATGGGATGTGATCGAAGCCGGTTTGAAATGTATTCAAGGCAAACCGATTGTTAACTCCATCAGTTTGAAAGAAGGCGAAGAAGAATTCCTCGCCAAAGCCAAACTCTGCATGCGTTACGGTGCAGCCGTAGTGGTAATGG
>DQHS01000172.1 GCA_003524365.1 Cellvibrio sp. | reverse complement strand
ATAATATGGCGCGCCACAAATTCCGGTGTGTCTTCAAACATATGGATGAAGCCGTGCAGCTCGCGCAAAATATTGTTGGGGATATGGCGCGAGGTGCGGGTTTCGCCGTACAGATAAATCGGGATATCGGCGTTTTTGTAGCGAATTTCTTCCACAAAGGCGCGCAGGGATTTAAGTGCGTGGTCGGTTTCTTCAAGTGAACCGGCACCAAATTCTTCATCGTCGATTGATAAAATAAACGCAGAGGCGCGCGATTGTTGCTGCGCGAATTGCGACAGGTCACCGTAGCTGGTAACACCAACTACCTCCCAGCTTTCTTTTTCGATGGCATCGGCGAGTGCGCGTATGCCTAAACCCGAGGTGTTCTCGGAGCGAAAGTCTTCGTCAATAATGACAATGGGAAAACGAAATTTCATGGGGTCTCCATTATAGAGTTGGCTGGAGTTAACACTTGCCGACGTGACCGCCTCTGGGTGGTGTGAATCGTCTGACCGGCGTACCTGAAGGGTAGGCCAAGAATAGCCAGGCGCTGTTACAGTAAAGCTGCTCCCCCGACCAATGTCCGGGGGCGCAATTGTAATCTAGTTAATGGATTTCAAACATATTTTGGTGCATTTGTTTCATGGACCCTTTGCATTAGGCGTGGTTCATCTGTTTTTGCCCATCGTCCAAGGCCTTTTTGTTCCTTTGTCGCGACCAGAGCAGTACCAACAAGCCCACCATCAATAACGTTGCCAAGCGCGGTTCAGGCACGGAGACTTTCTCTATTGTCCAGTTACCGCTGCTGATATCGGCAAAGGTGAATTCGAGCTGTGCGAGTTGTATCCAATGTCGATGCCAGGTGGTGGGGTGAAAACGTAAGGTCAACTGATCTCCCGTCTCGCTATTGGAGCTGATCCTGATTTGATGATCACTCATTTCGTGCACGAGCATATCGGTATCAGGGGTAATTAGCTCTGTCATTTGAACCATCAAGTTCCAGCCAGCTACCATTCCCGCTCTGTCGAGGCTTACTTGCCCGTAGGACGTGGGATCAATATCAACAGGGTAATAAATATAGTCAGCATCAGGCGAAATCAGTGAAAAGGCGAAGTTCTCCGCACGGAAATGCGTTAACGGCTGCAGTGATAGATCTTGCTCGGGTGCGCGAAAGGACAGCGTAAATGCCGGTGGTGGCAGCGGCGGATCAAATAAATCCTGCGGCCATTCCTCGATGAGATAAGACGTTAGCGGCAGTTGTTGGCTCGTATAAGTAAATTGCAGATAGGCCGATGCAGGTAGAGACGCCACAATTGACACAATGGCTAAACAACGCACAGCCCAACGCAGGATTGTTTGCATAGCGAATTCCTTGGGGACTAGCCCCGGTAATGGGAGCAACAGGAATTATCGGGTGCTACACACCCGATAATCAGCCTATTCAAACACTCGAGGGAGATGAATATTTGTGCGGTACTGCACGCAGGAATGGTTTAAATGCAACCCTTACGTTTATTTGGCGGGAGACTCTTCATTCGCGTCACTGTTGGTGGCCCCGTTGAGGCTACTGCTGGAAGCGCTGGAGGTGGTGGGAGGATTTTTTTGCGCATCCTCACGTAGTAATTGATAGGCGGCGGGTAGCAAGCGATCAATCTGTGCCTGCTCATCCTGTGTGGGGACTTTATAGCCGCGCGGCCAGAGACCGTCGAGATAATCCCAGCCATAGCCCCAGCGGTAATAATTCATCCAGTAAGGGCTGCCGCCCCAGCGCACATTTTTATACATATAGTTGGCCATACCCGAGCCTTGTGCCTCGTTCACACAGGCCTGGATATTCTCATCAGCCTTTTTGCGCTGCTCTTCGCTGCCACCCTTCCAATAGTCCAGATCATGGGCGACGCAGCAATGGCGCCAGAGGTTGGGCTGCTCCAATGTACCATCCATCCACATCGAGCAGCCATCAGTAGTAAAGGGCTTAAGCTCGTTGGCATGGCTGGTGTGAGCGATGATGGGGGCAATAAACAGAAAGATCAAAAATCCAGGGGCGCGCATAAGCTGTTCCTTCCTCCGCGCTGTGAAGGTAATGGCGATGGGATATGAATCGATAGTGGCGGGGATTTTACGCAACGACGGCTGAAAAACTATCAAAATTTTCCATCATTAGTGGTTGTGGGGCATCTTACTCCCGCCATGTCGCAACCCAAGTGCCGCTGTGCAATGCCCATACAATGCCAGTACAATGCCGCCACCCTGCCCGCTTGGGTTGCCTGCCTTTGGATTCCACTATGAACGATAAAAAAACCACCCACTTTGGCTTTCAGGAAGTTCCTGTCGAAGAAAAAGCCGAACGTGTCGCCGAGGTCTTTCACTCAGTCGCCGCCAAATACGATGTGATGAATGATTTGATGTCGGCCGGCGTACATCGCCTGTGGAAGCGGTTCACCATTGAAGCCTCGGGCGTGCGCGCCGGGCACAAAGTCTTGGATATTGCAGGCGGCACCGGCGATTTGAGTTATCAGTTTGCCAAGCTGGTCGGTGCGAATGGGCAAGTGGTACTCGCGGACATCAATGCCTCCATGCTCGGCGTGGGGCGCGACCGCCTGACCGATCGCGGCATTGCCGGCAATATCAACTTCGCCCAGTGCGATGCGCAATACCTGCCCTTTCCCGATAACACTTTTGATTGCATCACCATCGCTTTCGGTTTGCGCAACGTTACTGATAAAGACATGGCTCTTCGCTCCATGCAGCGCGTATTAAAACCCGGCGGCCGTTTACTGGTGTTGGAATTTTCCAAACCACAAAGCGAAATCCTCAGCAAAATTTACGATACCTATTCTTTTAAAGTGCTGCCGTTTATGGGCAAGCTGGTGACTAACGATGCCGAGAGCTATCGCTACCTCGCCGAATCGATCCGCATGCACCCGGATCAGCAAACCCTCAAAGAGATGATGGATGCCGCCGGATTTGTGCGCACCGAATTCCACAATATGACCGGCGGCATAGTCGCGCTGCATAAAGGCATCAAACCTTAATGGCCCTGTTCATGACAAGTACGCTCACCATCGCTGCACTCGCCAGCGCCGAAAAAATGCTGAATGCCGCGCTGCGTTACGACCCCGCCACGCGCATCAGCCTCGCGCAATTGGAAGGCAAAATTCTCGCCGTGCAAATCACCGCACCCGCGCTGCAATTTTTTATCATGCCGATGGATGATGAGCTGCGCTTGATGGGCAATTGGGAAGGTGACGTAGATACACGCATCACGGGTTCACTCCTGGCCTTAGCTCAATTGAGTCAGACCGAAACCCACAATTTAAAAGACAGTGGTGTAGCGGTGATGGGTGATTTAAGCCTGCTCGCCGACCTGCAGCGGCTGATGAAAAATCTCGATATTGATTGGGAAGAAATACTCAGCCAATTCACTGGCGATATTATCGGCCATCAAACTGCACAAATGATCCGTGCCAAATTCGGCTGGGCCAAAGATCGCGCAAAAAGCGCGCAGCGCCTCACTGGCGAGTTCCTCACTGAAGAGTTAAAAGCCCTGCCGGGCAAACCCGAGCTGGAAGATTTTTATCGCCAGGTTGATGACCTGCGTTTAGCGGTAGATCGCGCAGCGGCGCGTGTGGAAAAATTAATTGCCGAGCGCAACACACATGGATTCCCGCGTTCGCGGGAATGACGGCTGACTCCGTTACTAGAAGTTTACCTGTAACTTACAGCTTACTCCGTTACTAACAGGTTGTTCTGTTACGGGCGGGTTACTCCGCTACTAACAGTTTGTTCTGTTACAGACGGCTTACTCCGTTACTAACAGTTTGTTCTGTTACGGACGGGTTACTCCGTACTGGTGGACTGACCCCAGCGTCATACCTGCGAACGCAGGTATCCATAAAACGAAATTGAAGCATAAGAGAATATATATTCGTGATCGTTTTTTTTCGCTTATTAAAAATCCTGCGCGTATTCGCACGCTATCGCCTCGATCAATTACTGCCCACCAATTTACCGATTGCGGCGCGAATCCTGTTGTTCTTCTTTGTGCTCTTCCCCAAGCCCAAGATGTCGCGCGGCGAATGCCTGCGTCGCGCTTGCGAAGACTTGGGTCCCATCTTTGTAAAATTCGGCCAGCTACTTTCTACCCGGCCAGATCTGGTCCCCGACGATATAGTGCAGGAACTCAATCACCTGCAAGACAATGTGGCGCCATTCGCCAACGAAGAATTCCAGCGCATAGTAGAAAATTCACTCGGTGCAAAAGTCGGCGATATTTTTGCAAGCTACGAGCATGCACCACTTGCATCGGCATCAGTCGCACAGGTTCATACCGCGGTGTTGAAAGATGGACGCGAGGTAGTCATCAAAGTAGTCCGTCCTGGCATTGAAAAAATTATCGCGCAGGATGTAGAGCTGTTGTTGCTGGTTGCACGCTGGGTAGAAAAAAACACTATCGATGGCAGACGCCTGCATCCGGTCGAAATTGTGCAGGATTATCGCACCACGATTTTTGATGAGCTGGATCTGCAGCGCGAAGCTGCCAATGCCTCGCAACTGCGCCGCAACTTTTTAAATTCACCCCTGCTGTATGTGCCGGAAATTTATTGGGATTACACGCGCGCTAATGTATTGGTGATGGAGCGCATCTACGGCATTCCGGTGACCAATTTAAATGAATTAGCTGCGCAGAATACCGATATGAAAAAGCTCGCCGAGCGCGGCGTGGAGATTTTTTTCACGCAAGTGTTTGAGCACAATTTTTTCCACGCCGATATGCACCCCGGCAATATTTTTGTATCGCGAAAAAATCCGCAGCTGCCGCAGTACATCGCGGTGGATATGGCAATCGTCGGCTCACTTACGCGCGAAGACCAATACTATTTAGCGCGTAATTTGTTGGCAATGTTCCGCCGCGATTACCGCCAGGTGGCTGAGCTACATGTACAAAGTGGCTGGGTTCCCAATACGGTACGGGTAGAAGAGTTGGAAGCGGCAGTGCGCACAGTCTGTGAGCCCATTTTTGCCAAACCGCTTAAGGACATTTCTTTCGCCAATGTACTGCTAAGTTTATTCCGCACTGCGCGCCGCTTTGAGATGGAAGTGCAGCCGCAATTAGTGTTGCTGCAAAAAACACTACTCAATATTGAAGGTCTTGGTCGCCAGCTGTATCCCGATTTGGATTTGTGGGCGACGGCACATCCGTTTCTGGAGCGCTGGCTGAAAAACCGTTTTCATCCCAAATCCCTGTGGGGTGAACTTAAACGCTACGCACCCGAGTGGATGGAAAAATTCCCGCAGGTGCCGGATCTGATTTTCAACAGCCTGCAACAGTTACCGCTGATCGCGCAAAAATTGGATGCGCTGGAAGCGGATGTTGCCCAGCGCAATCTTCACCAACATCGCGGGCGGCGCAAGCTAATCGCATTACTGGCCTTTGGTGCTGCCGGTTATTTCTTGTATCAGGATTTGCAAGGTTCTGCTGTGCTGCGCGACTGGATCGCGACCGATGTATCACCTTCGACAATTGTGCTGGCCGCGATTGGAGTGGTGGCGCTTTGGTTTAGAAAATAGGGCTGAGCCCCAAGGAAGCAGCCCTTGAGCATTAAAACAGTGCCTGGAGCGAGCATCATTTTGGCGCTTAGATCTCCAATTTCACTGGTATGGATTTACCCTAACAAATCTTCATAACCGGCGCGTAGCTATTCTTTTAGCGTCTGCTATTATCGGATGACAACAATAGTTAAGGACTTTATTGTCATGTCGAGCTCGACGCGTATCCTGCTGGTCGATGATACCCCCGAAAATCTGGATGTCCTCAGTGGAATACTTGAGGATCTGGATTGCCAACTGATTGTCGCCACTTCCGGCGAGCGCGCATTGGAGCTTGCGGCGCGGCGTCTGCCGGACCTGATCCTGCTCGATGTGATGATGCCNNGCCGACTACATCACCAAGCCGATCAATGCCGACGAAGTGCGCTCGCGGGTGCGCCATCAGCTTGAGCGCCAAATGATGCTGGCGGAGTTGAAATCCTTTAACCGCGAACTGGAAGGCAAGGTGCGCGAACGCACTGCCGAGCTGACCATCGCCAACCGGCAGTTGCGCGAGGAAATTAACGAGCGGCGCTACATGCAAGACCGCCTCAACTATCTCGCCACCCACGATTTCGTCACCCGCCTGCATAATCGCAACGCCCTTGAAGCCTATGTCTCCGAATTGCTTGCACGTATCCAGATGCAGGAAATAAACGCCTCGTTTTTATTAATCGATATCGATCGTTTCCGGCTGATTAATGAAAGCTGTGGCTGTATCGCGGGCGATGAATTATTGCGTCAGTTTTCCGATAGCATCGCCGGCTTGTTAACCCGCAGCGATTTTTTTGCACGCCTCGGCGGCGACCGTTTTGCAGTTGTTACTCACTGCAACAACGGCGATAAAGGTCTGGCACTCGCGCAAAATATTCTGAAGCATCTGGAGCAATTTAGTTTCCAGTGGGAAGATCGCCAATTCAAACTCGCGGCATCAATCGCCACTGTGCCGCTCACCCGCATTATGGTGAGTTACGACCAAGTGATGCTCGCTGCCGATGAAGTAATTTTTGTTGCAAAATGCGAGGCACGCGGCGGTATCTTCAGTTACGAAGAAGCGGCCAAACGCAGCAACCTACACAAAGAAAACATTAACTGGGCCTCGCGTTTAGTCGATGCATTGCACAATCAATTATTTCGTGCCTATTTCCAAATGATTGAATTTTTACCTGCCGGCGCAGGTATCGCGCAACCGCAATATCGCTTGGAAGTATTAATGCGCCTGTGGGATGCACCGCACCAGCGTATGATTTCACCCGGTGAATTTATCGGCCCGGCTGAACGCTTGCATTTAATTCCCGAGCTGGATAAATGGATTGTGGGTTACACCTTGAATTTATTCGCTCAGCATCCCCAACTGCTCGAGCGGTTGGACATGGTATCGATTAATCTTTCAGCCATCTCCATTCGCGAGCCACAGTTCGCGCAATTTATTTTCAACAGTTTTACTACCTATAATTTGCCCGCTAATAAATTCTGTTTTGAAATCACCGAAACGCAAGCCATAGTCAATGTGGATTCTGCGCGGCAGTTTATGCAGACACTGCGCGAGCTGGGCTGCCATTTTGCGTTGGATGATTTCGGCAGTGGTTTTGCTTCCTACGCCTATTTGCATCAGCTAGCATTTGACACAATAAAAATCGACGGCATTTTTGTGCGCGATATGGATACCGATCCGGCGCACTATGCAATGGTAAAATCTATCGCCGAAATGGCAGTATCACTCGGTAAAGAAGTCATCGCCGAGTTTGTTGAAACCGCAGAAGTTGCCACACAATTACATCAACTGGGTGTGTGCTGGGGGCAGGGCTATCATCATCACCGCCCGGAAGAACTGAATTATCAGGCGCTGGAAAAATGCTTGTTGTATTAACGCCTGACCTTCACAAGGTGTGTGCCAGTGCTAAAGCTCTCTCGTAAATCTCTTTATCTCTTCGCTAAATTGCCACTGTTGAACTTGGGTTTTGCAGTGGCTTATTTTTTATTTTTCCAATTCGGTATAGCCTGGAGTTTACTCACGTCGCAGGTTTCATTGGTTTGGCCAGCCGCAGGCTTGGCATTATTCGGATTGCTATTATTTGGCATGCGGGTAGTGCCGGGGCTTTTTTTAGGCGCTCTGCTCGCAATACAATTTTTACAATTTGATCCTCTCTTTGAGCGCAGTTACATCACCTGGGGCGCGGCTGCACTTAATAGTAGCGCCGCTGTATTGCAGGCGCTAATTGTTGCGCGCATTAATCGTGGTTTGTTGAGCAGTAATTTATTAGTCAATTTGCGGCGCACACTGATTTTTATCGCCAGTATCTTTGTTTGCTCGATTATTTCATCGAGCATTGGTGTCTATACATTGAATGCATTGGGTGTGGTACCTGCTAACGAACTAGGAAAAACCTGGGCATTTTGGTGGATGGGTGACAGCATCGGAATGTTGATAGTGACTGCGCTGTTTACCTGGTTATTGATTCCACGTATTCGCCAGAATACCCATGCGCAAGCATTTTTATTATTGTGCGCCGGGGTGGGCCTGGTATTTTTTTTGGTATCGGCGCTGGGTTATATCGAACACAGCGAAGCGCAGCGCTTGGCCACCGCTGCGCGTGAAATGACACTCGCTGCACAACTTGATCCGCGCCCCTGGTATCAGCCCAGCTGGTTACAAATTTCTGCACTCGCATTGGGTTTAACACTCATTGGTTTACTAACCGCCTACATTCGCACACGCCAGAAGCACGATGAGCTTTTGCGCGAAAACCAAACGCGCCTTGAAGCGGAAGTCTTATCCCACACCCAGGCACTGCGCAAAGCGAATGACTGGTTGCTCAATGAAGTGGTGCAGCGCCAACAAACCCAGGAGCAATTGCAGGAATCGCAAACAGCACTGCGTGCGCGCGAACAACATCTGCGCAGCTTGCTTGATAATATTCCCGACCCCGTGTGGTTTAAAAATTTGGAAGGAGTTTATATCAGCTGCAATAAAGCTTTTGCCAAAATGTTGGGCCAGACGGAAAACAATATTATCGGCAAAACGGAAGACCAGTTGGTCGAGCGCGATCTTGCCGAATTTTTTCGCCACAATGATCAGCAAGCGTTAAAAACCAGCGAGCTGCATCGCTACGAACAATCAATAAGAGTCAGTGAGCAAGAAGAATATCTGTTAGATACGTTAAAAGTTGCAGTGCGCGATGAACAGGGCAATGCAGTGGGTATTCTCGGTATCGGGCGCGATATTTCCGCACAAAAAGAAGCGGAAAAACAATTGTCGCTCGCCAAAGAGGCTGCAGAAGAAGCCACGCGCGCAAAAAGCCGCTTCCTCGCCAATATGAGTCACGAAATTCGCACACCGCTGAATGCCGTACTTGGGTACACCCAATTGCTGATGCGCGACGAAAAAATTGCCGGCAACCAACGCGAGCGCTTGCAATTAATTTTAGTGGCGAGCCAACGTTTGTTGGGGTTGATTAATGATGTACTTGATTTATCCAAGATTGAATCAGGTGTTCTCAATCTACGCAAAGAGTATTTTGATTTGCATCAGGAAGTCGCTGATATCCAAACCATTATGGCTGAGCGCGCGCAAAATAAAGGCTTGAATTTAATTACCCAAGTCGATTTGCCCGATCCTTATATTGTGAAAGGTGATCGCCAAAAAATCGGTCAGATATTGTTAAATTTATTGGGGAATGCCATTAAATTTACCCCCGAAGGCAGTGTGAGTTTGTATGTGGCGCATCTCGCGGGCGAAGTAGAATTTGTAATCGGTGATACCGGGCCCGGAATTTCAGAGCAAGAACTAGCGGAATTATTTGCTGCATTTAAACAGGGGCAGGCGGGGGAAGATGCTGGTGGTACTGGTCTCGGCCTCACTCTCTCCCGCCACCTTGCTGAAGGCATGGGCGGCAGCTTGCAGCTCTCCAGTATTCTCGGTCAGGGCACACTCGCGCATTTGCGTTTGCCATTGGTGAGTGAAAATATTGTGTTGGATGTTCGTGATGCTCACCAACAAACGCAGCGCCTGCAACCCGGTAGTGAGTGCAAAGTATTAGTGGTGGAAGACGATCAAGCCAGCTGCGAAATTCTGGTCGATCTGCTGCAGCAAATCGGCTGCGAAACCTACGCCGCGCACGACGGCCGCGAAGGTCTTGCAATGTGCCAAGCGCAGCAGTTCGATATTATTTTTACCGACATTCGCATGCCGTATCTAAATGGCTTGGAAATGTTGCGCCGTTTGCGCGTATTGCCCGCCTACAACCATACGCCAATGGTGGCAGTCTCTGCCTCCAGTTTGGAACATGAACGAACGTATTATCTTGCTCAAGGTTTTCAGGAATTTATCGGCAAACCCTACGCGTTTGAAGATGTATTTAAAGCCTTACATAAATACGCACAGGTTAACTTTGATGGTGTGACTGAGCCCGCACACGAAGAAAATACCGTTGATGATATGAAGGTGAATTTACATCTGATCGAGCCGGTCTTGCAGGAACTGGCGACAGTTGCAGCCAGTGGCGATATGGCTAACAGCAAAAAAATCATCGCCACTCTTAATCCGCAACAACTCGGCAAAAATCGCCATCAACAATTGCTCAACGTCTTGCGTCAATATGATTTAGAGAAAATCGAAAACATGGTGCGCGATTGGTTGGTGGAGTGAAGTTGAATCACTCACAGCCTTTCGCGCACAGCCGTAAACTACTAATCCAAGGCTCGAATAAACGACCATAGGATATCTCCGCTATAAATTTTTTCTTTTGTTTGGCATCGTCAACTTGCGGAAAACCTTGTGCAAAATTCTTAGGGATATGAAGTGATTCGACGGTGAGACTATCAATAATAATTTCCGTAGTGCGTTGCTCTTTGCTGTCGCAGCGATAGTAACCCGCACGCAGTTCGGCGGGCACAATTAACAGTTGGCTATCAGCGATAGTTTGATGATGGCGCTGCACGGCTTCCAACATTTCCCGTTCAGCGGCGGCATCAATAACAAACAAGCGCGAGTTATCCGCTTTTGCTGCCGCTAAAAAGTCATCAGCCTGTTTACGCTTCGCAGATAATTCTTTTTCCGACCATTCGGTATTTGTCGCGGGCGTTAGACCCATGATCAAAGCATGATACTGCTCTGCTTGTGCAACATACTCCGCATAACTCCGCCCGTTAAATTCCAACAGCACCCACGCGCTGCGCTTTTGTAGCAGACGCCTTTCCTGAGCGCAATCGGGAAACTGAAAACTGGAAAAATGCGCGCTGTTCAATTGCAAACGACGATTGTATTGCCAGCGCCATTGATTCATATCGATATCAATTGGCTCAGTGCTGGGAGTTGTCCAATGCAGGCTTACGCGCGCGCTGGAATCTTCTTTGGTAAAGCCATAGTTGAACGGTAGTTGCAGTTCCCGCTCGCTCAACTGTAACCGGGCACTCACCTCTGAACGATTCCAATACACCTTGCTGAGAATAAACGCGTTCACCAGTAGTACCAAGCTAACCGCTAACCAGAGTAATTTTTTAGCAGCTATGGTATTTATGCGTTCGTTCATATCTCGCCTCCTGGCTGCGGTACTTTTTGCAGCGGGCTTTGTTGTGCTTTGCGTAGGCGATTAAATACCATCAGCGCTAAAATCGCGGTCAAACCAATCACTAAAAAGAATAGATATTTAGGTAGCCAATCCCACCACCAATCAAAGAATTTGGTGTATAGGAAAAGCGCAAAAAATACATTGCCCGCAAGCATTAAATTCACTGCACGCGTGCGCAGACCATAGAGCACCAGCAGCGCACTGGCCACAAAGCCAGCCACTTGATAGCAACCTTCAATCACACTGGGCGACCAAGGCAGATAACTGCTGCCCGCCCAATTCGCTAAAACAAGCAGTGCGATAAAAAATATCACCACTGACAGCATTTGATAAATCGCCGCAAATCCGTGAAAGCGCGCTTGGTTTATCCACAACGGCAGTGCAAAGAAAAACAGCGCGGGCAAGAAAAAATGTTCGGGGTTTTCGCCTACATAAATCCAGTAGCTGCCCANNTGCCCATCCAGGTGCCGAACTTCGCGCCGATAAAAATAAAACTACACATCAGCGCTGCCGCTAGTAGCAAACGTACCTGTAACAGATAAGCGAGTAAAAATCCGTAGAGCGCAAATACCGCGAAGGCATTCGGCGAGGGCGTGAGATTAAAAATGCTGCCGAGCATCACAATGTTTAATACCCAACTCGCAAACGACACCAGCGCCGCCAGCTTTGCGTAATATCCTGAGGCATCAAAGCGCCGCACCCAACAGGCCACTGCTAAACTCACGAGCGGCGCCGCAATTAAAATCGCCACTTGCATTGCCGTAGTAAAATAACCCCAGTATTGATAAAACAGAAAAAACAAACTCGCGGCCAATGCTGCAGCGCCGAGGAAAGACACGATCTGCATACCTAGCGACAAATGCCGTGCGCCTTCGCTCAGGTCTACATCCTGCGCCTGTTGCAACTCGTGCAACAGTTCATCGTGATATCGGTGAATAGCCGTCGCTGTGTCGTCTGGCAGTTGCAATAAGCCCTGCTCGCTCAACAGGCGTTGTTCCGCCCGAAACGCGCGCACTTGATCAGCACGGGCCTGTGCCTGGGTTTTGGTGAGGTTGTCCATAATGGTCCTTGGTATGACGAATCAGGGTTGTCTATTAATAAATCTATCGATGTTTGAATTCTCGCTAAACATGCTCACAACACATGCTGATATAAAAATGCTGCCACGCCATCTGCAACATTTTCCTGCGCACGCAAGGCATCAGGAAATAACTGCTTGAGCTTTTCACTCGCATTATCCATCACCACCGGGTGAGTCACTGTACGGAACAATTCCACATCGTTAAAACCATCGCCAAACGCCATGCTGTTGGCGAGCGGAAGTTGCAAATGTTCCACCAGGGTTTTTAACGCATCGCCCTTGGAAATATTTTTCGGCATGGCTTCCAGATAATACTCATCCGAAAAGGTTAAATGAATCGGCACGGTGAGCGCCGCAAGTATTTGCGTTTTAAGTTGTTGCAGTATCACATTCTCGCCGTAAAACAAAATCTTTAACGCCGGTGTAGTTAGCATTTCCTGCAATGGAATTTGGCGATAAAAAAATTGCGATTGGGCATGCGCATCCAGCATGGATTCACAGGGCGTATTCACCAGCCACTCGGAGTCCGTATACATATTCAAGTGCACACCACACTGTTCACCCAGTGGCAGCAAGATTTCATTCACCGCGAGCGGCAACAGCTCGCGCTTAATCAACTCGCCATCGCCGTTATGAATAGTCGCGCCGTTGCAAGTGATAGTCGCGATACCGCCACCCAATTGTTTCAGGTAAGCGCGAATATCCATAAAGTGCCTGCCGGTCGCGATGACTAGGTTATTCCCTCGCTCACGCAATTCGTTTAATGCGCGAATTGTCAGCGGCGACAGCTCGTGGTGCTCATTCAGCAGGGTGCCATCCATATCAAAAACAAAGGTGCTGGGGGATTGTGACTTTTCAAGCATTAATGATTCCAAGGTAAAAATAGTGATTCGTAGCCTGTATGAAGTCTAACGGAATACGGGAGCTTTTGATGTTTGAGTCGGCTCATTAAAGAGAGCAACCCCGTATTTCGCTAGGCTCCATACGGACTACTCACATTTTTATGCGCATTAAAGTGTTGATTTATACATTTTTATGCGCATAATAAAGTAAATTAATACATTTTTATGCGCATATAAGTGTAAAAAACACTTTTGCCCATCCGCCCTATCAGGAAGCTGCTTTATGAAACGCCTGCTGCTTGAAAAGTTGCTCGCCTGGAAAGCCCAGGCAATCCGCAAGCCTCTGCTGATCGACGGTGCTCGACAAACCGGTAAAACCTACCTATTACGGGAGCTATTGGGGCGTGAGTTCGACCGGGTTTTGCGCGTGGATTTTCTGGAAACCCCACAGTTGGCCGATGCTTTTGCAGGCTCGCTAAGCCCGCAAGACATAATCACCAACATCGAATTACTCACCGGGCAAATCTTTTACCCTGAATCAGATTTGCTTATTCTGGATGAAATCGGCGAATGTCCAAAGGCAGTTACGTCGCTCAAGTATTTTGCAGAAAAAGCACCGACCTGGTTTGTCGCTGCGAGCGGTTCCAACATCGGATTACTCAATTCATTTCCGGTTGGCAAAGTGGAACAGCACAATTTGCGACCGCTCACCTTCAGGGAATTTTTATGGGCTGCTAACGAACCCATGCTGGTTAAGGCATATGAATCCCAAGCCAATTCAGCGGCGGCGCATAACAAACTATTCGATAAGTTAACGGATTATTACTTCACCGGTGGTATGCCTGAAGCGGTTGCGAGTTGGTTTGGTAATGCGAATAAAAGTATTGTTGAGCGCGTGAGCGATGTGCAAAAAATTCATGCTGAT
This sequence comes from Cellvibrio sp., assembly GCA_003524365.1. Classification (GTDB taxonomy): domain Bacteria; phylum Pseudomonadota; class Gammaproteobacteria; order Pseudomonadales; family Cellvibrionaceae; genus Cellvibrio. Next base: position 11,470 of record DQHS01000172.1, on the reverse strand, counting down.
TTAATAGCGGGTTATCAACGCGATTTTGGAAAATATGCAGGAAGAGCCGATGCGCAATTAATTGCTGCGGTATTTAGCAATATTCCCTCACAGCTATCGGCCGTAGTGGATGAGTCCGTCAAACGCTTTAAATTTAAAGATATTGCCGAGCGTAAATCCCGCTACGCTGAATTTGAAAGTGCGATCAGCTGGTTGCATCAATGTCGCTTGGCTCTCAAAAATTACCCCATTGAAGGCACAGCCAAAACACCGCTTGCCGCGTATCAAAAAGAAAATAAAGTGAAGCTATTTTTGTTCGATGTGGGTTTGCTCAACCACATGCTCAATACCAGCTACAAAGACATCAAGCAGCAGGGATATGAATACAAGGGCTATATTGCCGAAAACTTTGTGCAGCAAGAATTTGCCGCAATCGGTATTGAGCCGAGCTATTCCTGGGGCGATGCCCGCGCTGAAATTGAATTTATTATTACCACAGAAGAAGGCTTAGTGGTGCCAGTAGAAGTGAAAAGCGGTACGCGCACCCGCGCAAAATCCTTGCAGTCCTATATCGCCAAATGCGCTCCCCACAAAACCCTGAAACTCACCGGCACCCAAGGCTCCGCACCGGAAGAGAAAACCCATATAGTGCTGCCGCTTTACTACACGGAATATGTGTTGGCGGTGTTATAAACTTCCCGGTAAAAATAAATGCGTAGCCCGTATGGAGTCTAATGGAATACGGGAGCTTTTGATGTTGACGTTGATTTTTTTAATTCTTTCTTCGAAAAAGGCCAACCCCGCATTTCGTTAGGCTCCATACGGGCTACGCCTGACTGCGTTTCATGGTTTTCTCCTAATTTATTCTTTTGGAGTAGGTTTACTCAGTTTCTAAGGTGTCCAATATTCGTGGAGGAGAAGGGGAATATCATCCATTGCCCTTCCTTTTATAGACCTCCCACTTTACGTTTCGCGATGATCTGGCACATTTTGCATTCGGTGAAAAGTACTATGATTGCTTGTGGTAAGCGATGAATCCTTTGTGGATTTTTCGAGTAGTTTTAGAAAGTCGTTATTTATCAGTAGTTTCTTTGTTGTTCTTTTATCTCATTACACTCTGTAGTCGTTAAGCAGATGTGCTCTCATTTAATCCTATCCCGATCTATTACGCTATTGCGCGTCCCATTAATTTTTGCAGTCACTTTGTGTTTTTAGCATGAACTGAAGAGCGAGGGTGGTGCGGCTGGTATTAGTATCTTTGACGCCATCACTACAGAGTACAAGTCTGCTCGGGGTTTGGCATGCTCATAATAATAAGTAAGTAACTGTATCTCTTTGAAGTTTATGTGTAGCCGCGGTGCATATCTGCAGGTTGTTGCGCTAAATCTTCGAGCAATTCACATTAATAATTCCAATAATATTTGGCGAGGTAAGCATGACACAGCAGCGGTTTTCACGCGCAAGCTATCAATTTATATGCATCGGCTTAGGCGCGCTTTTTAGTTTGAGCGCAGCAGCCGAGCAAGGCAACCCACGGGTAAACCAATTAGGTTATTTGCCCAACAGTGTAAAAATCGCCACCTATAAAACCTCAGCGGGTTCACAGCAGTGGCAGTTGAAACAAAATGGAAACTTTATTGCCTTGGGGCAAACTACGACATCCAAGGCTGATGCGGCCAGTGGCGATAATCTACAACAGATCGATTTAAGCGATGTGGTAGCAACGGGCGATAACTTTGTACTCACCATAGGCAGCGATAGCAGCTATCCCTTCAGTATTAAAGCTGATGTCTATAAAGGCGCACTCTACGATTCCTTGCGCTACTTCTATCACAACCGTGCGGGCATCAGTATTGAAACTCAATTTACCGGCGGCGGTAACGGCAGTTATGCCGCTAATGCCAAGTGGTCCCGTCCCGCTGGGCATATTAATCAAGGAGCCAATAAGGGCGATCTCAATGTACCTTGTTGGTCTACCCGTCCGTGTAACTATACCCTCGATGTTCCAAAGGGATGGTATGACGCCGGTGACCACGGCAAGTATGTGGTCAATGGTGGAATTTCCGCGTGGACTCTGTTGCACATGTATGAGCACTTCAGCCGTTATTGGCCGTCATCGGAAGCGCTATCGGACGGGAAGTTGAATATCCCTGAAAGCAGCAACGGTATGCCTGATATTTTGGATGAAGCGCGCTGGGAGGTGGAGTTCTTGCTCGCGATGCAGGTTCCTGTCGGGCAGCCAAAAGCAGGCATGGCGCATCATAAATTACACGATGAAGGCTGGACCGGAATTCCGACACGTCCCGACATGGATAGCAGTAGACGCTCATTGGTTTATCCAACTACTGCGGCCACGTTAAATCTTGCGGCGGTTGCGGCACAGGCCGCGCGCGCATGGCGTGGAATTGATAATGGGTTTGCTGATAAATGTCTCCTTGCGGCCAAGCGTGCCTGGGATGCAGCAGCGGCAAATCCTAACGATATCTACAACGATGAATTCAACAGCGGCGGCGGTGGTTATGGCGATAGTAATCTCGGCGATGAATTTTATTGGGCGGCGGTTGAGCTCTATCTTGCAACAGCGGATAGCAAATACGTCGCTACCATCAATCAGCGCAATGTGACACGCACGGATCTGAATTGGCAGGAAACTGATTTAGCCGGTGTTATGTCACTGGCAACGGTAACTACCAACTTCACTGAAACGCTACAGCAGAGCGCGCGCCAAAAAATTATTGCCGCGGCTAACGCTCATATAAACACCCAAAACGGTTCAGGCTATTCAACCCCTTTGACGACATATTCTTGGGGCTCCAATAGCGCTGTTACTAACAACCTTTATTTAATGGGAATGGCCTACGACTTTACGCATGAGGTTAAGTTTGCTCAGGGGCTTATCAAAGGCTTGGATTANNGTGAATGAAATCACCATTAACTGGAATGCGCCCTATGCGTGGGTTTTAAACTGGGCGAATAACTACGCGAATAATACAACTGGACCGAGCTCATCCAGCAGTGCAACTAGTCGCAGTAGTTCAAGTCAGGCGGTAGTGAGTTCTGTTGCTGCCTTTAGCCAACGCATCGAAGCAGAAAACTTTGCCAATATGAGTGGCATAGATACGCAGGCAACATCTGATCTGGGTGGTGGATTGAATGTGGGCTGGACCGATGCGGGAGACTGGATAACCTATCCTGTGAATATACCTGCAGCGGGTCAGTATAAAGTTTCCTATCGTATTGCCAGTCAGAACGGTGGCGGAATATTAAGATTGGAGAAGGCGGGCGGCGGTGCAACCTACGGTCAATTGAGTGTCCGCAGTACTGGCAATTGGCAGGCATGGGAAACCATTGATCACCAAGTTCCTTTACCTGCGGGTCAGCAAACCATTGCTATTTATGTTGTTGCGGGTGGATTCAATTTGAATTGGATTCAGATTGAATCTGTGGGCGTAGCGCCGTCTTCGAGCAGCCAGGCAACGAGTCAGTCAAGCAGCATTGTGCCATCCAGTCGTTCATCGTCGAGTAGCTCTCCTTTGCCGAGCAGCTCATCCAGTAAAACATCCGCGAGCAGTTCTTCGGCTCCGGTCATGACACTGGTGAAGATTGAAGCCGAAAGCTTTGCTCAAATGAGTGGTTTTCAAACTCAGGCAACGAGCGATGAAGGCGGCGGTTTGAATGTGGGTTGGACTGACGCTGGCGATTGGCTGTCCTACAGCAACACGGCGGTCACTATTCCTACCACCGGTCTTTATACTTTAGAGCTGCGTGTTGCTAGCGAAAGCAGCGGCGGTTCTTTAGTGTTTGAGGAAGCGGGTGGTGCACAAAGCTATGGCACTATCAACTTCGCTGCAACGGGCGGTTGGCAGCAATGGAAAACAGTAACGGCCACTGTCAATTTAAGTGCGGGTACGCATAGATTCGGCATCAAGGCCTTAAACGGCGGCTGGAATCTCAACTGGTTTAGTTTGAGTCAGGTGTCTGGAGGCGCGAGTTCATCTTCCAATTCATCATCCAGTTCATCGGTCAATACTGACCCTAATCACTATAATGCGCCGCGTGTAACAAGTGCTCCGGTGATTGATGGCGTGGTCGATTCATCCTGGAGTGCGGCATCCTGGGCACCTATAGATGTGTTTTGGTTGGGTTCTCAACAGCCAACGGCAGCCGATTTTTCTGGTCGCTATAAAGCAATGTGGGATGCAAATTACCTATATCTGCTGTTTGATATCACTGATGACGTTTTACTGGATGCAAGCAGTAATCCTTTAGAGCGTTATTGGGATGATGACTCCGTAGAAATTTTTATTGATGAAAATAAAAATGGCGGCAACCATCAATACAATACCTCAGCGTGGGCGTATCACATCGGCACCCTGGGTGACACGGTTGATTTCACCAACTCAACCTCACCTAAATTGCTAAACGATCACATCACCGTAAAACGAGTAACGGTGGGTACTAAGCACATGTGGGAAATGCGCGTGCGAATTTACGGTGAAAATTATGTTGATGGTGGAGCTAATACTCCGCTGACCTTAACGGCTGGAAAGCAAATAGGGTTTTCTGCTGCCTATAACGACAATGATGCCAGCGCGCAGCGCGAAAGTATGATGGGCTCGGTCAATACGCAGGGCCATAAAAATGATCAGGGCTATATCAATGCCAGCGTATTTGGTTCTATGACACTTATTAATTAGTTTTTCAAATAATGTAAACACTGGCTCAAGGATGAGTCAGTATTCATCGCGACAATGCATCTTTCTATTTTCCTCCTTAGGGTGCTACATCTCTCTTTGTAACTGACAATATCTCCGGCCTAAATCGTTGAAAATCGCTAAACAATAAATGGCAACAGGATTTTGTTTGGCACGCTCACGCACCAAAAATATGTAACGGAATTCTCTATGCCATTGAGCAGAAAAGGAACTCAAACACATTTAAGAAAATAAATATAACCACAGGAAATGAAATTTTCTCTAGCAAGCTCAAACAAGTGCCAAAGGATATTTGTAAGCTTTAAATCGTAGCCCGTATGGAGTCTAACGAAATACGGGGGCTTTTGATGTTGATCTTGATTTAATACTCGTAAAAACAACAACCCCGCATTCCGCTAGGCTCCATGCGAGCTACTCAAACTCAAACAAACTTTTCGCCGATACATTCAAGGCAGCAACGATTTTTTCCAAATTATCAAAACTCGGCCCATGAATACCGCGCTCCATATTGCTGATGGACTCAATCGTCAAACCTACTTTTTCCGCCAGCTCTTCCTGAGTCAGGCCAGAAGCACCACGTACCTGCTGCAAGCGTTTGCCAAATTGCTTTTTTAAAGAGGGTGATTCAGGTGTCATGCGGGCAGCCTTTAATGATGCGGAAGAAGCCTGCATCCTATTGAAGTTGAACTTCGGGTTTAACGAAGCTACACTTCGGGTATGTTTGATAGGTGATAAGTAGCAGCCAATTGAAAGAACAGGATGGAAACGCTATGAAAAAAGCAGACAACGCAGAACTGAATCTGGATTTTTTAAATAACTATGCGCTTGAAGACGAAATTTATTTACAGCTGGACAAGCTGCAAGCGTTAACCGCATCACAAGCGCTGATGCATTCAACGGAAGACCTGGATATACCCAAAAAATATTATCAGCATTATTCATTAATCGTAGACGAGCATGTATTGGCGTTACGCAAGTTGCTCAACCAATTATTTGATTAGTGTCGCAAGAGCCCGAACGTAAAAAAGGCCGCATCTATTCAGATGCGACCAAAGAGTCACTTATAGGATGTGACGTTAAAAACCATCGCGGAGCGGTCAGTACAAGATTAATCCGATCGCATTTTATAGAGCTGCTGTTTAAACGCTGCCATGTGTTCATTAAGTTGACCAACAAACATATCAATACCGTGCTTTCCTGCTGGCTCTAGTGGGGTTTCGCGCCTGCTTATACAGGTGAGCAACTCACACAAAAGTGCACACCGCCCCTCCAGGCTCACAAAGTCATCGCACAACCTGAGCCAGGATTCGTTGGTGCGCACACTGTCAGTAGCCGCGCACGACGGCACTGCCGCTGGTTCATGCTTGTTATCAGGCATCATTGCCAACCCTCTTCCCGATTAACGTTATCACGTAAAACGTGTACACCAATCCCCTAATTACTATCAACCAGCCGCCTGACTACATCATTAAACGTGTTTATTGTCTTGTTTTAACACACTTATGTTGATGAATAGATCTTAGTGCATAACTACCATAGCCGTCAACCGTGTGAATCAAGCCGATTCACCTGTATCCGGATGACTTGCCATGGCAAAACCTGCCGTCTCAGAACTGGACCGCCAAATCGGCCAGCGCCTTAAAAAACTTCGCATGCAAGCCAATGTCAGCGCCGTTGCACTGGCGGAATCCATAGGCTCCACCCAGCAACAAATTTCCCGCTATGAAAATGGCGAAAATAAACTCAGCGCCTCCCAGCTATATTTGCTTTCCCAATGTCTGGGCATCCCCATCTCCTGGTTTTTTCTGGATTGCACCCCGGAACAGTCCGTACCTTTATTAATAAAAGAACCAACCTCACACTATTTGCGCCACATTATTGAAGAAGAAATCCACTCACTGCAAAACTTCTGGCCGCGCCTTACCCAAAGCCAGCGCACGGCTATGTTGAAACTGTTGGATTCGTTTTTGGAATAGATTCTATTTAATGAAAATCAGCGGTTCGACGTATAAAAACCAATAACAAACCCATTGACACCCATTACAAATAGCATTGGACACAATCAAATAGGCAATTAGCCGATAACATAATAGGCAATTGGACGCTAACAGCTCAAAGACGGTGCTGGCCTTAACCGGCTTGCCGCGTTGGCGGGGCCACAATTTCAAGGCGGGATTTTGTTATACGGCGGTAACAACCCTTTACCGCTCGCCATAAAAAATTGTTTTGCAGTGCCTAGAGATGCTTTGTGGAAATAGCCTGTACATTTTTCAACGTAGCCCGTAGGAAGCCTTTCTCGATTACGCAGACAACTGTTCCAAACTTATCCTTCCATAGCTGGACTTGATCATCGTCTTCTGGTGTGGCGGGCGATTGGCAGGTTGGTGGCGTCACGTAATTAAAAACGCTTCAGGTAATTTACTCCACATCAAATCACTTGGATAAATGTACCTGGAGTAATGAAAGATGGATATGAAAGCAAAATCATCACTGATTAGAAAATACCGCACCGAGCGTTTATGGTCACAAGAGCAGCTCGCCGAAATTAGCGGCCTCGGGTTGCGCACCATCCAGCGATTGGAAGCGCGCGGCAGCGGCTCGCAAGAATCCATCAAAGCTCTCGCCGCCGTTTTTAATGTAGAAGCCGATACGTTGTTTTGGCGCGACGGCGCCTATCAAGCCTACAAACATAAACAATGGGGCTTTGTTACTTTTGCTGGTATACCAATGGTTGCGGCATTGGTGTTGGTGATTAATGACCTCGTAGTAGCGCTTCCTGCAGCGGGCATCGGCGTTCTGTTTGGTGTACTCACTCTGGTCGCGATTGCATTCAGCTCCATGACCATCGAAGTAAATGAAAGCGAAATCAGTTGGTATTTCGGCCCCGGTCTATTCAAAAAGAGTCTGCCACTGGAAGAAGTTGGCCAATGCCGAAAAGTAAAAAATCCCATCTGGATGGGATTTGGCATCCACGCCTACGGCACCGGCTGGATCTACAACGTATCCGGCTTGCTGGGAGTTGAAATCGAACTGAAAGGCGGCTCATTTATCCGCCTCGGCACCGATCAACCCAATTACCTGATTCAAGCAATAGAAGATGCGAAAGATAACGTCGAATAAAACCAACACGTAGCCCATATGGAGCCTAGCGAAATACGGGTTACCGTTTCCCCCTCAATTCCTGCAACCGCTCCTTCAACACCTGCCCCCGCTGCTTCACCTGCCCCGCATACATATGCAAACCATGCACACTCGCTTTATCCAATTCCAATTGCGCTGTAGTCAGCGCAATAATCGAATCACACAAAAATGCACAAGCACCCTGAAATTCAACAAAGTGATCATTAAACGCGATCAACTCACTGGTGAGTAAAGTGGATGTTGGTGGATCTGTTGTGGAGTGTTGCTCTGGCAATAGAGACATAAAAAATCCCTGTAAGTGTTAAAGGTGGGCGGGCCGGTTTGATGTGGCTGGCGCGGTGGTCGTATCGATTAATTCATGTTAGAGCAATGCTTTTTTACAAAGCAAATTGCTTGACTCAAATAGCGCAGATGTTGGCTATTTGAGCTCACTTGGAGTTTATGAAGGGGATTTTAGAGGAAGGGGATTATATGTCGAGCGCATATAATCCTCATTTTTATCCAACGCGAGGATCGAGTCTTTTGCTTCAGTGATGGCACTTTCTATACTGAAGGCCAAGTCAGAATCTAACATCTCATCATCTTTGCAAACTGACCATTCATAACCACCGCGATAATGGTCAGGATTATTTTCGATATAAATTTCGTAGCTTTCAAATTTCTCTTCAATGCTACCAATTAGATGTTCGACTACTGGATGATTTTTCATTACGAATCTCCCGTTAATTTTTAATTATTATGGGATTCTGGCAATGTGGAGTCTACAGACTATAAGTCACATCTTTCCTTTAATTTCCGCAGATTGAGAGTCGTATAAAAGCCAGTTGGCGGTGGTATGAATAACTTCGTTTAAATTGCGACGAAACTTTCCTTTCAAAGCACATTCCCAAATTACTAATACTTTCCAACCCATTGCTATACAAGCTTGAATATTTCGTTCATCGCGGATTTTATTTGCACCTATCTTTTCCTTCCAAAACTCAACGCGGGTCGATGGCCATTTGAATATGTGACATCCGTGTGCGTGCCAGAAGCAGCCATTTACAAAAATTACGGCGTGATGCTTGGGGAAAACCAAGTCTGGTTTTCCGGGAAGGTCTTTTCTGTGTAATTGGTAGCGAAATCCCAGATTATGCAGTCCTTTGCGTATAGTTATTTCTCCAAGGGTATTTTTGCCCTTGATTCCGGCCATCATTGCGGAGCGTTTTTGCTTATCGACAACATCCATTTCGTATTATGCAGCTATAGCACTAGCTTTCTTTATGGTTGCTTTCGTTTTCCTTAACTTATTTTTTGCGGCTAAAATTCTGCTCTTCATTAGTTGTGCCACGGCTTCAAAAACAGGTACAACTACAGAATTTCCAAACTGTTTATATGCTTGAGTGTCTGATACCGGGATTCTAAATTCGTTTTCATCTGGCTTGTCAAAACCCATTAATCTTGCACACTCTCTGGGAGTTAATCTTCTTGGTCGTTTGCTTTGATTTGTTGCATCATCAAAGTTAGCTTCACCTAATTCAAGATCCCAGCCTCTATCGACGAGAATTTCCGAGCCGTCTTTGTGATACCTTGCGGATAGTGTTCTGGCACAGGATTTTTTATCTTTTGGATTTACAAGGCCATATCCAAATCCATTGCCTTTCTCTTTGTGTTTTTTGGAGTAATTGTAAAGATATTCCCAAAGCTTTGGAGTAAGGATGTACTTTTTATCTACTTTCTTATCAAGAATATCTTTAAATAACGGTTTGATTTTCGGATAAAATTTTTCGACGCCCTTCAAGGTGAAACCTTCATGAACATTAAGGTCTTTTCTGAAGCCTACTAAAACAATTCTTTCTCTATGTTGCGGAACGAAATTCTTCGCATCAATAATCTTTGGATCATTTGGCTTCATAATTTCTACATCAGCAACCCAATAGCCAAGATCATCAAGCGTGTCTGTTATAACTTTAAATGTTTTACCCTTGTCATGACTTTTTAGGTTTTTTACATTCTCCAACAAAAATGCAGCAGGTTTTTTAGCTGCAATAATACGAGCAACATCAAAAAATAATGTACCTTGGGTTTCGCATTCGAAACCGTGCGTCCTTCCAAGTGCATTTTTCTTTGAGACACCTGCAAGAGAGAATGGCTGGCAAGGAAACCCTGCAAGAAGAACATCGTGGTCGGGAATTTTTTTCCGAATGTGCTCGTAAGCCTGTTCTATATCAATAGATTCATCATTACTTAAAGTTACATCGCGAATATCAGAATTAAAAATATGTTCTGCGGGATCACAGTAATGATTGGCTTTGTAGGTTTTAACTGCATAGGGATTCCATTCGGAGGTAAAGACACATTTACCTCCGATGTTATCAAATCCTTTTCTCAACCCGCCAATACCAGCGAACAGGTCAATAAATGTGAATTCGTAGTTGTCTTGTTTTGGACGAGAGGGAAACAGCGTTCGGAGGTGATTCAATTCTCTACTGGAAAATTTGCATTTTGCCTTTCCATTACACCATCGATTTATAGATTCTCTGGACCATTTATCCTCGCCAAGACTGTTTAACGTGTCGGCGATGAATTTTTGATCATAAATTTCTAATAAGGTATTTAAAAAGGAAAGGTCATCTTGGGGGGAGATCATTTATTGATCCTCTCTGGGTCAAGTGTGTGAAAAACTATCACACACTTGACCCAGAGAGTCAAATGATTTGTATGTATATACAGTATCATGGTGGCTATTTCTGCGCAAAGCAACGCTGCAAGAGTAGTATGTGATCAGATCGTGAACGTATTGACTCAATTTTAAAGATGAGTACTCTTCAAAACAGTTGCTCGATGGCTGAATACTTAGGATTTGGATGATGGTTGATTGGAATGCAGTCTTTGATAATTTTGGAATAAAAAAAGTAACTAAAACAGATAAAACAAAAAGTGCATACCTGCCTAATGGAAAGCAACGCCTTGCAATAGAAGCTGCTGGCATTTTACCCGCTGATGAACGGCCGGCACCGAGCTTCGAAGTTACGGTACTTTTTGATCCGGTTACATCAATAGTATCGTCATCGTATTATTATTCCGAAAGATCTCCTGATGCGGATCGCAATCCAGAGCCGCGAATGGGGCATGGCATTATCAGTTCATGGCTAGCTCAAGGAGATAAAGTTCTAATAGGTAATATTGGATCCCAGCTTTTTGCAGCTAAGTTGGATTTTGCTCCCGTTTCTCAGGTTATGGCATCTCAAGAGATCATAAAATGTGCGAATAGGGAGGTCATCTTTGATCTTGCAATGGCTGCAACAGGCAAACCAGCAAAGCGATCTATAGAAAGAGCTGAATTTGTTCGGAACCCTTATATTGTTGCAGCAGTATTACTTCGATCGGATGGACAGTGTGAAATGCCGGATTGTACTCGCGAGTTGTTTGCTCGTGACGATGATAGTCCATACTTAGAAGTGCATCATGTCGTGCCATTAAGCGAGGAAGGAGATGACACATTTATTAATGCAGCCGCTCTTTGTCCGCATTGTCATCGAGAGGTGCATTATGGAAAAAATCGATATGCACTGCGTGATAGGTTAAGAGTGCATATAGATGCTTTGGAGGCCTAACTTAGATAATGAAGTGTACTAGCTCAGACTTGATCTGAC
>DQHS01000086.1 GCA_003524365.1 Cellvibrio sp. | reverse complement strand
TGATAACACTGCTATATGCATGTAGATTGGGACAAGTCGTTTAGACTGAGTTGTGCCCAAAGCGGACGTATATTTTTCGACTGATCTCAATCATTGGATATTTAAAATAATGAAAAAGAACAATAAAAATCTCAAGCTAAAAAAAGATAAGCGGAGAGCAGAGCGAAAATTAAAGCAAAAAAATAAAAATTTGAAGAACAATAAATCTATCGGTTTTAATCCTGATAAAGCATTAATGCATATCAACGAACAAATGATGTCGCCAACATTTGGGCAGTTCAACAGAGAGCACGACCTAAGTAAAAAATTATCAGGGAAAGACAAAGATTCACTTATATTGATTTTTGCAGGATTGTGTTTTGATCGGGAGTACCATAGTACATTAGTGATTATAGAGTCAATTATCCACCAAACTCTTGTGATGGAGTTGGGAAGTGAGAACATAACAAAAGAGCTATGCAGTGAATTATTCAATACGGTAAGTTCGTCATATCTAGGCACTTGGCTAGACCCGGCTGAAGACATAATGGTTGGGGCGATACAAACGGAAATTGGCACGTTTAAGATTCTTGAAGGACTTTGGGAAAGCTGCGGATTTTATTGTCAATTATTTTTGAATATTATCGAAGGAATGCCTAAGCGAGAACCATTCGAATCATTAAGAAGTTCAATTCATGCATTGCTACTAATTTCCAATATAGCAGTTGAGCGCGCCAGCCTCACTAGGTACGAGAAAGGCAATGACGAGCCTCTTCGCGAGCTAAATTTAGATGCAATAGACCTCAGTAAAACTGCATCCATAAGCAGATTTACAAAAGAAGATCTCGTACAACTATGCGTAAACGAAAACGATTTAAGCCCATTCATTCTCACTGAAGGCGAATTTGATAATCTTCATGAGGAGCGCTTAGGTGAATCTTCCCTAGAGAAAAAACCACTCATTCGAAGTCGGTTTGGGGACATCATACTAGCTTTGCCTACGGCAATTGGATATTCGATAAGAAAGTTCATTATAGACAGCTGCGTTGAACACCGAATGCTGGAAAATCTCGAACATTTTTACCAGAAATCCTTTGTCGACCACTTTAGCAAAAAATCTCGCCTCCTCGGAAACTTCGAAGAAGTTCCGTTTAGACCCATACAATATAAAAATGAAAAGATATCTGGCGCAGAGGCTATCGTCCAAATTGATCAAGGAAGATACATACATTTGATAATGTACTTCGATGACTTTGAAAACAATCAGCGCGGCGTTAACAGCATCTCGCCAAACGGCCCCATAGTTTCTTCGGAAATTTCCAGAGCTATTTTAGATGTGCAAAAAAACGTAAGCAATGAAAAGGAATTTGTTCGGGGCCTGTCACTGATCATTGTTTGCGGTTGGGGGCGAGTAGTAATTCCAGATTTGAATGAAAGTATTGATAAAGAAGAGTGGGATATAGAATTTGTAAGCGCGCCGGATCTCGATACCTTCAACCGTATTACTCAAATGTCTCCACTTACTTTTTGGCGAATGATTGAGACGAAACGGATCGTAGAAAAAGCAGGAGTTGTGACACATAATATAAATGGTCTGCTCAACTTGTATGCGTGGGCTAAAAGCAATAACCATGACATTGTGCCGCATGACGACCTTCCGGACGATCTTTCATCGGCATCACCATTTTTTATGATGATTCAGCTAAATTCATATTTAGACACCCGTTGGGAAACCAAATCCCACGAAGACATGCATAAAATTGATAGTCCTTTTAACGGGATGGTGTTATTGACAAGGCACATTCCGTCTTCTTTCTTTAAAGAGGATAGTCTGAAACCAATATATGTCTCGATCACGGATATTTCTGAACATAACTTGGTAGGCTTGGTGAAAGGAGAATTTAGTCGTTGGTGGTGTCGGCCGCTCATTAAGGATAACCAAGATAGAAATTTTATTTACAAGATTTGGGAAGCATTATGTGGATGGGTACTTCGTCTAGATAAAGCCATTTTCAAAAGTTTATCCTATCGGAATGATAAGCAAATCATTCTGGAATTCAAAATGGAGGAATTAGCTTTACCTGTAGAAGTTAAGCAATGCCCGACACCGGATCAGCTTAATGATTTGATAGACGTTGAAATTGTGGTTGAAGAAAATGTGACCGTAACGGTCATTTTAAGAGAAGGATACTTAGCAGGATTTCATCAGCACGAAAATCATGCTGAAAGTAAAATTATGCAAGTATTACTTAATTCCTTAATAGCCCACCTGATACCGAATTTGAATAATTCATCGCTGATAAAGCAAATTTTTGAGGTCGCGGTTCCAAATCGGCTGGGTAAGTATATACATCTTAATACCGCAAATGATTTTATAGATTACGTTCAATACAGCCTGCCTAAAGCGCTTACCCAAAACCAATTCGATCATGCTACGCTGAAAATCGGCTTGGGTTGGTTTGATGATATTAAGCCTGGATTTAGTAGTCAGATCGAGGGGATTGCAGAGTGTACCGACTATTTGCGCAGGTTAACATTTAATCTTTGGTTGCAAATTAAAAAGCACTTGAACCTGCTAGATCGAAGCAAACTGATAATTTTTTTATTGGAACAACACGAAGCCGTAGAGCTCGACTCAATTCATTGGCAGAGAACATTTACTGCGGTTCTCAATCTTCACGTAGATCATGATGATGTCTACAACGTAGTGACAGAAAAAATATCGTCAAATAATGCCATTTTAAGCGGAATCCGCATACTTCTCGAAATGGCTATTTGCGAGGCTAAAGACTCCTCTGATGTACTTCCCAATAATCTTGATGTGTCAAAGCTAATAATGCTAGCTACTTCTATATTTCAGTATGGAAATTTATCTGATGCTATCCATTTTGAAATGGTTGAGCCGATAATAAAAATCACCAGCCTAGGAGACGTTCACTTTAATCACAGCTTTTTCGATTTGGTTGTAACGCCGTATGGAAATCATATTCAAGCCAAATTGATCGATAGCGCTGCAAAAAGATTTGCAACTCGTTTTGACGGTCGCGATGATTCTTCGGATGAAAGTTCTGTTTTAGTGAAAGAGTTCGAAGAGGCTTGGAATGACGAGTATGATATCGATATTGATACTGTCATAAATATATTAAACTTACTGGAGAACATTGGTATTCAGCGGAAATCAGCTGTCTACACAATTTATGAAAGTGAACTAATTTCAAGTGCTGAAAATTCTGGTATACAGCGCGGACATTTGTTAATTTTTATTGCTAATTTCACATTACCAGCTAGAGAAAATTGGGGTGATATTCCAAATGGATTTAAAGTCGCTGATATCAGCCCATGGCGATTCAAACGGCGCCTATCATCTGTTGCTAAGCCGCTATTTAAAATTGATGGATACATCATTTCTCCTAACCTCATACGAAAAGGAGTTGCTTATTTGTTTGCAAATTCCTATGACGGCTCTATAGATGAAGGTTTTTTTAACTCAAAAGCCATGAAGTCCTGGATCGGGACGGTTCGCGATAAAAAGGGTCATGAATTTAATGACCACGCGAAAATACGATTTGAAGAGCTAGGGCTAAGTGCAGAGTCGGACGTTAAGGTCAGTAAAATTCTACAACGAAAGATGGAAAAGGACTTTGGCGACGTTGATGTATTGGCTTGGAATAAGGAGAGTGGTATCGTTTATTTAGTGGAGTGTAAGGACTTAGAGTTTTCTAAGACCCAAGGCGAAATTGCAAAACAAATATATGAGTTTAGAGGTCAAGTAAGGCATGACGGTAAAGATGATAGACTGAAGAAGCATCTGGAGCGGTGCAGAACTCTAAAAGAGAATAGCGCAGCACTAATGAAATATCTCAACTTACAGACGTTGAGAGAGATACACATAGTACTTCTTTTCAAGCAAGTTGTACCAATCCCGTTTCATAACCCTATTAATGAACTGCCGATAAAAATCGTATTCTTTGATGAATTAAATGTTTTATTGAATTCTTGATGATGGCTATCACGAAGGAAGAATTAGAGTCAAAGCAACTTGTCGGAGATATTAGTGTTATTTAATGATGACCGCATAGATAAATATTCTTTTGAAGAGATTCCTCTTGATAGAGATTGCTTACTTATGAGCAAAATCTATATGGCGGAATTTGATGAAGCATTACAAAAAATGCTTCGTGGTGAATCGTGTAACCCATATGAAGTGGGCTATGTAAGCCCAGTTGCTATCAGAACGGTAAATAGCAACTCTCTTGATTTGTCTTGGTATCCCAACACATTTACGCGATTTCATGAGGTTTCTATAAGTCTGCCAAGAGAGGTAGTTGAAGCATGCGTGGGTTGTTGGCAGTATGATATTAAACCATACATATTCGTGGATCATGATTGGCTAGAGCATCTACATTTGCGAGAGTATTCTGTGTTCGCTCTGATCGACGCCATCGGGGTAAAAAAAGTCCTAAAAGACAATGCTCTTACGAAAGATAAATTAATCGCACTAAGGGAAGAAATAGATAATCTAGCAGAGATCAAATCCGATATTGCATTCATTTCCTTTGCAGATAGTCTAATACTTAAAACTAATTGGGACGTTGGATACTTTCATAAAGATATAAAGTGCTCGTATAAGCCTGAAAAACTCCTCCTTGTGATAAAAGAGCTTGATCGTATTTATCAAGAAGTCCTTGGTCTGCCAATTTATGCAGTTCTTACTCAAGGTAGTAACGAGTACTACGGAGAGCCTTTGCTTCATATATCGAAAAATCAAAATCATATTTGTTTAAATAGCTTAGGCGTACCATTTGCCGAGCTTCTCGCCATAGAAAGCGCTGCAAAAAATGCAATAAAATCTGGTGTTCATTTACCTATGCAACTATATTTGGATGAGCAATTTTATCACTCAATACAGTTTAAGCATGAATTCAAGAAAAATGAAAAGCCTAAGAACAGCTATTCGGCCATTATGAAATCCAGTCAACCAAGTTATTTCTATTCATCTTGTGATGTGCTGATAGAAAATATCGATGATCGAGAGAGCGAACATTAACAAGCGATCATGTTAAAAACAGGAGAAGCTGGCATCACATTTTCGCTTTTCACAGAGGTGATTCTCTGCTCCCTACGTCCACTATTGGCCGGTTGTACTAGCTGAGTTTGAAAGATTGACAGCTCTGGCTGCATAGACTTTTTGGGGTAAGACCAAGGGATAAGATCTTTGGGTTATTCTCCAAATATTCCGAACTTTTTGATTTACATTTTTAATAACAGAGAGTTTAGATTGACAACTTTAGTGATCGTCGGTAATGGATTCGACATACAAAACGGCCTGCCTACAAATTATGTGTATTTTTACAGAAAATATAATAGTCAACTCTATGACCACTTTGTGCATTTCCCTGGCTTTTCTGAAGACCAAGAATGGTCAAGGTTCGAAGAAAATTTAGGGCTCTTTGACGAGGATAACTTCAGGGAGAATGCAGCATGGGAACCAAGCATGGATGACATGATAGAGTCATCTAAATACGTTAATGGCTATAATGACGAAATATCTCAAAAAATAGATGAGTTAGTAGGTAAAATAAAAAACGCATTTGCAACTTGGATTAGAGGAGTGGATGTAAAGAAAGCTACTAAGTTTATGGAGTTCCCGAAAGGATTTAAATTTATAAACTTTAACTACACATCTACTCTTCAAGATGTGTATTCAATACCAGATGAGGATGTGCTGCATATTCATGGTAAAGCCACTTGGAATGTCATATTTGGACACGGCAATAAATCCTCATCCGTGGAACCAAATCATGATGACGATGAGCCTTGGTTTGAAGACGCCTATCAAACCCTGGCTTCTGTAACCAAAGAATTTCATAAGCCCGTTAATAAAATTCTTGACGAGCATAGAGAACACCTAGAAAAATATTGTGATGTTACAAAAATCGTTGTGCTTGGTCATTCTATTAATGATATCGATATTCCATATTTTAAGTGCATTTTAAATGCTTACCCAGATGCAGTGTGGAGAAATTGGAATCATAAAAGTGCAGAAAATGATGGAATATCAGATACACATGATAAGTTACTGAGTCTTGGGGTTCCTCGTGAAAAACTATGCTCACTTTCATCTAAAAAGCTAAGGAGGGCGTATCCCATTAGCTGAGATTTGGCGCCAGCGTTCTAAAAGCGACTGCGGTGAAAAAATCCCTATATTGTCGCCTAGCGTGACAATCTGAAGATTGTGGATTTTTGAATCGAAGTTCCGCTTCTGGCCGACAACAAGCGTTAATTAATTTTTAACTTATCAATTACGGTAAAAAAATTCGAATAGGTTTTATGCCAAGATTATTTACATATACCATCCCAATAGATGATGGGGCCGCCCCCAATCCCTTTTTTGGAATGTGTTCTCTTGCTATCTGCAAGCCAGGCATTCGCCGTGTTGCGAAAGCTGGTGATTGGGTTGCCGGTTTGGGGTCAAAGAATGCTCCAAGTGGAGATTTAAGTGGTCATCTGGTTTACGCAATGAGAGTACAGGAAGTTCTTTCACTTCGTGAGTATGACTTTTATGCTAGGGAAAGATGGCCACACCGGATTCCAAACATGCAAAGTAACGCACTTCAAGATCGTCTTGGTGATTGCATATATGACTTTTCGAGGGGCGAGCCTACCCAGCGCTCCGGTGTTCATGGCGAAGGTAATGTTGCGACTGATCTTGGTGGAGAAAACGTATTGATCTCAGAAGATTTCTATTATTTTGGCAGACAAGCGAAAAAGCTTCCTGAGCATCTGAAATCAGTTTGCCATCAGACTCAAGGTCATCGGAGCAATTCTAATGAACCTTACTTTGATCAGTTTGTTTCATGGATTCGCTCGTTGACCCCATCCCCAGGGCAGCTATACGGGTGGCCTGATCATATTGTTGATTGGGAAGCCACTTCGGCTTGCGGTGGCTGCATGCCTCGTAAATTTGATGATGAACATGATGTGATTTGTTGACCATTGATCCCTAATTTCTACGGGTGTCCAAATTCATCCAGTGTGATGTGATATTTGCAGATTCTATATATTTAAGGAATCATTAGGGTTGAGCTGTCGAACTAATAATCAACTAGAAGCCCAGGAATGAATGTAACTACGTTTAGGTTAAACAACCCGCGCTCTGTTCCAGATGGTGATCCTATATTTGGGCAGCAAAAGGCCATCTATCATATTCCCACTTTGCCCGCATATGCATTGATTGACTCTTATTTGACTTTGGACGCAAATCAGAACATTGATTTGCGCAGTGTTCCAATAATTTATTCTCTAGATGGAGATGTTGTTGAAGTTCCTAACAAGCATTGGAATATATTTGGTCCTCCTACAGGGTTGTTAACTATTTATCACAACGGGATTAAGGATTTTGAGCTTCTTTTTCCTCATGTTTCAGATAATTCGTTGCGTGCAAGAATAGGTAGCTTTGCCGAGGAGGCATACAATTGCTTTCAAAGCCATTCATGGGTGTCGTATTGTCTTATGGTTGGTGGCGTTTTGGAGGGGCTATTGTACGATAAATTTGGAAATTTCAATTTTAGCACCCTTATAGAAAAAGCACGTACTGCTAAAATTATTAGTGAAGTAGAGGCAACTTTAATTGATGAGGTGAGATCTGCCAGAAATAGGATTCATGCGAATAAGCATAGGGAGAGTATTATCGATAGAAAGATGGCTTTAGAGCTTAGCGTTGCTTATGACAGGCTGATTCAGAGAAATTGGTTCGATTAACTTTTTTATTAAACTTGCATGTAGTCTAAGAGCAGGAAAATACACAAAGTCCATAAAAATCTCGGTTGTTTTCAGGGGCACTTCTGACCGATATGCAATGCAATGAGCTTTAGATTTGGCAAAAGAAAGCCGCTATATTTTTAGCCGAATTGATTTTTAAATTACAAGATTCAGAAGAATTCCATCAAAACCGAATGCTAATGCCCCTTACCGGTACTTCCAACCGAAATTAGTCAAACAGCAATTTGCTGAGATTGGATTTCAAGTTTAAGTGACTCAGGTGGGAAGAACTTTCTATTTGTCATCCTTAGTCATAAAGCGATTGGCATGCTGTCAGCGATACTCATAGCACGTCGAATAATGGATTGATCGGGCGCAGCATTTTAAGGGCGGATATTTATTTCCATTTCAGCGTGTCTTTAGGTCGCTACTTTTGAACTTATATGGTTGGCAATGCATTTAAAAGATTTTATGCTCTTTTGACTGGTTAAGTATTCAGCTCGATGTATACCTGTAAAGCACCTTATCAATGTTTTACCAACAGAGCCGCTCACTGCAAAGTGAGCGGCTTTATTATTCTTTCCTATCTCACTTTTAGAGTTAATACCGCCCTAGCCAATTATAATTGGCGTGCTGTCTAAAATCTTTTATACTCTTCGGACTGGTTAAAGTATCCGTCACGACGTGACACCGGTAGAGCAACTGACCATTGTTTTACCAAAGAACCGCTAGTATATTGCTTGTACCGACAAAGTATCTGCACGACGACAGGGCACTCACCACTGGCCTGTCACAGAAAGCCACCTATTACCGTAGGTGGCTTTTTTGTTTGCGCGACTTGGTGTATGTACTCCAGCTCATCAAACCTTCATCTCGGCCCGCTAACCACCCCTCGCCCCATTGGCCTGCCTCATCCGTTCCATCCGGATGTTGATTCGCATTGAGGTGCAATCCCCCGCAAGCGGCATCGAACATGCCCTCCTCGAAGGCGCTTTGCGGTGTCTTGCTTCCACTAATGCTTCCGATATCAAGACGGGTGTTGCCCAAGTCCCCGCCGCCACGGATTACCTAACAAAGGCTTTGTACGAGTCGCTGGAATCGTTACGTGCAAGCAACGGCCTGGTTCTGTATCCGGCGTAATGTTTATTTCTTTAGAGGATGAAACGGGTACGAGTAATATCGTTGTATGGCCATCGGTTCAACAACAGTTTAGAAGTGAAATCCTTACCGGGAAGCTGCTTGTCATCAAGGAAATATTTGAAATTGTAACGGAAAAAGTTGCTGCACCGATTAAGCATGTGATTGCCGGGCACATACAGAATGCTACAGACAGATTACAAAACCTCTCGATAAAGCCTAGAAATTTTCTTTGAACCGTAGCCAGATGAAAACCTCTTTACTCGCCCCCTCTTAAAAGACCGGTGTAATGCGATGTAATGTTGCTTATTTCCTAAATATGCTAGGAACGCGAATGATTGATATCGGATGAATAGGATGAAATAAAAATCCGACAGGACTTTAATGTGGATGAGATATAATTAATGATCACTAGCCCCTGACGATCCCTTCATCAGGGAATGGAATATCTCGCAAAGATCGATAATAATTTGAGGAAGGCAATTGAAAGCGCCAAAAAGCTACGTATGCGAACGATCAGTCGAATACGTCTTAATTCCCGAACTGGTGAAATTGCTGAAAAGCAAATATAAAAACGTGGTTGCTATTTTTCCATGGGTCACGAGAGAAGGCTCTAAAACATCACTTGATGTTAATGGCGGATTAACTTTCAAAGTAATAGGTATCTACGCACGTAGACCAAAACTGCATGCGAGTTCTGACAAGATAATCGTCAAACTAAATGAAAGTATAATTTTCGCAGCAAGGAAAGCGTCTGATTTGGGGCTGCCCTTGATCGCTGGAAGTATTCTGGCGAAAAGTTTTTTTGATTTGGCAGCGACAGAAAAGTCTGTTTATTTCAATTTAAATGCTTTACCTCTCGATATAGACGAACTCGAAGCTGAATTTGATTGCAAAGGTAAAGTTGATACAGACATTTGTCCAATTATCGATCATAAAGATATTTTCCACATAATTGATACATCAGCGAAACAGTTAGATGTTGAAGGATTCATGAATATTGTGAAAGAAATAAAAGCTGCAAGTAACGGGCTCAACTATTACAACCCAATGGTTTACATGGGCGGATACAAGCCTGTTTACGTGCTCTTCTCAGAAGAAATTTGAAATAGGTGTAAATTTTAAGAAAGGCTTCTTTATCTGGCATGTTTAGATAAAGGTTAGTATATAAATAAGAAAAACAGGAGTTATAAATGCTGGTGGACACTGCGGATTTGCGTGCAATACTTTGCGCTCATTACTCTGGGTTGTTGATAACGGATGTAGCATTGACGTCGGGACAAAGGATTGTGTATTTTGGAGAGTTCTCTGATTTTGAACGCCTTGAAGCCGAAGATACAATTTTGTATGACTGGTCAAAATGGAAGAAAGTGGCAATTAAAATATCAGATGGCACAAGCTCCAGTGATATTGCACGAATGCAGAACGAAATATCTGCACTAGTTGAAATAAGCTCACCATATTATCCAAAACTGTACCATTTCGAACTATTATCATTTAATCCCATAACCGAAGAGCCACTTAAGCCCAAGCTTTTCGTGACTGTCGAGGAATACATTGACTCTATTCCGCTATCTGCCTGCTTAGAAAATTATGACACTGAGACGAAGATAGTTGGTTTATTGATTAGCCTCCTCAAAGCCTTGAAGATTCTGTGGGACAATCAAAAGCGGTACGTGCATCGAGATATTAAGCCAGCAAATATTTTGATTAAAGCCGATGGAGAAATTGTAATAATTGATCTGGGTATTATTAGGGAGTCTGGCAGTGTTGGATTGACGAACACCCATTTGCCCGTCGGCCCCTGCACTCCCGGTTACGCCAGCCCAGAACAACTCAAAAATGATAAGAAAAACATCACATTTAAAAGCGATTGTTTTTCCTTGGGAGTGCTGTGCTACACGCTGTTGTCAGGATCTAATCCTTTCTACAGCGACGGGGATGGATGGCATGACATATTTGAGAAAACTCTGAACTACGATCCTGAACCTCTACATCAGTATGGAGTATGCAGTAGTGAGCTATCCGAGATTGTACAAAAGCTGATTCATAAACAGCCCTACAAAAGGTATAGAGATATTTCAAGCCTCATAAATAAATTGGAAAAACATAAGGAAAAAATAGATGGGAATTAATTTATATCATCAAGTCGGCCACTGCTCCAACTGGAACATTGAGTCCTACACACAGGATTCTACAGGCGATGGCTTGATATTTAGTCCAGTTCACCAAAGTGCCACTCAGATTGGGTCTATTGCCTCCGAAATTAAGTCAGAGTCTTTTTTAGATCCTCAGTATTACCTACCATCTTCGCAAAAGAAAAAGCTTCACACCTACGATTTTTTCCCAGAATTAATAAGCAGCGGATTTGACACAATGGACTTCGCAAATTTTGCGAGAAAATCAGCGGAAGAATGTATAAAATTTCAACTGGAAAATGATTTTGATCGAATTATTATCCCGGCACGCTATTTTGATCAAATGCTCCCCAACTATACCGAAAGCCAAGAAGTGTACACAGTTAAGCCATTTTTGGAAGTTATTGAAAAGCTTTCGGTAAGCAAACCAATTTTCATAACGCTGCCTTTAACATCACATATGATATTAAATGAGGCGTATAGGATTCACTTACTAAACTGGATTACTACTTTTCCCGAAATTGATGGCGTTTATTTGTTTTCCTCGAATGAAAGGAAAACA
Source organism: Cellvibrio sp. (assembly GCA_003524365.1). Taxonomy (GTDB): domain Bacteria; phylum Pseudomonadota; class Gammaproteobacteria; order Pseudomonadales; family Cellvibrionaceae; genus Cellvibrio. The sequence continues at coordinate 13,095 of DQHS01000086.1, read as the reverse complement.
AAACAAATTACTGATGAGAACTATCTCTTTTCGTACCTTGAATTTTGCAGAGAGCTGAAAGAAGCGGAACTGGAATTAGTGATCGGCTACCTTAATACCGAAGGATTATTATTTTCCTTGGTAGAGGATATAACTATCACGATGGGGGCTTTTGAAAATACAAGAATGTTCTCTTTGGACAAATTCTTAAATTCTGACGATGAAAGAAGAGGTCCCAAATCTAGAATTTATGTTCCTGGTCTATTCAACTGGATTCAGTTTAGTCAGGCCAAGGAAATTCGATCTGATTACCCGCAAGTCTGGCACAGCGTCTATTCAAATACTCAATATGGAGAGGCGGCCTTCAATGCGCCAACAGATCCGTTTTTTAATCAAGCTGGACTGTATAAGGATTTTTTCATAAATTATTCGAATCAGGTGACCAACCTCGGGGAATTAGGATTGAAGGATAGATATAACACGCTGAGAAGCCAGCTGAATGAAGCAAATGCGAAATACTCTGAGATTGCCGTGGGCATTGATTTAGAGCTTCATGGGAGAGGCGATCACATTCAACCATGGTTAAATGTCATAAATAAATATGCGCGACGATACATTAATGGTTGATGTATTTAGCGATATGGGTGTTAGCAGCCCAGACTGAGATTTCAAATCTTGCTTTTGTTTTTTCTGGTGAGAATATTATTTTAATATCCCCGCCAGTTGAAATAGAAGCAAGACCTACTTTCAAACGCCTAAACTCGCTGAGATTTTTTATCGCGGGATTAACATGTTTATCATCAAGCAAAACCCAAGACTGGTCCGCATAATCCAAATATCTATAAGCTTGCTTTAACGCCTTTTTCCAATCCCTAAGCTTCGCTTCAACCGCAATCAGTTCCTCCGCAACTTTTTGGGGCTCAGTCTTCTTGACCCATTTTTTTTCAACCGCTAGGTATTCACAAAAGCCAGCTGCCATAAATGAATACAACGCTTCCTGGGCGGTTTTTTTACTAGATATGATTAGAGAAGAAAAGTCGCTGACAGAAAAGCTTTCATTGATAGGAAGGACATGCAATGCATAAGCAAGCCGTGGATTTATCAGCGACAAGTCACCTTGTGATACCACATCATTTTTGGGCGAATATAAAACTATATCAGCTATACCATTGCCAACATCAACCTCCAAAGCACACTCTAAATTGAACGTACTTTTGGAAATACTTTGGAATGAATCAACCAATTGATATTCAGTTAAAAATGATGACATGAACATTTATTTTTACCAAATATGCGAATCGTTTTAATTTTAAAGTAGCCACAAATAATATAGAAAAATCAATTAAATTTCAATCGACTAACGAGTAAACCGAGCTTAAAATTGAGTTTAAACTATACAATATTTGTAGTAGGAGGACGGCACTCGATGAACTTTGAAAGCACAGAGCGCCTTAGCTCAGCGGGCCGTTGAAAAACGTCAAGCCTCATGCCTCGACGCTTAGATCTCGTGTACAACTCGAACACATAATCAATGATTTGAGTAAACTCTAAGGCATCACCTCGAACCATTTTTCTTGATCTATTTCTAATCGCCCGCCACACCAAGTTATAGACTATTCCAATATGCTCCTGGACAATCAGTAGGTGAAGTTTTTGATTTTCGGCGAGCGCGTTTATTAGTTTAAATCCGGCTTTGTTAACGAAATATTCCGCATATTCAATACACTCGTGCGCTGAAACAACTCGCCTCAAAGCTGCCAGTGCCAGGTCACAATCTGTTGAATCTCTAAAAATGTCAATGATGAGTTCCAGCCGATCAGAAGTGTGCGTATGAGCGTCCCCTTTGCGGCTGTCTACCAAGAGCCTTACAGAACGCGGTGATCGGGTAACCTGGTCTAATTGACTTTCATTTGGAAGTTTCAACTCCACCATACCTTTAGAAGCTAATCTATCGATCAAACTTTGACAATATGTTTCGAGAGGGGCGAACCCGCGAAGGAATAACTGATCTTCTGTGAGATATGTGTCGCCCGGTTTAAAGCAGCTTGCGAGTGCATTCAGCAAAATCGCATCAATAAAGTATTCCGCATTCGATTCCTCAAACATAGCTACATTCCCATGACGGCTCCGTAATCTTCAGAGCACAACGAAATGATGTATATAGTCCGTGTACTTATAATCCGTGTGCTAATAACCCGTGGAATAATAGGCGGTAAAACTTGATAGTTCCAGCTTTTTAAGCTGAGCTACCATGAGTGATGACCGTTTGAAAGCCTTTGGTATGGCCGTTAGGAAACTTCGTAAGGGAAAGGGAATCTCTCAGGAGGATTTTGCCGACCTCGCGAAGATTGACCGCAGTTACTTCGGCCAAATAGAACGGGGGGAGAAAAACATCTCATTGGGTAAAGTTTTCCTGATATGTGACGCTCTTCAAGTTACACCCCCTGATCTTTTTTTGACCATGAAAGACCTCGAGAAGGAAAATGATTAAACATCGCCAGCCTCGGCTTAACTTGAGGCTGACGCAGGGACAACTTATCGGGACTTTTTGCGCTTCCACGGTACCAACCTGACCTTGCCTTTCACTGCATTGTTATAAGCATCAGCTCTGTAGATTTGACCAAACTGAAAATAAAACCATGTGCATAGCAATCCCCCTAGCAAAGTAGTTATGCTGAACTTCGCCCAGATCGAACTCAGTGTCAGCAGAAAAAAGATTGCACTTACACAATACATATTTGCTGCCAAATAGGCGAAGACAGCCGCACCTACTCTGCCTGTAGTCTGTTCGCACTTTTTACTTTCCGGATTGTATATTTTCATTATTCGAAAATGAGTTCGGTACATCGCCTTTAACTGTTGCCACCATAACGGCAGCTTAGCCACCAAACTTTCAATCCCCAGGACGAGCCACTTACTCAACTTCCCGTCAAAAATCTTTTTGTTAACCGCATCAAAACATGCAGCAATGCGATTAATGAGCGTGATTACAATTGCGACTATTCCCATAAAATATTCCTCTTAATAGTGTTAAGTAAAACATCAATATTTTATATGAGATGGTCTTAAGTACACGGCGCGGAAGCGCTCAAAATGAGCCTATGGAGAAGAACCTAGGTCTCTATTCAAAAACTGTTTCCTATACTTCTTGGTCACTATCCACTCGGCTGGCCTCGGCAAGCATTGCTTCCACTTGTTTAATTCTTTCCATACAAACCTTATAAGCTTCCGTTCCCTGCTGGACCAATGGGATGATTGCATCCACATCGGGAACCTCCTGATTCGATAGCGCTTCAGCAGCAGTGCGTAGTTTGTTGTAATTTTCTAGGTAAGTACTGGTGGGTTTATTCAATTTTATTCTCCTGATATCACTGCATTAATTTTCCCATCTTTCATGTGGATAGAAATCGTCTGTCCAACATGAAGATCATTTGTATTGGTAATGACTTGACCCGAAGAGCTTTGAACGTAAGCAAAACCGCGTGAAAGTATTCTCGCTGGATCTTGTAAAAGTAGTTTTTCGATAAATAGCGTTACTTCAGCTTTAGATAAGGAGACAATCTTTTCGGCTGAGTACTTCAACGTAGCGAATTGCTTGGCAATTTCATTTGAGGCAATCAGTAGCTTACGTGTAGATTGAGAATTGATTGTTTGCATATCTTGATTGAGCGATTGCTGGAAATAAAAGATCATTTGATTGGAGCTCGACACCAGCTCTTTATGAAGTGAAGTAATCTCTGTACGAGCGCTAGTGAGACTGTAACCACCAAGCCAAGTTAGTTGTTCAAACGTGCTCATCACGCTGTTCTTTGCACTCTTGATATCTACTTGTGAGTTGAATATCAATTGTTGTCGATTCGCGCGAATATCCTCGCTGGCTTGCTGAACTTTTCGATACGATAAACTCCGTAAGGATTGATAGTTAGCTGCATTGTCAAATCGAGCCTGCTGGATTGATCGAATAACACAATGTAAGAGTCGTTGTCGATTTGCGATTACATTCGACCTGGATTTTTCTAATTGGCGCCGGGATTGAATTTCAATTTGGCTTTTGTGGTGTTGAGCATCTTGTCGCGCTAAAAACAAAGTCTTTGAAGTGGCGCCTACAAATTTTTGGTAGTTTAATCTAGCTTCACGCGCGTTTTTCACCACACAGGTTTTTATATAGCTGGCCACCGAAGAAGGAGTGGGAAACCGACTATTGGCTACTTCGTCCAATATTGTGGAATCACGCTCATGACCGATCCCCACCAACACGGGGATTGGGCAACGACACACACCCCGCGCAATCTTAATTTCATTTAGTTGAAAAATTCCCGCTTTGTCACCACCACCACGGAGGATAATGAGGGCATCGTAATGAATGCCAGAGCGGAATTCATTTACAACCTTACTCATTGCCATCACCACCGAGTCAGAAACTTCCTTCCCCTGAAAAGCTGCTGTGAAATATTTAAATTGGCAAAGGTAATGTCGTTGGAGTATTTCAATTTGACTTTGAAAGTCACCAAGTCCAGCCGCATCATGAGGTGATATGACAGCGACCGATGTGAAGTCCTGTGGCGTTGGAAGGCGTCTGTTTAAATCAAACTCACCTATATTTTGCAAACGCAGACGAATTGCATTAAGCCGTAATTCCATATCGCCCAAGGTAAAGCTTGGATCAATTTCAGAAATGTTTAATGAGATTCCAAACTCTGCATGGAACTGGACGGAACAAGCAAACAATATCTTGAGGCCTGGCTTTAGCGTAGCTCCCGTTTGAGATTCGAACTGCGTGACGATATTGCTGTTGGAAGCCCAAATATTAGCGCGAATCTTAGCTTTTTGTGATTCGTTGTCGTAACTGCTCAGTTCGATTGACCAATAGTTTTTTTTAGTGCAGTTTAATATCTCAGCGCGAACCCAATAGGTACCCGGCAGCTGAGTCCTGATAGCTGCGCTAACTTGGTTAAGGAATTCTTCTAGAGGAATCCCTTTCGTATCCCGTATTACTTCCTGCATGCCTTCCCCAAAGCCGGGGCAAATTGTTTGACACAAATAGTGGGCCGCCCGGGCATGAGCGCAAATCATACATGGGAGCTTCGAACTGCCCAAGTACATGGCTCGAAAAAATGTAGGGGGATTTTTGTTGGGGGAGGAGACAACACAAGTTATTGGAATAGCGGGCTTTTTCAACAACAGCCCTACGAATTTGCCATATTCCAGATTCGTATAAGGCGTCGATATGCACGTCCCCGTTCGCACCTTGCGCCAGGGCGAGCTGCAGAACAAAACACAGGGCGATAACAGCAGCACAATCCGGGCAAGGGTGGAACTGGCGAGGGCGCGACAAATTGCACGGCAGGGAAAAGCCAATCATCAGCTGAGCGCACCGGAATTGGAGCACCACTGCGTATTAACAGAAAGCGACAAAGCACTGCTGGAGCAAGCGATTAATAAACTGGGGTTATCAACCCGCGCTTATCACCGCGTGCTTAAATTGGCGCGCACACTCGCCGATATGGCCGAGCGCGAAAATGTGAATACCGTCGATATCAGTGAAGCACTGAGTTACCGCACCCTTGATCGCCAAAGCAGTAGTCAATAATTAATTGAGCATCAGATGTTGGTGCGACGCCGACACCTGCAACCAATTAATAATATCGGCGTAGGATTTGGGTGCGGAAAAATAATAGCCCTGCATTAAATCGCAACCCATTTCCTTGAGCCAATCTTTTTGCTCTTTGGTTTCCACACCTTCGGCCACCACCAATTTTCCCAGATTGTGCGCGAGCATAATCATGGCGGACACCAACCGTTTATCGGTATGACTGCGATTTAATTCCTGCAGAAAACCCAAATCGATTTTTACCGTGCTGATCGGCAACCGCTGCAGATGCAAGAGTGATGAATTGCCCGCACCAAAACTGTCGAGTAAAAAATTAATGCCGAAAAAAGATAGCGGCCGCATGCACAACGAAACCAATTCAATATTGTCAGCAAAAACAGTTTCGGTAATTTCAAATTCAATATCGCCAGGTTGAATATCATTGTCGGCAAAAATGCGCGCAACTTCGTGCACGAGATTGTCATCTTTAAATTGCCGCATGGATAAATTAATCGCCATCATCAAAGGACCATCCCAAAATTCCTGCAACAATTTTAAATCGTTACAAGCTTGGCGTATAACCCAGTAGCCCAAGGCGTTAATGATCCCTGTCTCTTCCGCGGTGGCAATAAAATCGCTGGCATTTAGAATTCCCATGCCAGGCTTATCCCAGCGCAACATGGCCTCAAGCGCGATAACTTTTCCGGTACTCACATCAACACGCGGAGTGTAGTGCAACACAAATTGTTGTTTTTTCAGCGCTGCGCGCAAATCAGCTTCAAGACGCAATTGGCGGCGCACATCCTGATTCATCATCTCGGTAAAAAACCGATAACTGCTGCCGTCTTCCTGCTTGGCTTTGTACATCGCCATATCGGCGTGCTTAAGTAAAGTGTCAGCGTCGCGCCCGGCTTGCGGATAAATCGCGATGCCAATGCTGCAGCCCACCACCACTTCATGGCCATTAATTTCTGCTGGTTGTTCAATTGCAACAATGACTTTTTCGGCGATGTGCGCAACATCGGTATTGACTGCAATTTTTTGCAGCAACAAGGTAAATTCATCGCCACCCATGCGGGCGACCGAATCGCTGCGACGCAAACAGGCATTTAATCGCTCGGCACAGATGCGGATAATTGCATCACCTGCATCGTGGCCAAAATTATCGTTCACTTGTTTAAAGCCGTTGAGGTCGATAAACATTAGAGTAAAACTGGCGTTGTCGCGCTCGGCCAAATGAATGGCATGTTCGAGACGGTCACGAAATAAAATGCGGTTGGGTACATCGGTAAGCGGATCGTAATGCGCAAGGCGAGTCAGGTGTTGTTCGGTTTGTTTGCGTTCGATGGCGTAGCGCAGGGTGCGCTCCAATAACAGATGGTCAATTTGACCTTTAATTAAATAATCTGCTGCACCGGCACGGATCGCTTCGCGGTCAACTTCGGTTTCCATTTCATCGGTCATCACCACAATCGGTGTCTGGCAGGCTTGCACACGTGCGGCATTGAGCAGATCGCGGGCACTGGCATCACCCCAATAATAATCGAGCAGCGCCACATCGAATTCTTGCGATAAAATTTTATTGAGCGCGACATCCAATTTATCGCACCAGACCAATTCGTACTCCACCTGGCGAATATGCGACAACACTTCCGCAATGAGCAGGTACTCGCCCTGTTCACGGTCGATAAATAAAATTTTTATCTTATTTTCCATCGCTCTCTATCCCTTAAAACGCATTTTTGGCACTAAATCCCGCACCATCACTCGACATAATGGTAACAGCCGCCTCGGGCAAACTAAACGCTTTGCTATATAACAAATAACCGCTACAAACTTTCCACGCTTACCTTGTGGTTATACCGGTCAAGATCGCCGTTGCAAGCGCAGGCGAGCTTGTTAGAATGCTCGCCCATCTGCTCAAGGCCGCCACAGTGACCCAACTCAACCCACGCCAAAAAGAAGCCGTGCTCTATATTGATGGCCCCTGCCTGGTATTGGCCGGTGCGGGCAGCGGCAAAACCAGCGTGATCACGCGCAAGATCGCCTACTTGATCGAGCAGTGCGATATGCCCGCGCGCCATATTGCCGCACTCACTTTTACCAACAAAGCTGCACGCGAGATGAAAGAGCGCGCCAGCAAACTGGTCAAAGGCAGTGCATCCAAAGGCCTCACAGTTTCTACCTTCCACAATCTCGGCTTGAATATCATTCGCCGCGAACACAAAAGCCTCGGCTTTAAACCCGGCTTTTCTATCTTCGATTCCGAGGACGCCCGCTCACTGCTCAAGGAATTAATGCTCAAGGAGGGCGATCTGGATAACGACCATCTGGATCTGGTACAACATCAAATCTCCAACTGGAAAAATGATCTGGTCAATCCAGCACGCGCTTTGAGTATGGCGCAAAGCCCAGCAGAACAGACCATCGCCATCATTTACCAGCGCTACAATCAAGCACTGCGCGCCTATAACGCAGTGGACTTTGATGACCTGATCCTAATTCCGGTGGAACTCTTCCAGACCAATGCCGAAGTGCTTGGTCGCTGGCAGCGCAAAATTCGCTACCTGCTGGTGGATGAATATCAAGACACCAACTCCAGCCAATACTTACTCGTACAACTGATTGTAGGTGATCGCGGCGCACTCACCGTGGTGGGAGACGACGATCAATCAATTTACGCCTGGCGCGGCGCACGTCCGGAAAATATGAGCCTGCTCAAGCAGGATTACCCCAGCTTGCGGGTGATCAAGCTGGAGCAAAATTATCGCTCCACCAGCCGCATCCTGCGCGTGGCCAACCATCTTATTGCCAACAATCCACACGAATTCGATAAAGCACTCTGGAGCGAGATGGGTTTGGGCGACCCCATCCGCGTGCTGCGCTGCAAAAACGAAGAGGCCGAAGCTGAGCGCGTTGCGACCGAAATCATCACCCAGCGCATGCAGAAACAATATAAGTTCCGCGACTTTGCGGTGCTCTATCGCGGCAACCATCAAGCGCGCCTACTGGAGATGAAACTGCAACATCACCAAATTCCCTACAAGATCAGCGGCGGCTCCTCATTTTTTGCCAAAACTGAGATCAAGGATGTGATGGCCTACCTGCGCCTGATTGTGAACCCGGACGATGACAACGCCTTTTTGCGCATTATCAACACCCCGCGCCGCCAGATTGGCACCAGCACCTTGGAAGCATTAGGTGGTTACGCGAGTGAACGTCACATCAGTTTATTTGCTGCTCTCGATGAGCTGGGCTTACAAGGTCGCATTCCCGAGAAAAATCTCGAGCGTTTACAGCGTTTTGCACATTGGATCAAACAGATCACAAACAATAGTCGCGGCGACAAACCGGTCGATGCGATTCGCGAGATGTTGAGCGATATAGATTACGAAGGCTGGCTACACCAAAATTCTGCTAGTAGTAAAGCAGCGGAGAAACGGCTGGAGAATGTGTTTTATCTGATCGAGTCGCTGCAAAAAAGCCTCGATAAAACCGCCAATGATGATGAAGAGGAGGGCTCACGGATTGAAGATGCAATCGCCAAGTTGGTGCTGCGCGATTTGCTGGAGCGACAGGAAGAAGAGGATTTGAGCGATCAAGTGCAGCTGATGACACTGCATGCATCCAAAGGATTGGAGTTCCCCCATGTGTTTATGGTGGGCATGGAAGAGGATCTATTACCCCATCGCAACAGCATTGAAGACAATAATATCGAAGAGGAGCGACGCCTCACTTATGTGGGCATCACCCGCGCCCAGCGCACGCTATCGATGACCCTCGCGGGCAAGCGCAAACAGTTTGGCGAGATGAGTGAGACCACCCCCAGCCGCTTTTTGGATGAATTACCGAAAGAAGATGTGGAATGGGAAGGTTTTGGCGAGCAGAGTGTGGAGAAGAATCTGGCCAAAGGTGAGGAGACACTATCCAATTTACTCAACTTGTTTGATTAATCGCGTATTCAAAATACTTCTCTTCCCAAAACAACAAAGGCGACACATGGCCGCCTTTGCTTCTAACACTATTGATGATTATTTGCTGCCATCGAGCATGTAATCCACTGCGGCTTTGATTTCATCATCGCTACAAGCAGCGCACATACCTTTGGGTGGCATGGCATTGAAGCCCGCGATTGCATGGGTGTAGAGCGTGTCTACGCCCTTGCTTGCGCGCGGTGCCCAATCGGCAGCAGTACCGAGTTTCGGTGCACCCATCAAACCAGCGGAGTGGCAAGTAGTGCAGAAACCAGTATAAACATCCTTACCGGATTTAGGGCCCGCAGCAGCAGCTGGCGCTGGTGCAGCGGCGCAGTCATCACCCTGCATACAGGTACTGCCGACAGCGGCAATACGAGCCGAAACCTCAGCGTCATCGGCAACAGCAGAACCGGTGATCAAACCAGCAACGAACAAGATTCCAAACAATTTTTTCATATAGCTCACGGCGTTTTCCTCGTTGGTATAAGGCCGCTGAAACCATGCTCCAGCTTGCCCGTTATAAATTCAGTGGATCTAGCGATCTTGGGGCGCGCATTATAGCGGCAAATACCCACACAGGCGATGGCAGTATTCAATAGTCGATACAAGAATCTTATGGCGATTTGATCTGCCAGTACCAACTGTTATGCTTATTGCCACGACTTATACCCCCGCATAGGATTCTGGCCGGTATGGAATATAACAGCGTTACCTTTGTTGCCTACTTTAGCGCCGCCGTGGTTTCCGCCCTGCTGACAACCACTTATTTATTCCAGCTGGTACGTAAACAAAAAACCTGGTTATTTGCTGGCGCTGCAGCTGTGCATACCTTGCATCTCGGCGCTATCGCCCTGTCGTTCTCAGAACAATCTATTCCACTCTACCTGCTGATCATTTTTGAATACTTGCATTTTAATGCATGGGTCTTCTGCATCGGGCTGAGCCTCAAACAAAATACCCAGCGCAAGCAACTGCCCACCAGTTTGCAATTGCTGTTTAGCGGCGGCTGGCCGATTACGGCGCTAGCAATCACTATGCTGTTTGTCCCCAATATGAACCAAGCCGGATTATCGGTGTGGTTCGCACTGGGTTTAGCGGTTATCGCGCTGGTCAGTGTCGAGCAACTCTATCGCTATGCCGCCGAAAATGATCGCCAGATTAAATTGCTGTGCATGAACCTCGCGGCGATTTTCCTTTATGACATTTATCTATTTACCCATGCGCTGATTTTCAAAGGACTCGACCCTATGCTCTGGCAATCGCGCGCCGCCGTCTCCATCGCCACCTGTCTGTTTATGGCGCTGGGCGGGATGCTATTGCTGCAGCGCAATGACCGCCCTGCCAACTTCAACTTATCGCGCCCAATCGCGTTTTATACTACCTCGCTCGTCGGTGTCGGTGTACTTATCACTGTGCTCTCGCTCGGCGGCTACTATGTGCGGCTATATGGTGGCAACTGGGGTACCGTCTTCTACAGCTTATTGCTAGTTGGCGCAGTGCTGCTGATTGCGACCGTATTTATCTCTAGCCGTATACGTATGAAGTTATCGGTACTGATCAACAAACATCTGTTTCGCTACAAATACGATTACCGCAACGAATGGTTGCGCCTGATCAACTATCTCGCCCAACCCGCAGAATCCAGTGAAGTCAACCAGCGCGCATTTTATGCCGTTGCATCGACAACCAAAGCGCCTGCTGGCGCCATTTGGCTGCGCAAACAGGGCTTTTACGAGCCGGTCTATCGCGCGAACCTGCCCAATTTTGTCGATTTACAAGAAGAGCCGGTCGATAGCGATTTCTGCCGTGCTTTTATCGAATCAGAATGGGTATTTATCCCGGACAGCGGCGATAATGAAGCGCTCAGCCAACACAACGAATTGCTGCCCAACTGGGCGCACAATATCCCTGATCTTTGGCTGATGTTCCCGTTGATCGTGGGCGAAGAGTTAGTGGGCTTTATGGCGCTGACCAAACCGGGTGGCGATGAGACCCTTACCTGGGAAGATCTGGATTTGCTCAAAACCATGGGGCGCCAGATCGCCAGTTACCTCAAACGCCATCAACAGGCAGAGCAATTGGTGGAAGGCCGTCAGTTCGACACCTACAACAAGCTGGTCGCGTTTATTATCCACGACTTGAACAACCTGATTGCCCAGCAGGCGCTGGTGGTGCGCAACGCCGAAAAACACAAAGGCAACCCGGCCTTTTTTGAGGATGCGATCAAAACCATCAGCAACTCGGTAGATCGCATGAACAATCTGCTGAAAAAGCTGCGCCGCGACGACTCGGATCTGGTGAAACGCCTGTCGATTATGGAAGTAGTGCATCAAGCCATCAACGAATGCCAGCGCAGCAGCCCGGCACTCACCGCCGAGATACAGCCAACTAATCGCACCATCAATGCTGATCAAGTACGATTAGTAATGACCATCACCAACTTCATCAAAAATGCCCAGGAAGCCACGCCAGACCACGGAAAAGTTCATGTTACACTGCAAATCAACAATAATTGGGCCGTCATTATCATCGCAGACACCGGCTCCGGCATGGATTGGGATTTTATCCACAACCGATTATTCAAACCATTCGAGACAACCAAATCCGGTAAAGGCATGGGTATTGGTGTCTATCTGTCGCGCGAATACATCAGCGAGTTGAATGGCACACTAAACGTTGCGAGCGAACCAGGTGAAGGCACGACCATCACCATTACGCTCCCATTGAACAAGGATTAGCCAAAGCGCATGAGTAAAACAACCTCCTCCAAACCTATCCTGCTAATCGTCGAAGACGATGCCGGCCTGCAAAGCCAATTGCGCTGGCACTTTGACCAATACGAAACTATCGTTGCCGATAACCGCCAGGACGCCATTGCTGCACTGCGCCTGCACGAAGCAGCAGTCATCATTCAGGATTTGGGCTTGCCGCCCGATGAAGACGGCGTCGATGAAGGCTTTAAATGCATTCAGGACATTTTGCGTATTTCGCCTAACAGCAAAGTCATTGTGATGACCGGCAAAACAGACCGCGACAATGCACTGCGCGCCGTGGCCATGGGCGCCTACGATTTTTACCAAAAACCGGTTGATCCCAACACCCTCGACTTGATCGTACAACGCGCCTTCCATATCCACGAATTGGAAGACTACAACCGCCGGATCAGCCTATCGCAGCAGGAACCGCTGGAAGGATTAATCACCAATGATCCGCAGCTGCTCAAAATCTGCCGCCAACTCGAAAAAATTTCGCCCACCACCGTCACCTGCACCCTGCTTGGCGAGAGCGGCACCGGTAAAGAAGTGATGGCACGCGCCATTCATCAGTTGAGTCCACGCAAAGCCAAACGCTTTGTCGCCATCAACTGCGGCGCCCTCTCCGAATCCCTTCTGGAGAGCGAGCTTTTCGGCTACAAAAAAGGTGCCTTTACCGGCGCGGCCGAAAATCGTAAAGGTCTGCTTGAAGCAGCGGACGGCGGCACCCTCTTTCTCGATGAGGTCGGCAATCTGCCGATGACCGTGCAGAAGACTTTGCTCCGTTTTCTCCAGG
>DQHS01000283.1 GCA_003524365.1 Cellvibrio sp. | reverse complement strand
GGCGAGAGCACCGTCAAAATCATTTTGGGTGTTGACTGCCGCATCAATCGCCAAAACTGAACCCTTCCAGTTATTGCCAAAGTTGATGCTGGTCGCCTCATAGAAATTCCACAGGATGTTGGTGAAATTGCCAAAGCCTTGGTTGGTCAGATTGACAGACCCTGGGTTGCCCAAAACATTGCCGGAAACATTGATTACCACTTTGTCAGCGGCGCCAAAACTCAGCTTCCAGTTACTGTTTTGCGCAAACAAATCAGTACCGGCGATATTAAATACAGCAAGGTCAGTGGCCAAGCCGTTGTAAGCAAACATATCCTGGTCAAAATCGATACTGCCTGTCGCCGCCAAACCTTGATAGTAAGCAGACTCGGCGTTCAATTCATCGTAGAGCGCGACCGCTTTAGCATCCAGACCCGCTACTTGATGGACACAAGCAGAGGTGCCGCCGTAGGGATTACCATTGCAATTAACGCCACCCAAATTGTTTGAGCCGCCATAAGCGAGCTGTCCGGCATTCACCTTGGTCCAGCCGGTAGCGTTGAGATCGCCAGCCACTTCAACGGTATCGATGGTCAGCGATTTGTTCAGATGATTGGCAAACTCGGGCGAGCTGCCATTTAGATCGCCACCGATAAAACTATTGCCATGCACATGCAGGGAACCCGATGGATTCAGGTCGCCAAACAAGATCAGGTTATAGTCGCTCAAGGGGGTCGCTGCCGCCATCGACGAAAGCGATACCGCTCCGGCCACGGCCAGTAGCTTGGAATAAAAGTTCATAAGAATTTCCTTTGTAGTAGTGCTGTCTTATTTATGTGACCAACACCAAGCACAACCCATGCCTATTTATCTTTTTCGTTTGGCATCAATAACACGCGCCAATTAATGCCAAGTGCATCACACAAAAGTGTCAATTTAGCCGACAATCATAAAATGACAGCGAACGACATTATTTTATTGATAAAAATAAACAATCGATCTTTTTCACTAAAAACCTATTCATAAAGTTTGGGTAACTCGCTCTCGAACAGCACAAACGGATGTGCAAAAAAGGTTTTGAAATCCTCTTCCGTTTGTTGCCCCGGATAGGGCGCAAAGAACTGTTCAGATTTTTCCCGCGCGGTATTGGCATTGCGCCAGACCATCATATAAGTAATTTGCTGCGCCTCTTCACCCACCAGAATCGGGTTGAGAATGCGCTCAGTCCAAAAGTTGGGAATGGTTAGCCGGTTATTGCCCGTTTCTGTTAGTGCGGCAATTTTATTGCGCACCTGGGCGATCTTCACAATGCCTTTGAGCGAGGAGACAAAACCGGCTTTTTGCTCGTCAGCCGAGGCGGTGTTAGATGTGTGGCCGACATCCCAGTAGTTATCCAACCCAATCACATCGACATATTCATCGCCCGGATAGCCGTAAAAATAATCGCTCTCAAATTTTGCCAGATCGATACGGCTGCGGTCAGGTGAGTAGGCGTAGATAAGATTGCGCAGGCCTTTTTCGTCGCGCAAGTATTTGACCGTAAACTGCCACAGCGAGATGTAATCCTGCTCGCTCACATGACCCTTGCCCCACCAGAACCAATCGCCGTTGTGCTCGTGCCAGGGGCGGAAAATGATGGGAATATAATGCCCTCTACCCGCCGCATCGGTCGCGGTGAGGCCTTCGTTAAACGCGACAAAGGTATCCAGATAGGTTTTAAACACTTCATGTTTGGCACCACCGGGAATCAGCTCGTGCACTGTGGGCGTTTTATCCCAGGAGTTGGCGCCGGATACCGGGCTGTACATATGCCAGCTAATGGTGATCACGCCGCCACGGCTGTAACCCGTCTTGATCCATTCCTGCATTTGTTTGAAGTTCACACCATCCAGATTCTGCTCGTGCCCCAATTCCAATCCACCCAGCTCCCAACCATAAACAGCGGGGTTAGAACCGGTCACATCGCGCACATCGGAGCGGTCGAGGTCGCCCTCCCAGTTAACGCCGTAGGCGAGACTATCTTCATGGCCGAACAGCATATGCTTGCCACGCAAACCGGCAAGATTGTTGTAGAGCGCGAGGGTTTCGCCAGTGGCATTCTTATCGCTGAGTTTATGGGCGTAGCGCGAGTCCGCCGAAGGCGCAGTCGTGGAGATTGCGCTGGGCGATGCGGATTGCTGATCGCACCCCAACAATAATCCGCAGGTAATTAATACCGCCGCCGCCGCGCGAAAAAAGGAGAAAGATGTGGTCATTATGGCTCCTGAACAATAGGCAATTATTATTGGTGTTACGCTTTAACAGTGAAATGTAATCGGTTTCAAGGTGAGAATACTAGCAGTTATCGTGCGCAATTGTGCCATTAAGCCGGGTAAAAAAGGGTTGAGCTGAGCCGTGCTTTTGCCTAGCCTTGCGCAACTTCTCCTGACAGCAGCATTTTATGGACTTCAACTTCCCCACCATCGGTATAGTGCACTCCTGTTTCAAGGAAAAATTCGGCATTCCTCGCCAGCCCGGGCTTGCACCTTTAGCCTGTGCCGAAATCGAACTCTTACCACCCTATGATGACCCCACTGCCTTCGAAGGTTTGGAAGGCTGTACCCATCTATGGATTCAGTTTGTGTTCCATGNNGAGGAGTGGAAAGCCAGAGTCAAACCGCCGCGTTTGGGCGGTAATAAAACCCTCGGCGTATTCGCCACACGCTCCCCCACCCGGCCCGCGCCGATTGGCTTATCGGTTGTGCGATATCGTGGTATCAGCGAGCGCGAGGGCAAGCTGTTTGTGCAAGTCAGTGGTGTGGATTTACTCGACGGTACACCAGTACTCGATATCAAACCTTACGTACCCTATGTCGACTGTGTGCTGGAAGCGGAAAATACATTTGCCGCTGCACCGCCCGAGCTTATCGCAGTGGATATTCCAGCCGCGCTGATGGCGGTGTGTATCGATTATTGGAAACGTACCGGCACCGATCTTGCCGGATTGATCACCCAAGTGTTACAGCAGGACCCGCGCCCGCAATATCAGCAGCCGGAACCGGAGCGGATCTACGGCATGAAATTACTCGATCTGGATGTGCGCTGGCGCTATCAACTCAGCGAAAACCAACATCGAATTCAATTAATCGAATTACTACAAACTCAACATACAAACCCAAACCCCTAGGATTTGCCTATGAAACGCATCAACCCGCTAGTGCTAAAAACCTGCCTGTTGGCACTACCCCTGAGCCTGATGGCCTGTAACGCCACCCTGCCACAAATCGCGGAAACCGGCGCTAACGTGGCCAGCGCCGCCGGTTACAACAATCAAGCGCAGCTGGTGCGCGGCATTAAAGAAGCGCTCGAATTGGGTAGCAATCGCGCTGCTACCAGCCTCTCGGCCAATGGCGGTTATGCCAACAATCCGCTCTATCGTATTGAATTACCAGCGAACCTGCAGCCAATTGCCAGCAAGCTACGCCAGCTTGGACTCGGTGGCCAAATGGATAAAGTTGAGAGCCTGATGAACAAGGGCGCGGAAAAAGCGGCGATAGAAGCGAAAGCGGTGTTTGTCGATGCCGTGCGCAACATGAGCGTTACCGATGCGCTGGGAATTGTGCGCGGCAACAGCACCGCAGCAACCGATTATTTCCGCAGTCAGACAGAGGCCAGCTTGCGCCAGCGTTACCTGCCGATCATCAAAGAGAACTTGCAGGAAATCGGTTTTTACAACCAGTACCAGCAAATGCTCAGTACCTACAAAATGCTGCCTATCGCCAATAAACCCGATCTGGATTTGGAACAGCATGTATTGAATCAGGCACTAAACGGGCTGTTTAAACAGGTCGCGGTAGAAGAACAGCTGATCCGCAAGGATCCGGTGGGACGCGGCAGCCAGATTATCGGCGCGGTGTTTGGACCCAAGTAACAAGCTGACAACCGATTCACGGCGGAGCGCTGCTCCGCCTTCGGTTTTGCAGGCCTTAGTGGTATGATGCGCGCCTTTTTCAGCCTGCCGATGCTCATTATCCGGCCATTTCCGTCTCCCGTTTGATGCCACAGCTGTTGATGCCATAGCTCCGCGAGACGCGCTGCACGACTTTCCCATTTTTAGCCTTTAGGAGTTGTTCCCATGAGCAAGACCTCGTTAGATAAAAGCAAGATTAAGTTTCTGTTGTTGGAAGGTGTGCATCAGTCGGCGGTGGATACCCTGCACGAACAGGGTTACACCAATATCGAATACCTGAAAACCGCGCTAGGCGAAGATGACCTGATCGCCAAAATCCAGGACGCGCATTTTGTCGGCCTGCGCTCGCGCACCCAGCTGACTCGCCGCGTGCTGGAAAATGCGCCCAAGCTGATCGCCGCTGGTTGCTTCTGCATCGGTACCAATCAGGTGGATTTAAAAGCGGCGCAAGAACACGGCGTTGCAGTATTTAACGCGCCCTACTCTAATACCCGTTCGGTCGCCGAATTGGTGATCGCGGAAGCGATTTTGTTGCTGCGCAATATTCCGCAGAAAAACTTTGTCTGCCATCGCGGCGGCTGGGATAAATCGGCAGTCGGCTCTTACGAAATTCGCGGCAAAACTCTCGGCCTGATCGGTTACGGTTCGATTGGTAGCCAGACCAGCGTGCTCGCTGAATCGCTCGGCATGAAAGTGCATTTTTACGATGTGATCACCAAGTTGCCGCTGGGCAATGCCAGCCAGATTCGCAACCTCGACGATTTGCTTGCAACCTCTGACATCGTCAGCCTGCACGTGCCTGAAACCC
This sequence comes from Cellvibrio sp., assembly GCA_003524365.1. GTDB lineage: Bacteria > Pseudomonadota > Gammaproteobacteria > Pseudomonadales > Cellvibrionaceae > Cellvibrio. The sequence goes on along the minus strand of DQHS01000283.1, from coordinate 29,415 downwards.
AATCGACACAAATGATGATTGGCGCGCGTGAAATCGGCTTGATGAAAAAAGGCGCAATCCTGATTAACGCCTCACGCGGCACCGTAGTGGATATTGATGCGCTCGCGGCGGCGATTAAAAACGGCAGCCTGTCCGGCGCGGCGATTGATGTATTCCCTGAAGAGCCCAAAGGCAACGACGATGAATTTATCAGCCCATTGCGCGGTTTGGACAATGTGATCCTGACCCCGCACATCGGCGGTTCAACCATGGAAGCGCAAGCGAACATTGGCATCGAAGTAGCCGAGAAGCTGATCAAGTACTCTGACAACGGCACCACCACCAGCTCGGTCAACTTCCCCGAAGTCGCCCTGCCCGGTCACCCGGATGCGCACCGCTTGTTGCACGTCCACGCCAACGTTCCCGGCGTGCTATCCAAGATCAACAAAATTTTCTCTGACAACCACATCAATATCGCATCGCAATATCTGCAAACCAATGACAAAGTTGGTTACGTGGTAGTGGACATCAACTCACCTTACGATGAAATCGCACTGGAGCAGTTGAAGAATATTGAAGGGACGATTCGTTGTAGAGTGTTGTTCTAGTCGCTGCCGCGTGGTTCTAGTCGTTGTAGAGTCTTGCTCAAGCCGTTGCAAAGTGTTGTTCTAATCGACAATTAACCCGCACAAATAACTCTCACTAATAAAAAACGCCGCACTCAGCAATGATCGCGGCGTTTTTGTTTAGAACGAATAATACGAATCAGGCGTTACGTCGCTTAAGCCATACCGCTGCCAATTCCACTCCCAGCACCAGCGCAATTCCCAATCCCGCCCAAAGCAGCGCCAACCCTAACTGAGCCTCGTCACCGGTCACCGCCAAATAATTAAACGGGCTGAGGTTTTCCTGCTGCAGCACCACAACGCGGCCATCGCTTTTGGTGGTAGTGAGCAGCGCGTTTTTCCAAGGCCAGGTCACGTAAAGTGAGCCGATCAAAAAGCCAATCAGCACCGAAAGAGTCTGATTGTGATAGGCCTTGAGCAGCCAGGATAGGAAGCGTGAAAAAACCACCAGACCACAAATACAACCCACACCGAACCAAAGCAGCTTAACGATTTCCAGATTGTGGATCGCCTGCAAAAACACCGGGTACAAGCCCACCAATAACAGAATAAAACTGCCGGAAATCCCGGGCAGGATCATGGCGCAGATAGCGACAAAACCGCCCAAAAATAAAATCCAACCATGATCCGGCAATTGGGTTGGCGCGAGATTGGCAACTGCCAAAATAAACCCTATACCCAGCAGCAAACCAACCACTTCGGTCAGTCCCCAGCCACGCTGGGTACGCGCCAAATGGTAAACCGAGGCCAGTACCAAGCCAGAAAAAAATGCCCACACCAGAACCGGATAATTTTCCATCGCCAGCAACACTATGGCGGCAAAGGTTTTCAAGCTAATCAGAATTCCACCAAACAACGCCACTAAAAAATTACCGTTAATGTATTGCCAGGTTTTGACTATGCCATCGCGCTTGAGCATGAGCAGTACCGCTGGTGTGCAGCGCTTGAGCGAACTCAACCACTCATCGTAAATACCAGTGATAAACGCGATGGTGCCGCCGGACACGCCGGGCACTACATCGGCCGCCCCCATACAGAGCCCCTTCAACAAGATAAGCAGATAGTCTTTGATCGTTCGATTGGGCTGGTGCAAGGCAAGCTCCTTTCTACGCTGGCGTCAGGTAGATATAGATAAAGTGATAAAGGGGGGATAAATAAGGTGCGGCGAGTGTGCCTGATCAATGCGTAGATGAACAAGTCAGTCGCCAAAGAAGTGGCGATTAATCGCCGTAAAAACTTGCGCGCGCAAATCCTCCGCTTCGTTAACCAGCTGATGACCTGCACCGGGAATCATCTCGATACGGGCATAGGGCAAGGCGCGCTGGATTTGTTGCAAGTTGTAGCGCCAGGCAACGGTTAAGTCCTCCGTCCCCTGAATCACTAATACCGGCTTATCCAGCGGTGGGAAGCTACGGAACTGCTGATCCCACGCTTTCATCGCCCCCACCCAGCGCACCGAAAGCGCTGGAGATTGCAGGCAATCCTGTTCATCGATAAACCGGTTAAAGTCGGCGTCATGTGAGCTGCGCGAGGGGCCGCGTGGCAATCGTTTGATAAAGCGATGCACCAGCGTATAAAGAAAGCGGCCTGAATAACGCCAGCCTCTCGGGAGCACCAGCGGGGCACAAAGGGCGATGCGCCCAAGCAGCGGCACTGCACGCGCGGAATCGTAGCGCCAGAGATAATTCAACAACACCGAGCCGCCGGTACTCTGCCCCAGTGCGTAGTAGGGTGATGGCAAAAGCTTCTGTGCCGCGTTTAAGATTGCATTCAACACATCCGCATACTGATCAAATGAATCTATCGCTACCCGCTCGCCGCTGCTTAAGCCGTGACCGGGCAGATCAAATGCCAACACCGCCAAGCCGCTGTCCAAACCGAATTTAATCGCCTTGTCAAAAATTCCCACATGGTCGTAATAGCCATGCACAACGATCAACGTACCTCTGGAGTTTTTTGGCAACCAATAATGGGTCGCTATACGAAAGCCACCGGTATCCAGCGCGCCAAACCCATGCGCCACACCGGGTAAGGTTTTGGCGAAATTGATGCCATAAAAATCCAGATAGGCTTGCACTATCGAGCTCGCATCCGTCGAGCCCGTACCCCATGCCGTATCACGCTCGGACGCAAAAGTAATATCAGGCAATTGCACCATCAATAAATCGCGGCTTGCGGCATCGAACCCGGCGGAAAAAGATCTGGAATCGCTCATAAATTGCTTATGTATCCGGTAACAAAAAGAAAATGCCCACTAATAAGCTGATTTTAGGGCAAATAACAAAATCAGCGGCTGACAACGAAATCACAGCGCTCGGGAATTCGATGCGACACAGCCCATGCCATCCTCTATAATCTGGCGGTCGAACAACCAGACCTAAAACACATAACAACGACAACCAGGGTTTGAACTCATGCAAAAGCACATCTTCAACATACACGACGTGATTCTGTTTATGACCGTCGCCGAGTGTATCCTACTGGTGATTTTTCAGGCGATACTCCCAGTCAAAAATCAACTCGCCAACCGCCTGCTCGGCATCTTCCTGTTATCGATTGCTGTTAGTTCCGCATGCATTATGGTGCTCTGGAACGATGATGTAATGCTGTTTAATCTGTTTGATGAAACACTACTGCCCTACTTTTTAGCCACCGCCCAATTACTCAAAGGGCCGATGTTATTGTTCTACGTAATCTCACTCACTGAAGACGCCTTCAAATTTACCCGACGACATCTGCTGCATCTGCTGCCCATTCTGGTTGCACTGGGATGGTTATTAATCTTCCAAATCGACAGCTCTGATCTACGGTTTAAAACTATCGACCAAACCGAAACCGAGCGTCAGATTGCCAATGGCGTATGGCATTTCATTAAAATAATGCCGTTCTTTTATGCATTGGCAGCAGTCAATCGCGTGCGCTTGTATCGCATAGGTTTACATAACCAGTACTCCAACTTTTCACCCACCGAGCCCACTTGGTTGAATATGTTGAGCCTTGGTTTTTTGTTCACCTGGAGCTTTTCTATTCTGGTGCATGTTGTTGCCAACACGGTCGCCTTGGGCGCACCGCAAGTATCCGATTTATTCGGCATTACCGAAAACTACATTATCTTTATTTTAATCAACGCATTGTTCATCAACAGCGTTGTACATACACACAAACTGCTCACGACCAAACCCGAAGCCCCAAAAGATAAAGTCGATGAAAAATTAACCGATTCAGCCATCCAAAAAGTGCAGCTGGGAATGGAAGTTCAGAAATTATTTTTAAAACAAAATCTGAATATTGATGAGTTCTCCAAACGCATCAATTTGCCAGTAAAAGAAGTCTCTGCCGTAATTAATAAACACTACGGCACCAACTTTTTTGAATTTATGAACAGTTATCGTGTAGAGGAAGCCAAACGTTTATTAGGCGATAGCCAACACGCTGACATGACCGTAATGGATGTGTTATTGCACGCAGGTTTCAATAGCAAATCCGCCTTCCACCGCTTCTTCAATCGCTTGGTAGGCATGTCGCCAACGGAATACCGCAAACAACTTTTACATAAAGATGTGAAGGTGACTTAAACGAACCAACACAAAAATGACTATTTTTACTTTTTGGTATTGACTCAAAAAGCCCAAGCGGGTTTAATACGCGCCTCTTGTGACGCAGGCCTCGCCTCGAAAACAAGCAAGCGACACGCCCAGATAGCTCAGTCGGTAGAGCANNAGGGGACTGAAAATCCCCGTGTCCCTGGTTCGATTCCGGGTCTGGGCACCATGATTCCCAAGTGAATCAAGGTGTTAAAAATAACACTCTTGATCATCACAAAGCGTCTAGATGAAAATGATAGACGTAAAAAAACCTCCCTTGCGGAGGTTTTTTTGTTTCTGCCCTGCATAAAAAACACCGCAGCGGCATCATCCATTATTCACCCATCACTCGGGCTTTAACGGAATAATCAACAGCTACTGCCCTCTACTTGAATTGGCCCACATCAGTTGCACGCGCGAGCGTATCGGCAATTTCACTTCCCTTACCCTGCAAAATTTCTTGTGGCGTCAAGCCGCAGAGCTCATGGGGGAACACCAACCAGCGGTCAGTCGCATGGATGTAAAAGTCAGGAACAATGGCCGTGACATTGCGCGTAGGCTTATACCAAGGGCATGCCACCTTGATGACGTTGGGAGTATTGCGCCGCGATTTGCGCCTGATTTCTTCAATTACCGCTTGAATCGACCGACCGGAATCAAACACATCATCCACAATTAGCAATTCCTGATCGGCATTTACATTGTTGACGATGTAATCCAAACCGTGGACTCGAATATCTTTGTTTTGTTTGTCGATACCGTAATAAGACGATGTGCGAATAGCGATATGGTCAGTGGGTACACCGACATATTCCAAATATTCCTGCACCGCAATACCCACCGGCGAACCGCCGCGCCACACACCCACAATAAAATGCGGACGGAAACCGCGCTGGAAAATTTGTTCCGCTAATTTAAACGAATCCAACAAGAGTTCATTCGCCGTAATAAAATGTTTATCCATTATCGTCACTCAACCGTTTCGCTCGCCCATCATCTGACTCACCCATAAACTCACTTTAGCACTCACACCGGTAATCTGCCCCAATAAAAAAGCCAGCTAGCGCTGGCTTTTGAGTAAAAATAGAGTGGAGATACTACTGCGGCGTTAAACGCAGCACTCGCACACCGTGAGCGGGCACATTGATGGAAAGTTTTTCAGCAGTGCTGCCTTTTTCGCCATTCCAAATATCGCGCCAGTTAAATTTTTTCTTGTCGAAGAAAACTTCATGTTTGCTGATATCGTCTTTCATGTAGTGGAACGCCCAATCAAGATTGTAATCTGTTGCTGCGTCCGCGCGATTTAAAAACAGGAATGCGTAGTCACCTTTATCAAGCGGTTTCACATAAATTTCAAAGTCGCCATCATCAATCCACTTCATGGCTTGAATGCCGAGCTTGTCTTGATTGATCGCCAACATATCTTTGTTAGTGAGAATTTTTTTAGTGGTCTCGCTCATATTGCGCAAATCATTTCCCGCGATAAGCGGTGATGCCATAATTGCCCACAATGAAAAATGTGCGCGATCTTCCTCTTCTGTCATACCGTTACCGACTTCCATCATGTCCATATCATTCCAGTGACCTGGACCTGCGTATTTGCGTAAACCCGCTTGTTTATCCAGAATCGGCAACACGCCCCATGACGACCAAGAGCCGTGATTGTGTTCGCAGTTCCAGCAGGGATAAATATCGCCGGTGGTACGCCATGAATGACCAACGTCAGTTGCCCACTCCCAGGGTTTGTTATCGCCCCACTCGCAAATGCTGAACAACATCGGGCGACCCGCTTTATAAATGGCATCGCGCATGGTGGCGTAAGCGGATTTTGGATTGATGTCTTTGGTATCGCACCAATCGTATTTGACGTAATCAATTCCCCAGCTCGCGTAGGTCACCGCATCTTGATATTCGTGACCGCGACTACCGGCGCGACCAGCGCAGGTGGTTGCACCTGCATCAGAATAAATACCGATTTTTAAGCCTTTGGAATGCACATAATCAGCAAGTGCTTTCATACCTGACGGAAAATGTTTTTTATCGACTTGGATAAAACCTTGTTTGTCGCGCTCGCCGTGCCAGCAATCATCGATATTAATATATTCGTAGCCCGCGTCTTTCATTCCCGACGACACCATCGCATCGGCCATTTCNNCATTACTGCCCAGCACCAGCGAGGCGGCGATAAAACCGAGGCCGAGTAACAGTTTTTTAGTCATGGTTTTTACCTGTATAAGCGGGTTGTCGTTGTTTATATTTATGGATATTACTAATCATACAAATTAAACGATTTGCAAAAAAAACTGCAATTCGCATTGCAGTTTTTTACCGTTCATCAATCTATTTTTTAATAAGCGCATGAATGCCGCTATTAAATTCTTTGATAATCGCAATGGTTGATGTATCTGTATCGAAAACACCATACATGCCTTGCTGTTCTTGCGGTGGATCGCCATTCAGATCATCACCTTCCTGCCACCAATAATTACTGCGCGTGGTGCGACCTGCACCATTCCATGCCCAAAAATTGTAGCCCGCGATTGGATCACCTTTTTGCATGCGCGGCAAAAGTACATCGAACACTTGCTGATAAAATTTATCCCGGTATTGCGTGGTCGCTTTAATATCGTAGGAACCCATATCGCGATCCAAGCCAAACTCTTCCAATACGATAGGTTTGTTCATTGCCTTGGCCATATCAATATGGGAATTCAAGTAATCCTTGCCTTTAGCCCAACCGGCATCCCAGGTTTCAGCGGGTTTGGTTTTATCAAACCAACCCCAGTTTCTGATCCACATATGGTAAGTCAGGTAATCCACATTCACTGAAGAGTGAGCATCAACAAATAATTTCTCGTCATTCACTGAACCCATCAGCCCCTCGCTGCCGGTGCTTACCAAATGATGAGGATCAAGGCTCTTGATATAAGCAGTAACCCCATTAATCCAATCGACATAAATTTGTTTTTCTTTGGCATTAACTTTTGAATTACCCGGACGCGGCTCATTGGCTAACTGCCAGGACATAATCGTTGCATCGTCCACATAAGCTTTGCCATTTACCGTATTAACACGGTTGATAATTTTTTTGATGGTATTGCGATATTCCTGCTGTGCTTTTTCGCTCTGATAAAAGCTGGCAGACTTCGCCATAAATGCTTCCCACTCGTTGGTCACATTCGGATCTTGCACCGGCTGACCGTCAATCCAACTCATGTACTGGGTCATACCGCCCGACCATTGCCAGAAGTTGTTGAAATACAAAACGACTGTCATATCGCGTTTGGCGAGTTCTACTAATAAATAATCCAGACCTTGTAGCAAGCTTTCATCGTAATTGCCAAAGCCGTTTGTGGTGGCAGGTTTTACCGATGAATTAATATCGCTTTTTTCCGATACTGCCAGGACCCGTAAATTATTTACACCCATTGCCTTGAGTGTGTCCAACTCTTTGGCCAAGCGTGCGCGATCACCCACCTTACTGGGCGAACCCAAATAGGCGGCGTACCACATATTGGTACCGGCGATGTAATAAGGCTGACCATCTTTTTGAAAATGAGTGCCAGATACTTTGATAAAATCCTGCGTAGCAGATACGACAGGTTTGGTATTACTGCATGCACCCAGCACCAATAGGCAGACAATTAAAAACACAGGCATTAAAAACACAGGAATTGAAAATCGATTGTATTTATTCATTATTTATTTCCACTGAGAAGAATAACCAGTTCAAACACTTTTTTGCAGATAGCGAATTGCTTCCATCATCGCGCGACCATTGTGATAGGGGCACTTCCAAAAGCCAACTTTATAATAGGAGTCGGAATTCAGTTTATTCAGGCTGGACAACCAAAACCACTCACCGCACTCATGGTCGATTTGATAGGTTTTAATAAACCGCCAACAATTTTCTGCCGCGCGGTAAAACTGCTCTTCACCGGTAGCGGCATAGGCATAAAGAAAGCCAACCAGTGCCTCTGCTTGTACCCACCAGACAGTATCTACATTAGTACGACGGGTGAAAAAATCAAATGAATCGATTACCTGCCCCTGCTCACCAATAGCTTCATTAACTGTCACTTGAGCAATCTTAATCAGTGTAGGTGTTAATTCGGCGGTGTACGCATCATCGCCGAGCGATTCCAAGGCTTTGGCAATTAGCCAACTGGCTTCAATATCGTGACCGTAGGTGTAACCGGGTGAAAAATCGTTCCACTCCAGATCCATAAACATACGCAGATGGTGCGTATTTCTATCGATCATATATTTATCAAACATTTGAATATTGTACTTAAGCGCGGCTTTTACTTCCGGTGCGGGATGCGCTTGATACAAAGTGGTATAGGCTTCCAGAATATGCAAATGGGTATTTTGCGATTTGGGATAATTCAAATCTTTTTCGCTGAGACGCAAATCGTCAATTACGCCCCACTCACGGGTAAAGGCTTCGAGATACCCCTCGTTCTTGTGATCAATAGCATGCTGCTCTACCAAATTAAAACATTCCAACGCACGTGCGAGCGCTTGCGCATCGCACGTTAACTGGTAGTAAGCACAGAGCGCATAAATCGTAAACGCCTGCGCATAGACTTGTTTTTTAGTGTTGATGGGTACTGCAGTCGCATCCAGCTCCCAATAAACGCCACCCTGTTCTTTATCGATAAAGTGCGCCAATAAATAGTCGTAGGCGCGCGCAGCACAGTTGCGATAAACGGGATTATCCACTTCCTGTGCGGCCTCGCTAAAAAACCACAGAATGCGCGCATTTAAAATAATACCCTTGCTCGCATTTTTGACGGGCGTATTGTCCGCTTTAATTTCGCCGTAAAAACCACCCTGCTCGTGATCAACCGCGTGTGCGGCCCACCAATCGGCAATCGCGATTAATTCTGTGCGAAATTCTTGCTGCAGCGGCGCAAAACGCACTGGGAGACTGGCGACCTTCATGGATTACACCAAATCCTTTAATACTTTTAGATTTGCGCTGATCAATTCATTGCGCACCGCAACCGAAGCGGCAGAGCGCAAACCATCTTCCGGTGTGTTTTTGCAATAGTCAATCAGCTTTTCAACGGTTGAGGTAGCAACGTGCATGCGGGTATCCGATGACGCGTAATAAATAAATACTTCATTTTTTTCATTCACTATCCAACCATTGGCAAACGCCACGTTGGACACATCGCCCACACGCTCTGCGCCATGCGGTGCAATAAAGTGACCCGCAGGACTGTGGCTAACAACCCAGGGGCGCTCTAATTCAGTCAGAAACATATACAGCGTGTAGCGCAAACCGGCAGCAGTATTACGCACACCGTGCGCGAGATTCAGCCAACCCTCAGGCGTTTTGATTGGCGCTGGGCCCTGGCCATTTTTCACTTCTTTAATGGTGTGATAAACCTTGCCGTCCACAATCACTTCGGATTTCACTTCGGCGTGGGTCATGTCATCCACTAAACCCCAACCTATACCACCGCCGCCACCAACACTGATAAAACCATCTTGCGGACGGGTGAACAAACCGTATTTCCCATCGATAAATTCCGGGTGCAAAACCACATTGCGCTGCTGGCCGGAATAAGTAATTAAATCAGGCAAGCGCTCCCAAGTAATTAAATCTTTGGTGCGCGCGATCCCACATTGCGCTTCTGCAGCAGAAGTATCCTCGGGGCGATTTAAATCTTTGCGCTCGGTGCAAAACAAACCATAGATGTAACCATCTTCGTGCGCAGTCAAACGCATATCGTAGACATTAGTATCGGGGCGATCAGTTTCCGGCAGGGTAACGGGATAATCCCAAAAGCGGAAATTGTCGATACCATTCGGGCTCTCGGCAATCGCAAAAAAGGATTTGCGATCAACACCTTCAACCCGCACCGCCAAAATGTATTTACCTTTCCACAGCATCGCACCCGAGTTAAACGCGGCGTTGACACCCTGGCGCTCCATCAAATGCGGATTGGTTTTTTCATTCAAATCGTAGCGCCAAAAAATAGGCGCGTGTTCGGCGGTGAGAATCGGGTTCTCATAACAATCGTAAATGCCATTGCCTTGCGCCTTCACAGTATTTTTTTTAGTGACTAGCGTTTCATGTTGTTGCAGTAATGCTTTAGCTTTTTCTTTAAAACTACTCATGTTCCCAATACTCCAATGAGTGTTGTTAGTGTGTCATTCTGCTGCGCGTTTCATCACTCAGCGGATTTAAACCGTAATCGATTACACCTAAAGTTAAAAAAATGCGTTGCAGAACAAACCGCAACGCAAAACCTGTCGATCAGGATTTAATTAATAAATGCTCGTCGCTAGTACCTTGCAATACGGACGCCGGTGTATCGGCGGCATAGTTTTCCAGTTTTTTGTACCAGTTAAACCAGAGGAAAACACTGGTGATGACGGCGACGATCATTGCCGCGATAAACTCCGGCCAATGTTTGATAACCATAAAAATCGGCGCCGCGACCAATGAGGTTTGCCAAACAATGCCCACCACGACGTTGACCGCATCGCGCGCGAAATTTTTGTTGGCGCCAACCTGTGGATAGTCTTTTTGCACTTCAGTTAATACCGGCGCCCAGAAGCCCCAGGGACGCACTTTGGTATAAAACTTTTTCAGCACTTCCATATCGTCGGGCTTGGTCAGCAGTGAGCCGATCACACAGGCGGCGATACAGGCGATAAACATAAAGGGGAATGCATTTATGGGAGCTATGTCCGTAAAGATCAGCGGGAACGCAATTGCAAAACCCGTAATCATGCCCCAGAAATAACCATAGCCATTAAATCGCCACCAATACCATTTCAAAAGATTTGACGCGGTGTAGCCGCCGTAAAGGGCACTGACCAACCATTGAATGACCTGATTCAGCGTGGGAATAAAAAAGCCGATCATCACCCCGAGAATGACAAACAAAACGGAAATAACATAACTCATGCGCACATAGGTTTTTGGTGCTGCATCGGCGTTGATATAACGCTTGTATAAATCATTCACCACGTATGCCGGTGCGGCGTTCACGGTTGCCGCAAAGGTCGACATAAATGCGGCGAGTAAACCGGCGATTAATAACCCCAGCAGACCGCTCGGTAAAATTTCGCCCGCCAATACCATTGGCAGTATTTGTTCAAAATCGACATCTTTGCCCATCGCATTTAAATCGCCCATAAATAAGCCGAGCGCGAGTACCGTTAAACCGGTAATCAACATATAGCGTGGGAATAACAGCACCAGACTCACCAGACCGCTCATCTTGGCTGCCTCGCGCGGCGTTTTAGCCGAGAGCACACGCTGCATGTCGTAGGTTGGCTGGGGGCCAGCCATGCTTTGCAACATTCCTTTAAACAACATCAACATAAAAAAGATGGCAAATAATTCGTAGCCGTCTGCATCGATTTTGTCATTGGCAGCGGCCAGTTTTTCTGACCAATCCAGATGCAACTCCCAGCTGAAAAGAATACTCGTCCAGCCGTCCGGAATTGCTGCATTGAGCATCTCCGGCGAAACGCGCTGCATGGCAATCACGCCCACGGCGATACAGGCGATGGTCATAATGAAAAATTGCAACACTTCGGTAAAGACCACGCTGAACATACCGCCCTTCACCACGTAGAGAGTGGTGATTGCGGTGATGATCAGACCGTAATAGACATCATTTAAATGTGCGTCAGTCGATAACTGCCAGGGCATAAACACTGCCGCAAATTTACCGATGCCGATAAATCCATAGGCGATAAAACCAATTACATTTACCAGCGCAAACGTCACCACAATTAAATGCGAAAGGCGCGCGCCCCTACCTTCACCAAAGCGAAAGGTAATCCACTCTGCGCCGGTCATCACACCCGAGCGACGCAACCACGCGGAGAGAAAAACCATTAAAAAAATCTGATTGAATACCGGCCATAACCAAGGGATGAACACACTGGTGAGGCCGTACACAAACAATAAATACACCAGCCACATAGTGCCGGAAATATCGAACATGCCCGAGGCGTTGGACAAGCCTAATTGCCACCAGGAAAGTTTATTGCCGCCGAGAAAATAACTTTTAATATCTTTTGACGCGCGACTGGAAATCCAGAAGCCCACCACCAAAGTTGCCAAAACATAAGCAAGAATGATGACTATATCCAGGAGAGGAAGATTCATGAACGCATTCCGAATTTATTATGTGGATCGACGCTGATCGCCTTGTTATCTGATCGCTTGTTATCTGATCCCATCACATCCGTGCANNATGGTTGACCATAAGCATTGGCATGGCAGACCAATGTAACCGTTTACATCTTATTTTTCTAGTCTCTTTTGACTAGCTGTAGTAAATTTTCCGGCAAATAACACAATCACCAATAAATTCAATATCAATTAACCCCCTATCGGCTCCTAAAGGTCGTTTTTATGTCCAATATTCGCGATGTTGCTCGCCTGGCTGGCGTATCTGTTGCAACTGTTTCACGAGCCCTGAGCAACCCCGAAAAAGTCTCTAACGAAAGCCTGGAAAAAGTCCACGCTGCCATCGCCCAAGTCGGTTATCGCCCCAATATGCTCGCGCGCAACTTTCGTTCGGCGCGCGCCTACGCCGTGGTAGTGCTGGTTCCCGATATCGCCAACCCCTTCTATTCACTCTTTATCCGCGCCTTGGAAGACCGCGCACAACAAAAAGGCTATGCAGTACTGCTGGGCGATACCCGAGGTACACCGGAGCGTGAGATGGAGTACATCCGCCGCGTTGAAACCCGTTTGGCCGATGGCATAGTGCAACTGCGCCCCAGCTCGGAAAAAAGCCAGAACAATATTCCGCCGGATATCCCCTGTGTCAACGCCTGCGGCTGCGAATACACCACCGGCCCGGCAATCCGTATCGACAACCGCGCCGCCGCCAAAACCATGGTGAATTATTTGATCTCACTGGGTCATAAACGCATCGGCGTGATCTCCGGCCTGAAGGACAACCCCCACGCCATCGACCGCCTTGAAGGTTATAAAGAAGCGCTGGCCGAGGCGGGCATTCCCTTTGAGAAAGACCTTGTTGCAGAAGGCGACTTCACCATGTGGTCTGGCCTCAACGCGGCCTTCCAATTCTGCAATATGAAAGTGCGCCCGACGGCGGTTTTCTCNNAACGATGAAATGGCGATTGGCGCTATGCAAACGCTGAAAAACCAAGGCATCCGCATTCCGGAAGATATGTCGGTCACCGGCTTTGACGATATCGCCTACGCCAAATATTCCGACCCAAGCCTCACCACCATTTCACAACCGGCGGAAGAGATGGGCAAAATGGCGATGGATATGCTGCTGAAAGTGATTGAAGGGGAACCCTTAAGTCAGCGCGAGTGTGTATTGCCGACGGAGTTTATTATTCGCAAAAGCACTGGGCCGGCACCGGGGAAGAAATAACACCGAAAAATGGTGCGGAACGGGGATTAAAATCGATTAACTGAAATATTGATTACGGCGTGCCTATTGCCGATAAAATCCTGGAGCCGCCACCCAAATACATTTTTAAATGCCTGTTTGATAGCCCTCTAAAGTATGAACATCCAAGCGGTGAAATATATACCCGTAAAAACTTTTTCACTCATTCAAATGAAAAAGTTTTTACTCCGCTTGTTTAATCATTATTTCGGCTGATAAAAGCGTGTTACTCGCAATGACAACATGATAACAATTGATAAAAATTTGCCGCTATTTCTGTTTAAATGATTAATTTTGTTAGATTTTTGGTAACCATTTTTTTGAAACATAATTTAAGCGCTATTTATTTTTTTCATCTTCATTAAGTTGATCTACTACCGATTTTTATTTTCCCTCACGCTGATAATCCGCATCGCATGCAAACCGCTAAGTGCGTTTTGGCAGCGGCCCAGCGAACTCTTTTATTCTTATCGAGGGAATAATGAAAATCTCAAATACTTTTTTGCGGCGATCCGTCGCCACCATTGTCGGTATGCTTGCGTTGCATTCAGCCGCCAGCTACGCAGCGCGCTGCGATTACGTAATTCAAAATGAATGGAGCAACGGTTTTGTTGCTGCCGTGCGCATAACGAATGACACCAGCACCACAATCAATGGTTGGTCAGTCAATTGGCGTTATACCGATGGTACAACGCGCACCGGTAGCTGGAATGCCAATATCTCCGGTAGCAATCCGTTCACGGCAACGGGTGTGGGTTGGAATGACCGAATTAATCCGGGCCAAACTATTGAATTCGGTGTGCAGGGTAATAAAGGGGTCGCCAACAGCCCCGCCCAGAAACCTGTAATTACCGGCGCAGTCTGTAACGCAGTGGCATCCAGCAGCAGTGTCGTTAGCCGTTCCAGTAGCTCTATTCCCCTGAGTAGCAGCTCTTTCAGTTCGTCATCAGTGGCAGACCCTTCCAGCACTTCACGTAGCTCGAGCAGCAGGACCTCTACCAGCAGCAGTTCGTTCAGCAGCATTCCATTGAGCTGCCCGCAAGGCAACAGCTGGCCCGACTGCCCACCTGAAACATGGAGTGATGAATATTGCGCGCTGCTACCTTTAATTTGCAGAAGAAGCTCATCAAGTAGCAGCTTAAGCTCAGGCTCCAGCCGCTCGCTAGTCAGTTCGTCGGCCAGCTCAATAAGTTCGATGGATGCTCATCCACTGGACAACCCCTTCGTTGGCGCTCATTGGTATGTGGATCCAATTTGGTCAGAGAAAGCAAAAGGCGAAGTGGGCGGCGACAAAATCGCGCGCTTTAATACCGCTGTATGGATGGACCGTATCGGCGCTATAGATCCGGCCGAAGGTTTCGGTTTGCGCGATCACCTCGACGCAGCATTGGAACAAGGTGCTAATCTGATTCAGGTAGTGGTTTATGACCTGCCCAACCGCGATTGTCATGCGCTTGCATCCAATGGTGAACTAGCACAGGGGCCAAACGGCACGCTGCGTTATCGCACCGAATATGTTGATGCCTTGGCCGCTATTTTTTCAGATGCCAAATACAGCAGCCTGCGTATTATCGCGATTATCGAACCTGATTCCTTACCGAATCTCGTGACTAACCTGAGCGATCCGGAATGCCAGTTGGCGACTGATCCGGTTCACGGTTATGTGGCAAATACCCAGTACACGCTCAACAAGTTTTCTCCTATCCCCAACGTCTACAGTTACGTCGATATCGGCCATTCCGGTTGGTTGGGTTGGGATAACAACTTTAGCCAGGCTGTGACATTGCTGGGTAACGCTATTAAGGGAACAACCGCTGGTGTGCGGTCTATCGCTGGTTTCGTTTCCAACACCTCTGGTTACACCCCCATCTATGAACCCTTCCTCGATTCATTGGCAGGCAGTGCTTTCCCCGGTAGCGGTGGTGGCACTCAAGTTCGTCAGTCCAAATTTTATGAATGGAATCAGCAATTTAGCGAAGTCTCGTTCGTGCAGGCATGGCGTACCAGAATGATTGCGGCCGGTTTCCCGGCCAGCATTGGTATGTTGATTGACACATCGCGCAATGGTTGGGGTGGTGCAAGCCGTCCAACTGCGCAATCTACCAGCACTGTGCTCGATACTTTTGTCGATCAATCGCGCGTAGATCGCCGTATCCATCGCGGCAATTGGTGTAACCAACCGGGCGGTATTGGCGAGCGTCCACAGGCTACTCCGGCACCGGGCATTGATGCCTATGTATGGGTAAAACCACCGGGTGAGTCAGACGGCGCATCATCGCTTGAGTTGTCGTTTGATCCTCTTGATCCGGCCAAAGGGTTTGACCGCATGTGCGATCCAACCTATACCGCTTCAGAGACCAACCTGGGCACAGGCGCCCTGGCCAATGCTCCTGTTGCAGGTCGCTGGTTCCCCGAAGCCTTCCAGTTGCTAGTAAGAAATGCCTACCCTGCGCTCGATGACGTACCGGCTTCCAGTTCTGTACAGTCCAGCTCAGTGCGCAGTTCAAGCAGCTTGGCCATTAGTTCAGTTGTTTCAAGTTCTGTGGCATCAAGCTCCTTGATTTCAAGTTCACTGGCATCCAGCTCTTTGGGAAGCTCAAGCTCAGCGGTTATCTCCAGCAGTTCGTCTAGCCAGGGTTCATCGACTCAAGCTAATCAGGCACCCATCGCTAACATGACGATAACGGCCAATGGCCCTACCATTCTTGTTAACGGGCGCGCCTCGACCGATGCTGACGGCGATCAATTAACTTACGTGATCAATTTCGGCGATGGTGAAACCATCCAGTATCCCGAAGCCTGGCACACCTATCTGGCGACCGGTAGCTACACAGTGACGCTGACTGTCTCTGATGGCACTACCTCAACCAGCACTAGCGAAGTCGTCACCGCGCAGGCAGTGACGGGAAACCGCGCTCCCATTGCGATGTTGAGCGCGACCCGCAGCAACCTGAATATCATTGCCTATGGTTCAACCTCATTTGATGAGGACTACGACTCCCTTACCTATTTGTGGGATTTCACTACCGAGGAATTTCCCGGCAATAGCACGCACATCTACACCGACTGCGCATCACCTTCTTCAGTAGCCGTGCCACGCTTAATCACCTTAACCGTGTTTGACGGCGAATTGGCCGATACCCAACAGGTTAGCTTTAACAAACCCTGTGGTTTGTTTGAAGACAAGATCTCGGTCGCCGAATTTACCTGGCGGGTAGTGGGCAACACCCTCTACGTCGATGGGCGGGATTCACGTGAGGCCGCGTTCCTAATGTGGGACTTTGGCGATGGCGGCAGCGCGTCTGGCCTCGTCAAATCGCATACGTTCACTGAACCTGGTGTCTATCTGGTCAAACTGACTGCGTACGGCGCCTATATGGATGGCACCAAAACCGTAGAGATATCGGTGGGGCAAATCTCAAGCAGCCTTTCCTCCAGCTCCGTGAGACCTTCCTCATCGTCTTCTGTGCAGAGCAGTATTGCATCGTCGATATTCTCATCGAGAGTCTCCTCGTCGGTTTCGTCTTCGGCCATTTCGTCCTCCATTGTCTCGTCATCAAGAAGTTCATCATCCACTTCAAGTGACCGCAATCTTTACACCGCACCCAAAGCACAAGTTGCACCCGCCATTGACGGCACCGTCGATGCGGTTTGGGATTCTGCAAACTGGGCACTGATTGATGTGTTCTGGTTGGGCACCCAACCCAATCCCAGCGCGCAAGATTATTCTGGCCGCTACAAAGCACTCTGGGATGAAAACTATCTCTACCTGTTATTTGATATCACCGACGAGCGCATTTTTGACGGCACGCGCAATGCACTGGAGCGCTACTGGGAAGATGACACTGTTGAACTTTTCATCGACGAAAATAAAAACGGTGGGCAACATGAGTACAACACATCAGCCTGGGCGTATCACGTCAGCACCTATGGGGATGTGGTGGACTACACCACTTCTGGCCCCAAGCTGTTGAATGACCACATTGACGTACGCTTGGTAAGCATGGGCGATAAACATGTATGGGAAATGCGCGTGCGCATTTACGGCGAGAATTATTCAGACGCCCTTGCGAATACGCCGCTCACACTCACCGCCGGTAAACTGATGGGCTTCTCCGCCAGTTATATCGATAACGATGGCAGTCAGCAACGCGAAAGCATGATGGGCTCAGTTGACACCCAAGGTCACAAAAACAATCAGGGCTATCAAAACGCGAGCGTGTTTGGCTCGATGAGACTGGTTGAATAATTTTTACTGATTAAGCGCAAGAAAAAACCCCACCCTAAAAAGTGGGGTTTTTTACGAATCCATATCTGGGTACCCCGCGTGACGACAGCACCCCCTTGAAGTTAACCGTTTTCACCCCCACATCCGCGCCTACACTATGTTAGGCAATCAGGACTGATCGGGTTATGAACGAACTTTTTATCCTGCAAAACCAAGACAAACTCTTTCTCGGCCGCCAAAACAATTGGCTTGATGGGCGCGATCTGGCTGCCTTGTATAAAACGCCGCATAAAGATGAGGCCATCAACCAGATGGTCGAGGCCAGCTCGAAAGACTACAAACAACGCATCAAAATACTCAGCTGCAGCGCCAATGAAAAAGGCCTGCCGATCATAGACCCTGCCATCTTGCCTGAACCACTGCCCAAACCTGGCAAAGACCTGTTGGATGGGCTGCGGCAAGCGGAAACTACAATGACCGCCCTACCAACCACAGAACACACCGACATACACTAAACTCTATTCCCGATACCTGATTGACTGGGCTTGGGCTGCTGCTGGGCAGCATCCAGGCCACCTGATTGCGCTTGCGCCAAGGAACCCGAATTGTCTTCATCACATGGTTTAAACCCGGCGCTGCTCGCTGCTTTTGCCGAGCCAACTGCCAACGCCAGTCTGCGCGGTATTATGCGTGGACTGGAAAAAGAGAGCCTCCGGGTGACTCCGGTCGGCACACTTGCGCAAACTGATCACGCCTCCTCACTGGGTTCGGCATTAACGCATCCGCATATCACCACTGATTACAGCGAAGCCCTACTAGAGTTTATTACCCAACCCTTTACCGAAGTGGAGCCACTGCTGGCACAGCTAGATGATATCCACCGCTTTACTTATCAGCAGCTCGCACACAACAACGAACGACTCTGGCCTGCGAGCATGCCCTGCACACTCGGCAGTGATGCTGAAATTCCGGTCGCACGCTACGGCACATCCAACAGCGGCAAGATGAAAACCGTTTACCGTATTGGTTTGGGGCACCGCTATGGCCGCGCCATGCAGACCATCGCCGGTATACATTACAATTTCAGTCTACCGGACGATTTCTGGCGCGCACTGCAAACTGAGTGTGGCAACCAACAATCCCTGCAGGATTTTAAAACTGAACGCTACTTTGGATTGATCCGCAATTTCCGCCGCAATTTTTGGCTGCTGATTTATTTGTTCGGTGCATCGCCTGCCGTTTGCGCGTGCTTTGTAAAAAACCGTGCGCACAAATTGCAGCCCTTTCCCTTCGCTGAACAAACCATGTATTTGCCTTATGCGACATCACTGCGTATGGGGGATTTGGGTTACCAAAGCGATGCGCAAAAAACGCTGGTGGTGAATTACAACAATCTCAGCGATTATTTAAAAACCCTGTGCGGCGCTATCACTCAAAGCCATCCGGCCTACGAGCGAATAGGTGTAAAAGATATCGCCGGAAATTATCAGCAACTCAACAGTAGTTTGCTGCAAATTGAAAATGAATTTTATTCCAGCATCCGCCCCAAGCGCACCACAGAGCGCGGCGAAACTGCACTGCAAGCGCTGCGTTTGCGCGGCGTGGAATATGTGGAGGTGCGCTGCGTGGATTTAAATCCTTTCGAGCCACTCGGCATTACCATCGAACAAATGCAAATGATGGATGCGTTTTTACTTTTCTGTTTGTTGAGCGATAGCCCGGAAACTGACGAGCGCGAATTTTATCAGGGGCAGGAAAATCAGAAACGTATTGTGAATAGCGGCCGTGATCCCGCACTGGAATTATTGCGCGGCGATGACAGTGTATCCATGCACAGCTGGGCACAAGAGATTTTGCATGGCAGTATTGCTTGCGCCGAATTGCTCGACCAAGCCAAAGGCGGCGATGCCTATCGTCAGGCGCTCGCATTACAATTGGAAAAACTGGAAAATGCCGAGCTGACACCTTCAGCTCGTGTACTGCGCGATATGACCAGCGCGCAGCAGAGTTTTTATGCGCACACATTGGCTTTAGCAGAACAGCATCGCGCTTATTTCGCAACGCGTCCGCTCGCGCAAAAAGACCAGACGGAATTTGTGCAGATGAGTGAGCGATCGCTAGAGGCGCAAGCAGAATTGGAAAGCCAACAACAATTTAATTTCGACCAATATCTGGAAAACTATTACGCCCAGTATCGCGGTTGTACTGGCTGTGGAAGTTAATTCAGGGTTGATTGCGGCAGACGGTGAATCAGTCGCTCACTATGAGCGACT
Organism: Cellvibrio sp.; assembly: GCA_003524365.1. Lineage (GTDB taxonomy): Bacteria > Pseudomonadota > Gammaproteobacteria > Pseudomonadales > Cellvibrionaceae > Cellvibrio. The sequence goes on along the minus strand of DQHS01000283.1, from coordinate 9,315 downwards.
GATACGCGCAATTATTTTTGCACAATAAAATTATTAAAGAATAAATCGGAAGCAGGGCCATTGACTGGTTTGATATCGTCGCTAGAAGGCACTACAGATGCCTGCACGTCTTCTGTCTTGTGCTCTGGTTCTTTTTCAGCAGGATTGGCGGTTTTGGCATCAACCTCCTTTTTATTCACGCTGTGTTTTGAATCATGCTCATCAACGCTGTGCCCTTCCACTTTTAACAGCGCTTTATTGATTTCTGCCAACGCATAGACGCGCAAATATTCTTTGCCTTCCGCCGTACTAATCGCCTCTTCCGTTTGGGCGCTTAGAATACTGATCAAACGATCGCGGATCAGTGGTAAGTGATGCATGATTTCAGTCGCATCAGCAGCATTCTCTGCGCGCAGCGACAACTCCGCTTTAATAAAACGCGATTTACCCGGCCCCCCGTAATTCACGACAAGCGCGGGCTCAAGCGGAATATAATTTACCCCTTCGGCCATTTTCGGCCCACTGCCACCGCTCGCCATTACTGGCAATGCCGATACCAGCCCCACCACAGCCATAAAATACTTAACTAACGCTTTCATACCCGCTCCACACATCTGAACTTGCGCAATATATTGCGCTCCAACTGACGCAATAATCGCGCTTGTTTCAAAGCATAGACTATTCCAACCGCTCCACGCAGCGCTTTTTACTATGCGCAGGGAGAGTCGCCACTCAGGAAACGCTAGCCCTGGTGCACGCTTATTGCTTACCATAAGCCTATCAAACAATAACGTCCAAGCCACACCTACAAAACTAAAACAATATTCACTTTTAAGGATTTACTATGATCCCCAACGTTCGTAAAACCAACTTTCTTATTTTTATCGCCTGCACCCTGATGATACTTGCCGCTGCCTATATGGAGCATGTGATGAAGATGATCCCCTGCTCACTCTGTATAACCCAGCGCGGCTTTGTGGTTCTCACCGGTCTATTCGCCTTGGCCGCTGCGCTGCATAATCCCGCACTCACTGGCCGTCGCACCTATGCAGTATTGGGCATACTCAGCGCAATCCTCGGAGCTTGTTTTGCCGGTCGCCAGCTCTGGCTGCAAAGCTTGCCTGCCGATCAAGTTCCTGCATGTGGCCCTGGCCTCGCTTATATGTTCGAAGCGTTTCCATTTATGGATGCATTAAAACTTCTGCTACAGGGCGATGGAAACTGCGCCCATGTCGATAAAATCCTTGGGCTGAGCCTTGCGGCATGGACATTTATGGCATTTATTGGTCTAGCTGGCGTGAATCTATACCAACTGATTCGCAAGCACGACAAACTGGCCTAGGTGTCTTGCCCTCGCGGATAAGATGGCCTATTGTGGCAAACTCAAAACCAACTGCAGTTTGTTTGCATCTTCCTGAAGCCAGCGTGCGGCCTCATTAATAGCAAACTGCGCTCGAACAACGCATAGGATTACCTGATGTTAGAAAATTGCAAAAGTGCCAAAGAACGCTGGGGCGGTGTGAATGAGATTATTGACCGCTGGCTGGAAGAGCGTCAGGCAATGCTGGTGCAATACTGCGCACTGAGCGGCTTGGATCAAGACTTGAGCGACCTGCAGCGCGGCGAGAAATTACGCAGCTTTTGCCAGATTCTGGTGGACTATGTGTCAGCGGGTCACTTTGAAGTTTACGATCAATTAATCAAAGAGGGCCGCGAATTCGATGATGCAGAAGCCCTGCAAGAAGCCAGTAAGCTGTACGACACCATTGATACCACCACCGAAAGACTGCTGGATTTCAACGATAAGTATTTGGAAACCGATGATGTCAGCTCGCTCAGTAGCGACTTGTCATTGTTAGGTGAGGCACTCGAAGTGCGTTTTAGCACCGAAGATCGCCTTATCTCTGTGCTGCACACATCGCATAAAGATTTGGTTAGCTAACATTCGCACTCTCGAATCGCAACCATAAAAAAACCCGCTCACGAGCGGGTTTTTTATCGGCATAAGATTGGGTTAAATCTTATTTCGCTTCTGGAGCTGCTTCAGCCGCTTTGATTTCCAACAATTCAACTTCGAAAATCAAGGTTGATGATGGAGGGATTGGGCCTTGACCACCAGCACCGTATGCCAACTCGGATGGGATTACGATTTCCCACTTGGAACCTTGTGGCATCAATTGCAGGCCTTCAGTCCAACCTGGAATTACGCCATCCAATGGGAAAGTGGCTGGTTGGCCATTTTTGACAGAGCTATCAAATTCAGTACCGTCGATCAGCTTGCCAACATAGTGAACAGTTACAGTGTCAGTCGCTTTTGGCTTGGGGCCTTTGCCTTCGGTGATCACTTTGTATTGCAGGCCGCTTTCAGTGGTAGTTACACCTTCTTTAGCCTTGTTTTCTTCAAGGTATTTTTTGCCGTCAGCAATATTGGTTTCGCTCAGCTTCTTTTGTTCTTCTTCTTGTTTAGCCATGGCTTTTTGCTGAACTTCTTGCATGATCTTTTGCATATCTTCTTCGCTGATGCGCGATTCTTTGCCATCGCGAATATCAGTTAGCGCCAACGCCAATGAATCAGGCTCAATGGTCAGACCGCCGTTTTGCAGGTTTTTGCCCAAGTTTTGACCAATGATGTAGTTAGCTTTTTGCTCCAGTGTAGCCAGCTTGGCGCTATCATCAACTGGTTTTACTTCTTCTTTTTTGTTGCAGCCCATCAAGCCAGCAGTAGCAGCCATCAGGCCAACAACCAATAAACGTTTGTTAAACATAATGCACCTTATTAGTAATCATTGATTTGTAATCGTTGTCTGTGTGAAGCAAGCTTGCCGCTCACTTGGTCCTAGCCGACACCTTATACTGCGGCGCCAGAGCAGGCGGCAATGGTATACCAACTCCAGCCAAATGTGCGCGTTTTTAGCGCCCGCCCCGGTTAAACAGCCAGCCAAAGTGTGTACTGCGCCCCATTTACCGCAGGGTGCGCAAATTCTCCGGAAGAAAGAACTGTTTCAGACTGCAAGTTGCGCGCATAGTTCAGGTGCATTGCCCCGCAAATTAGTGGAACATCAGCAATCACAGAGGCATACACTTTTTAGCGGCGCACAGCTACAATTCGCCCGATTCGCGGTAACCGCTGGCTCTGCTTCTTACTCACTTTTTCAACGCTTTTTTCACACAGGTATTTTTTATGGCCGCCTCGAAAACTCCAAAAAATTCAATAGCTGCTTCCCAGGGTGCAATTGTGCAACTGGAACAAGAAATTGCCAAACTCAGTGCTGCACTGGATAAAGCCCGCGCGCAGGAACTCGCTGCTGCCGAAAAGGCATTTGCTGTGGAAAGCAAAGCACTGAGTAGTGCCAGGAAAAAAGTTGCTGACCTGTCGGCGAAAGAAAGTAAAACGCCCGCAGCCAAAGCGCGCCTGAGTCAGGCAAAAAAAGATCTGGCCGCACAAAGCAAAGTTGTTGCCAGTGCCCAGGCATCATTGGACGCATTAAAATCTGCGCAAACAGCAAGCAAAGAAATCGCCAAAGCAGTTGCTGAGCAATTGAAAGGCAAAACCAAAAAAGCGAAGAAAACCAAAAAGACTAACAAGACCGAAAAAACACAGCCAGCCAAAGCGAGCTCAACTGGCGCAGCTGTACCAAAAACTGACAAGACAATGGTTGAAAAAGTAGCTAAGAAAGTTGTTTCCACCAAGGCAAAACCAGCAGCTGCAGTTGCACCAAAAGCCACAGTAACTAAAGCCAGCACAGCTAAAGCTGTTGTCGCAAAACCGAAAGTTGCCAAGAGCAAACCGGCAGCAGCGCCTGAAACTAATCAGCCTGTTGTAGCGCCAGCGCCAAAAAAAGCGCCGGTTAAAAAGGCGCCCGCAAAAAAAGCAGCAGCCGCGACTGAGGTTAGCGCTCCTGCACCAACCGTGGTTGTCGAAGCGGCTATTGCAGCTCCCGCTGCAGTTGAACCGGTGATCGTTGATACCCCCGCGCCTGTCGAGACCCCTGCTGTTGAAACACCCGCGCCCGATACCAGCGTAGAATCACTGACACCAGAAACACCTACATTGCCATTTGATGACGATAAAGGCTCATTGAATTAAGTGCGGAATTAATCGCATCGGATTGCACAAACGAGGGCGCAGTTGGCGCCCTTTTTTATGATAAGAATTCAATCGGGCTTAGCCGAACTTCCCTTCACAAGCAAACTGACAAACTCGGCAATGGCGGCGTCGCTCACATTGAGCTGCTGTAAGTAAAAGCGCAGATTGTCGCCGGTCGTTGGGAGATGTTGGCCGCGCGCATCTGTGGGGTGCCAGGTTTGCGCGACTTCCTCCAGCCACAACTGCACGTGTTTTTCGGCGAGTAACTCGGCTTGTTTGATCTGCTGACGCACCCGTTCGATATCTTTATCCGTCACGCCAAATTCCGCTTTCATCCTGCGCCGCATTTGCCGCAGGGGCGCAACATAGTTCTGATCCCAGGCGTGGATACGTTTTTGCACGCAGCTCAGGCGCGTCGCATCCAGCGTTAAGCCGTGTTCTTCCAGCCAGGCACACCAGAGCAACAGATTGACGTTGACGCCATGCGCATCTTGCAGGCGCAGGCATGTATCGGCCACACCGGCGCGCGCGTAATGTGTGAGCGAGAAATCCCACAGGCTCGAATGTGAATCGGGTAATGCAGGGGGCATGACAAAATCCGCTAGCAGAGGTTTGGGGCAAGTCTGCTAGAATACGCGCCATGATTCAATTACAAAACACCTCCGTTCAGCGCGGCACCAAATTTTTATTAGATGGTGCTGACCTCACTATTTATCCGGGCCAGAAAGTCGGTTTGATCGGCGCTAACGGCACTGGCAAATCCACTTTGTTCCAATTGCTGCTGGGCAAATTGCACAGCGATACCGGCACACTCGATATTCCCAAACAATGGCGCGTCGCGCATATGGCGCAAGAGGTTGGTCACACCACACGCAGTGCGCTGGACTATGTGCTCGATGGCGATAGCGAATTGCGCCGCTTGGAGCAAGAAATTGCCACGGCCTTGCAAGATCCGGAACACAATGGCGAACAGCTCGCGCACCTGTACAGCGACATGGAAAATATCCACGCCTACACCGCCCCCTCGCGCGCGCAGCAATTGTTAAACGGTTTGGGCTTTGCACCGGGCGATGACCAGCGCCCGGTATCGGATTTTTCCGGTGGCTGGCGCATCCGTTTAAATCTTGCGCAAGCACTTATGTGCCCATCGGATTTATTGTTGCTCGACGAACCGACTAACCATTTGGATTTGGATGCGACCCTGTGGCTGGAAGAGTGGCTCAAACGCTACCCCGGTACTTTGATTATCATTTCGCATGACCGCGACTTTCTCGACAATATTGTCGACCGCATTGTGAATATCGAGAAACAAAAACTCGATAACTACAGTGGCAACTATTCCGCGTTTGAACGTCAGCGCGCCGAAAAACTTGCACAGCAGCAGGCGAGTTTTGAGAAGCAGCAAGAGCGTATTGCGCACGTTGAAAATTATATTCGCCGCTTCCGTGCGCAAGCGACTAAAGCGCGTCAGGCGCAGAGCCGGATTAAAGAGTTGGAGCGCATGGAAAAAATTGCGCCCGCGCATATCGATTCGCCGTTTACCTTCACCTTTAAATGCAATGACAAAATGTCGGTGCCACTGGTGCATATCGCGCGCGCCGACATTGGCTATAAAAGTAATGATCAGGGTACCAAGGTTGTACTCAACAAAGTTGAACTGAGTATTCGCGCAGAAACTCGCGTAGGTTTACTTGGCCCCAATGGCGCGGGTAAATCGAGTCTGGTAAAAACCCTCGCCGGCTCGCTGCCGCTGCTGGCCGGTGATCGCACTAACGGCGAACATTTTAAACTTGGCTACTTTGCGCAACATCAATTGGAAGCACTGGATATTAATGCCTCTGCGGCATTGCATATCCAACGTTTGGCCCCGCAAGCGCGCGAGCAGGAAATTCGCGATTTCCTCGGCAGTTTTGATTTCCATGGTGAGCGCGCCTTTGAACCTATTACCCACTTCTCGGGTGGCGAGAAAGCGCGTCTGGCGTTGGCGATAATCGCATGGGAAAAACCCAACGTGTTATTGCTAGACGAACCCACCAACCATCTGGATTTGGAAATGCGCCACGCGCTCACCATGGCACTGCAGGAATTTGAGGGTGCAGTGATTGTGGTATCACATGACCGTCATTTATTGCGTAACACTGTCAACGAATTTTTGTTAGTGGCCGATGGTAGTGTCAGCGAATTTGACGGCGATCTGGAAGATTATTACAAATGGATGCAACAGCAGAAAACCAACGTTGCCAATACCGAAAAAGAAACAGCTAGTGACAGCGAAGGCGACAACAAAGTCGATAAAAAAGCGCAGCGCCAACAGTCCGCCGCGCAGCGCGCACAATTGAAGCCGCTCACTAATAAATTAAAAAATCTCGAAAGCCAATTGGAAAAACTCCAAAAGCGCTTGAGCGAAATTGAAACCCTATTGGGCGATAGCAGTATTTACGAAGATAAAAACAAAGCCAAATTGCAAGAACTGCTAGCAGAGCAAGGCAAGCTGCAAATGCAATTGGAAGAAACCGAAGAAACCTGGTTGATGGTGAGCGAGGAGTTGGAAGCAGCAAGCCAGTAATTATCACTGGCTTGTCATGCGCACGTCACAACCCCCTTATTTTATCCGCATCTACGCAATTAAATTACCCTGTCACCATTCAGTCATTTTTAACTGGTTTGCTATTTAAATTTACCACTTTTTAATGCAGCCATTGGTTGATGCCTTCGGTGATTTACTGGGTGGTTCTTTCGAGAATGCCGGATTATTTGGCCTTGTTGGATTGTGTCGTCGCCGGATGGCGCGATAACAGTCAGATTAGTTCTGAAGGCGATTAACCGAAGAAATATGACAGTAACACGTGACCGCATGATGACGTATATGTGTTGCCTGGATGTATGCGGCTAAAAACAGCAAGCAAAAAAAAGCCAGCGACAAATGTCGCTGGCTTTTTCGCTAGCCGGTTACTGCATTAGAAATTCATGCGCAAGCCAAGGCCAATTTCAGAAGCTTCCGTGCCAAGACCTACATCGGCCGTCGCTGCAAATTGTGGTGCGAACCAGTAGGCAACCCCACCACTTAATACAGTATTGCCATCAAATGTGGTGTGATGAGCCAACTGAATTTTTGCTTCTACATTATTGTTGATAAAACCGCGTAAACCTGCAGCAACCACTAAACCTGAGTCGCTACCGCTACCATCTGGCGAAATATTTTCCGCCGCCAATGTACCGTAGATACTGGAATCTGCACCAAACACAGTGCGGTAGCCCAGACCAGCGCTAATAGCTTCTGAACCGCAACCACGATTACCACTTACATCGCTGTAAGAACCGATTGCAAAAAAATCGCTATTCAATTCAAGGCTGCCGCTCAAGCGCAAACCATCTTGATTGCAATCGTAATCATCAACATCTTGATCAATAAATTGCAGCGCTGCGTAATTGTAACTAATTCCAGGTGCTGCATTAACACTAACGCTGCCAGCCAAACCTGCAACAGCAACGAGGTAACTCATTTTTTTCAGTGAATTTTTCATAAATTATGGTCTCCAGTAAGGTCGTTCCGGGGTGATACTAATTGTTGTGGATGAATAAATCCTGAACACAGAATGTGGGGGAAATTTGGTGCGCGCATTATCGGTTTAAGTTGCGGACTTGACGGTGCGGTAGGTCACGTAAAATTTATTAGTCGCCAAATTTTTGGAAGCGTCAGAATCAGCCATTCCTTCCACGCTATTCCCCGTTCAAACCATTTTGTCGATCATGGCGAGCGCAGTCTGGACAGCAACCCATACCAGACCACTTAAAAACATCCAGGCGGCAATGCCAATAGCAATTCCCACCAGTACGCAAACTCCGTCACTTTCAATCAAGCCCAAGGCGATAAAAAGAATCCCCAGCGCCGGTAGCAAATTGCCCAAAGGGATAGGCAATACCAGCAAAACTGCCAGCAATACACAAAATGCACCCAGCCAGCGCTCGGCACTACCCAGGGTGAGTATGGCAATGCGCGGGCGCATCAGCTTTTCAATGCGCCTGAGCCAGGGCGCCACCTTGTTGATCAGTTTTTGAAAATCTGCTGTTGCCAGTGAACTGTCGGCAATCCAGCGGGGTAAATAGACACGTTGGTGTCCGAGCGCCATCTGCACCGCGACAAACAACATCGGCATACCCGTAATAGTCGATACACCAGGAATACCCAAGATCGGCAGGGAGTTGGGCAGCGCAAAAATCAGCAAGATAAAGCCGAAGGAACGCTGCCCAAGGGATTCGGTAATGTCGCGCACGCGCACGCGCTCAGTGTGAAAATTCGCAGCAAAGTCCAGCAATAAGGAGGATAAACTGGGACCAGGATGACGCCGAGCGGGGAGCTGGGCGTCAGGTTGTGGCGATGGCATTGAGAGACCAGAAGTTATCGAGAGGGTGGGATTTTACTGTAGTGAGGATGACAATACCTAGCGCAGGAGTTTGTAGTTGCGTAACTTTACGCATTTATCTGTCATTAGAGGGGCCCAACTGTGCAGATTCGCTTTATCGATTCAATTCATAAGATTGATGCCAAACACTGGAATCAGCTCTGCCCGCCTGACTACCCCTTTGTGCGCCATGAATTCCTTGCCGTACTGGAAGACAGCGGTTGCACTAGCGCTGCAACCGGCTGGCAAGCGCACCATTTACTGGTGTTTATCGATGAACAATTGCTCGCCGCCATGCCGGGCTATATAAAAACGCACTCCTATGGTGAATATGTTTTTGATTGGGCTTGGGCGGATGCTTATCGTCGTTACGGTTTTGATTATTATCCAAAATGGATCAATGCCATTCCATTTACGCCCTGTGTTGGCCCGCGGTTGTTGTGCAAGACAGATCTGCCAACAAGTCGAGTCATTGATGCTGTTGTGCAAGCGCTGACAGCAGAATCCAGTAGAAATAACTTCTCCAGCTGGCATTGCTTATTCCCCAACACTGAGCTGAGCGCGCAATTGTATGAGCGAAATATTCAACAGCGGCTCGGCTGCCAGTTTCACTGGTTTAATCGTGGCTATCAGCATTTTGATGATTTTTTAGCGCAGATGAACTCGCGCAAACGTAAAAATATTCTCAAGGAGCGGCGTCATGTCAGCGAGCAAGGCTTTCACTTTTTACACAAAACCGGTGCACAAATTACGGCAGTGGATTGGGACACTTTTTATCGATTGTATCGGAATACTTATTTAAAACGCAGTGGCCACCAAGGCTATTTATCGGCGCAGTTTTTTCAA
>DQHS01000056.1 GCA_003524365.1 Cellvibrio sp. | reverse complement strand
TGACTACAGCATCATTGTTGAACCGCATGGGCAGCCTTGGTTATTCAGCTTAATGACCCCGCAAACGGTAGAAAATACCACTAACTCAATTCGTATCAATGCTGACTCACTGTTGATGAACCGCCTTCCCATTGCCCAGCGGATGCGCTACCAAGTCCGCTCAGCGCTGGAAATTGAGTGGCTGAATGCACCGCAACTCAGTGACCCACAACACGACTTTTACACTCGCCTACCGCGCGACAGCAATCCACAAACACGTGCACTAGCGAACAGCTGGCGCAGCGAAAATCTGGGCGATGAACAAATCATCGCCCAAGCCTTGGCGCTGTTTAACCGTGAATTTACCTACACCCTGCAACCGCCCCTGCTCGGCCAGCATTCAGTTGATGAGTTTTTACTGGTCACCAAACGCGGTTTCTGCGAGCACTTTGCCAGCAGTTTTAGCTTTTTACTGCGTGCGGCCGGTATACCGGCACGGGTAGTGGTTGGCTATCAAGGTGGACGCTGGAACCCGGTGGAAAACTATCTGCTGGTCAGCCAATCCGACGCGCACGCATGGGCGGAGGTGTGGATCGACGGCAAAGGGTGGCAAATGATCGACCCCACTGCTGCCGTAGCGCCCAATCGTATTGAACAGGGGATGGATGAAGCGCTGAGCGCAAGCGACCAAGCATTAGTAGCGAATGTCTGGCGATCATCACAACTCTTGTACAGCTTGCAGTTGCGCTGGGATGCCGCTACCTATACATGGCAGCGCTGGGTGCTGAATTACGATAGCGAAGCGCAAGAGGGACTGTTATCGCGCCTGCTGGGTGGCACCGAAACCTGGCGACTCACGCTCTGGCTGATCGGATTGGGCCTGATAGGTGTGGTGATATTTACCTGGGCGCTGCTGCGCAACCAGAAAGTCCTGGAACTGAGGCCAGAAACTCGCGCCATCCAGAAACTGGAGCGTAAGCTGGCGCAACTGGGGTACAGGCGCAAACCGGGCGAAACGCTGGGGGATTTTATTGAACGAGTGCTTTACAGCGAGCCTGATTACCGCAGAGGTCTGGAGGTAATCCGCAGGCTATTTGACCAAATTGCCTACCAAAACCAAGTTGATAAATTGACCGCGTTGCAGCAGGCAATCAACACCTTCCCACGCTAATTATGAGCCCAAAAAAAAGGCGACCTGCGGGTCGCCTTTTGCTGTGAATTTTCAACATTCATCAAGCGCGATTGTTTATTCCAACATGTTTTTTTCTGGCCAACAGCAATCCACCCAAGCCGATCAGTAACATCACCAGCGGATTAGACTCAATCACTGTCGCTCTGGCAGTCACTACAACATCGTCCAAAAAGTTACCCAATGTACCCGCATCGTAGGTGGTGAAAGTAATAGTGCTCAGGTTGCTACTGGCAACAAAGCTGCCGGTATATTTTTCCCATTTATTTTTTACATGATCGGTCAAGGTTGCGTTGAGACCGGCAACGCTGAACGAGAACTGCTCATTAACACTGTCGCGCGCGCTATAGAAAAAGGAGACATCGTAGGTCTGGCCTAAAACAGTCGCAAAGCTTTGGTAAATCGAGAACACACCGCCATCAAACGGGTGAGCATTAAGCTCGGCATGTTGGGTGCCTTCAGGTGCAACCACACCGCCATAGCTATCCCAAATTTCAATATTGTCACCATCCCAACCATTAACATTGGCCGATGAAAAATAGCCCCAGTTACCCGCAGCAACATTGTTGTCTTCAAAACCGCCATTCACGATAAGATTAGCTTGGGCAGTCATAGCAAGCAGCAAACCGGTGAATATACCGAGGCCACGGGTATAAATGGATTTGATTAACATGGGAGAGTCCTTTGGATTAGGTTAAAGTTTCAAGCGAAATAGGCAGCTTGACTGCATTGGCATCAAAGTTAGCAAAATTCACACCAATAAAATTTATGTCATTAAAATCAACAATCTGATGATAACCACATCACAAAACAAATCAGCTCAATGTAAAGAAATCCGACAAAAACTTGCCCCCACCAAGGAAATTGGAGGCAAGGTCGTCTAATTTTCGACAGCCAATGAAGTGAGGACACAGAAACCAGCATGGATATGAGCCCATGAGCCCAGACGACAATTCCAGGGGCACTGAAGACCGCATCAGTTTGATCAGCGCAGCACAAAGCGGCGATGATCAGGCTTTTGGCCAGCTATTAGAAAGTTGCTACGACAATATCTATCGCTTTGCCTATCGCTGGTGCGGCAATAAGGCCGATGCCGAAGATATTACCCAGCAAGCCTGCATCAAACTTGCGCAAAGCATCGGCCAATTCCGCTTTGAAGCGGCGTTTAGCAGTTGGCTGTATCGACTGGTGATCAATTGCGCCAAGGACTGGTACAAGAGCCAGAACCGCCACCAGCACGACAGCATCGACGATTGGATAGAGCCGGAGCGAGCGCCGGATCGCAGTGCGGAGAACAGCATTTATCTCCAGCAGCTATTGCGCCGTCTCGACCAAATGGCCGAGGGCTTTAAAGAGACTGCGCTGCTGGTACACGGTGAAGGTCTGAGCCATGCCGAGGCCGCCGCGATTCTGCAACTGAAAGAATCCACCGTCTCCTGGCGGCTCCACGACATTCGCAAACAACTTCAGCTTCTGCAACAACAATCCGATGGAGGCTGGGAGTTCTCCCTGTGAAAAAAAGCCTATGAACAGAGAAGATATGAACAAACAGGATCTGGAACGACTGCTGCAACAGCAGCCACCCGCGCCCGATGCCAGTACCAAAGCCCGACATCTGGCAGCCGCTATGGCCGCATTCGCTGCGCAACAAAACACAGCGCAAACTGCGCAACCTACCCGTGAAACTGTGGTGAAAAATTTATCGACAACAACTCAAACCAACAGCGAAGAAAAAAATTCCAACATTCTCCAAGGATTTTTACAGCGCCTGCGTCTTACCCGTGACACTAACCATCACGGGAACAAAATCATGAACAACACCCTCAACAGCACCAATAACAACGGTTTTGACAATCGCCCTTTCTGGCAAAAACCAGCGTTGATTTCCGGTATCGCCGCATCCAGCCTTGCAGTACTGGCGGGTTTAACTTTTATGCAACATTTGATGATCAACTCAGATGAGCAGGAATTGGCCGCGCGTATTGCCGAACAATCGCTCGGTAAAACTGTGCCGTTAAATGTGCAAGAACCCGCGAAGGGAATTATTAGTGAAGATAAAAAAATTCTGGCCGATATGGCTCTCGCTGAAGATGCAGCTTCATACGCGGGAATGGAAGCAGAGTCAGCGGCGGTAGTAGAGCGCAAAGAGCAGACTAGATTAGCATCACAAAAAATGGAGTTAGCCGCTGCACCGGCGATGAAATCCAAAGCGCAACCTATGGTGCTCGCCGCACCCGCGCCAATGGTAGAAGAAATAATCGTTAACCAACCACCGCAAGAATTCCGTGACCGCTTTGAAGATTTTAAAGAGAACAGTGTTATCGCTGTAAGCGAAAATCCCGTCTCTACTTTTTCCATCGATGTGGATACCGCTTCTTATAGTTTTGTAAGACGCATGCTCAACAGCGGTCAATTGCCGGAGAAAGATGCCGTACGCAGCGAGGAGCTGATTAACTATTTTGATTACGCCTACCCTGTGCCCAAAGAGCGTAAAACACCCTTCGCAACTTACACCAGCGTGATGGACTCGCCCTGGAAAGCAGGCAATAAATTAATCCATATCGGAATTCAAGGTTATCAATTGGCAGCGAGCGAAATCCCGCAATCCAATCTGGTGTTTTTATTGGACGTATCCGGTTCTATGGATGAGCCGAGCAAATTGCCGCTGGTAAAACAATCCATGAGTTTATTATTGGACACGCTCAGACCAGACGACACTATCGCCATAGCAGTTTACGCTGGTGCTGCAGGTACAGTGCTGGAACCAACAAAAGTTAAAGAGAAAAGTAAAATTCTCGCGGCGTTAAATAATTTGCAAGCGGGCGGCAGCACTGCCGGTGCAGAAGGCATTGCCCTCGCCTATCAATTGGCAGAAGCGAATTTTAATTCCAAAGGTGTCAACCGCATTATCCTTGCTACCGACGGCGACTTTAATGTCGGCCAAACCGGCGACGAAGCACTGCAAGATTTTGTGGAGCGCAAACGCGACAAAGGCATTTATTTATCTGTACTCGGTTTCGGTCAAGGTAATTATCAAGATGAAATGATGCAAACCCTGGCGCAAAACGGTAACGGTACTGCCGCTTATATCGACACGCTCAGCGAAGCGCAAAAAGTATTGGTGACAGAAGCTACCTCGAATTTATTTCCTATCGCCAAGGATGTAAAAATTCAGGTGGAATTTAACCCCAACACCGTTAAAGAATATCGCCTGATCGGTTACGAAACCCGCGCGCTTAACCGTGAAGATTTTAGCAATGACAAAGTCGATGCAGGTGAAATTGGCGCAGGTCAACGTGTGACCGCAATTTATGAAATCACACCTGTGGGTGCAGAGAGTGGCTTACTTGAGGAGAGTCGCTATCAAAAACAAAACAAACCTGATACTGGCAAAAATAGCGAATACGCCTTCTTGCGCTTGCGCTATAAATTGCCCACTGAAAGTAAATCCAATTTGATCGAAACCCCCATTACCGCCGCAAGCAAAGTTAAGATTAACGCGGAATATCAACAAGAAGTAAATTTCTCCCTCGCCGTCGCCGGATTTGCGCAACTGTTGAAAGGAAGTAACTACGCGGGTGATTTCACCTACGACAAGGTGATTGAACTGGCGCAAGCCAATAAAGGGAAGGATGAATTTGGCTACCGTACAGAGTTTGTGCAGTTGGTAAGAAAGGCGAAAATTGCGAAGGAGATGTAATTTACAAACTAACTGTGGCTCCCTGTTGGGAGCCACTCGGTTTTATTTATCCCAAATCTCTCGTGATTGATAAGCATATTTATACAAACCAAAATACTGAAAAAACAGCATTAATCCCAAGCAAGTAAGAGTGATGCCGATAATTATGTACGCTGCCATATCGTTTTTAGAAAATATTGTCCAATCCTGATTTGCCACGGTATAAATATCCCACACGATTGCGACAGGAATAAAATATCGCCAAAACCGCATGACGAATATTTTTTTATTGTATGCAAAACCAAATAATCCTACTCCTATTAGGCTATAAACAATTACTTCGCCTAACTTATCAATGTTACTGGATTCAGCATCAGCAATAACAAACCAAAAAGAGAGGCACGCCAAGGGCATAAATATCCAAAAAAATATTTTCCACCCGGTTTTCTTTCGCAGAGGAAGAACTTCACTCTCCAGAACCGCTTGCGGTACTTCATAGGGATTAGTCATTATTGGCTAGCCCTACCATGCACAGTAAAACTCTCGCTCACTTTTTTCAGTAAGGCGCGATTTTTTTCAAAGCGGGAATCCATAGTCCAAGCATAGATAAGATAAAAATAGGTATCATCTTCTAAACCCGTCAGTAGATAGGTTACTTTTAGGCGGTTTACTGATGCTGCGATCACCTGCTGCTTCGCGGATAGGCCCTTTATATTAAGAGATTGGACCGCGCTAACTTCGCGAAAATTTTCTGCTGTCGATTCCGTATTTTTCACCACCAATTGCAAATAATCATCCAATGTTACTGATGATTCAAAATCGCTTTTTGCCTCGCTGATAACAATTGCATAAACTTCATCAAAAGTATTGGCAACACCGAGAATGGCCTCTTCATTTAATTTTCGATTACCTTTCCAATCGCTCGGCACCATCAAGGATATTGTTTTGTCATCGCTATACATGCGTACATGTAGAGAGGACTTATCTACCCCCTGATGTTGGGTGGAATTGCGTTCACCAGATCCACCGCGACACTCAGGCATACGGTATTTATCCAACATAGCGCCCGTTGTGCAACTCCAGACAATTTCACTGCCTTGCCGGGTAGGCGTCCAAATAATCGTGTTATTTTCTTCATTCAAGCTGGGAACATTGAAGGTAACAATCATTTGCGCACCCTCACCCAATTTAATTGAAGTGACAAATTGATTGCTGATGTCATCCGGTAATCCCGCCAACAAATTTTCACTCGGTAAAAAATCTTTCTGTTTAATAACATCAGTGACTTTTTGTCGAGTTTCATTAATGAGTGGCAACGCCGCCTGCACTTTGCTGCGCGTGGTGTAGTCCTGATAAGCGGGTAAAGCGATGGCGGCGAGAATACCAACAATGGCTATCATTAAAATAGCACCCACAACCAACGCCACTACCATGCCGGCACCGCGTGCGGGCACCTGACCGTATTTTTGATTCCAGCGCTCATTGGGGGTAAGCCAAAACACAAAGGCTTCAATTAACGAAACAATACTGGGAATCAATGTACCCCAGAAAAGCAGATAAAAAATCCCCCACCACTGCCCTAAATAGAAACGGTGCACCCCCAAGCCGCCGAGAAAAAAGGCGAGCACGCCAGCAGTTGCTTTGTCTTTGCGATAAACCTGGATCTGCGGCGCGCGGCAATAGGGACATTGCGCCAAGCCGGGAGCGATTCCTCGACCACATTTATAGCAAAAATAATCCGTCGATTCGCTACTCGTATTCGGTGCGGTATAAGGTGAGTGATAGTGCGGGTTGTTGTGTGAGTTATCACCAGCGACGGCAGGGGCTCCACTATCGACAGCGGGAGTAAGTTCAGTAGGTTCAACTGGCGCCACAGTAAGGGGCGCGCGCGCGGCTACTGGGCTTAATGCTTCACTTGGAAATAATTCCTCACCGTGATTAATCAATTCGCATTGGCCACCGGCTTTTTTTATTGCGCCTTGGTATTTCGCGGCGGTTGCGGCATCGACATCAGCTTTGAGCAAGCTGCGCGGTTTGCGCAACATTTTTTCAATGACCGGAACATCTTTTTTGAAGGTGGTGGCGAGATTGCGCACCAGTGTTGGCCTATCTACACCCGGTTGCGGTTCACCGAGTAAATATACATCCAGTCGAGCATCAGACATCCTTACGCATCCTTTTATAAAACGCATGCGCCGCTTACACAGCGCATGGATTGATTATTGATGCGCCATATTAACTTTTGTAAGGCATGCTTCCAAGATAATCCTTCTTGCCTACATCAACACCGTTGTGGCGCAAGATTGAGTAGGCAGTGGTGATATGGAAATAAATATTCGGGATCGCATGTTGAATCGCAAATTCAGTCCCGGTCAGATACTTACCTTCCCAACGCGGCTGGCTGATGTGGCGCTCGGCGGCACCGGCAAAATCCTCCGGTTTAAATCCGGCGAGATAATCCAATACTGATTGAATACGTGCTTTTAATTCCGGCAGAGTGGCTTCGGTATCAGCATGCACTGGCGCCGACTCCACTTTACCGGTCAGACGTGCAACGCCTAATTTGGCGGTATCGCAGGCGATTTGCACTTGGCGAATCAGATTGAATTGATCGGGCGCGAGGCGCGAATTCAGCAGCACCGACACATCAAATTTTTTCGCTTCGGCATGGGCCGCGCCTTTATCGAGAAGCGCGTTAAGGTTATTGAGCGCTTTGCTGAATTGCACAACGGTAAGTTCATAAAACATGGAATTCTCCTCTTAATACCTGAGATAGCTGATCTGGATAACCAGTGTTCACTGCGTGAACCGATCATTTGGGACTTGAGCGATTTGGGGCTGAGGGGATGGCTATTCAATCCCACACAGATAAAAACCGGCTAATAAAAAACGGGCTGAACATTTAATATTCAGCCCGTGCTTTTGTCGTCACTGACTAGTACTTATTGTGAATTGGCCGCATCAATGGCGTCATCCACTTCACTAGGTGAAAGGATTTTCGGCCCAGCAGGCTGGGATTGCGCAGGGAGTTTGGTGAATGTATCACTGCTTTTCATCAATTGGCCGCTATCAATTCCAGCGCCACTGCCCAGCGCATCGGCAACGGCTTTTTTAAGCACAATAATCGCAATGCGGCGGTTAATCGGTTCGCCGGGTTTATCCACCAACAACGGTGCAGCGGAGCCCATGCCCTGCACTGTAGCTACTTTTGCCTCGGGATAACTGCCCCCTAACAAAGCGCGGCGCGCGGCGTTGGCACGGTCAGCCGACAACTCCCAGTTGGTATAAGTCGCGCCTATGCCATAGGGCGTTGCATCGGTATGACCGGTGACACTGATTTTGTTTTGTACCTTATCCAAAATTGGCGCTAATGCGTGCAATACATCGGACGACCACTGCTGCAAATTGGCGCTGCCCACATCAAACATCGGGCGCTGATCCTTATCGACAATCTGGATGCGTAAACCCAGCGCAGTGAAATCAATCAGGATTTGATCTTTGATCTGCTGGAATACCGAATCCAGCGCATTGATCTCGGTTTCCAATTGTTTTTTGAGTTCTTCAAGCTTTTCAGACTCGATGCGCTCTAATTCCTTTTGCAACTCGTCTTGCGTCATTTCTTTATCGTTTGCGGTTTCATCGCTCGGATCGTCGGATTGGGTTTGGATCAAGGGCTGATCCTGACTAATCAAGCCCAAATCAGCACCACCCTCGCCAACCACGTATTGGCTACCGGGATCTAAAAAGTGTGCAGAAATTGCTTTTTTTTCTTCCGATGAAGTACTGC
Organism: Cellvibrio sp.; assembly: GCA_003524365.1. Classification (GTDB taxonomy): domain Bacteria; phylum Pseudomonadota; class Gammaproteobacteria; order Pseudomonadales; family Cellvibrionaceae; genus Cellvibrio. The sequence continues at coordinate 27,510 of DQHS01000056.1, read as the reverse complement.
CGAGCAGCCACATCAATAAAAAGAATGCCATCATCGCCGTCATAAAATCGGCAAGCGCCACTTTCCAAGAGCCGCCATGATGACCATGGCCGTGCCCCTTTTTCTTTTTGATAATAATGGGTTGCTGATTCCCGCCCTTTTCCATAAATCGGTGACCTTACTTCTTGCTGGCGCGGTATTGCTCTTCCAACTCTTTAAAGCTGGGGCGAACGCTGTGGAAAAGTACTTTGCGACCGAACTCCACCGCGACCTGCGGTGGAACGCCGTTCATCGAAGCAACGAGAACGGCTTTAACACATTCATAAGAGCGAGATTCGTCGCGCACCTTGCCGTTCAAATAGGAAGCAAAAGGCCCAATAAAACCATAGGCAAACAAAATCCCTAGCAGCGTACCTACCAGTGCCGCCGCTACCGATGCGCCAATTTCTGATGGCGGGCCGCCAATCTTGCTCATGGTGATCACCACACCGAGTACCGCTGCAACAATACCGAAACCGGGTAAACCATCGGCGGCATTTTGGATCGCACCAGGAATGACCGTGGCCTCCTGATGGTGTCCGTCCAACTCTTGCTCCATTAACGCCTCTAGCTCATGGGGTGCCATGTTGCCTGCCACCATAATGCGCAGGTAGTCGCAAATAAATTCCACAATATGATGGTCTTTCAGAATTTCCGGATAATTAGCAAATAGCGGACTGGTATCCGGCTCTTCAATGTCGCCTTCAATCGCCATCAAACCTTCACGACGGGTTTTATTGAGGATGTCATACAGAAGCGTAAGGATTTCAAGGTAATACGTTTTATTAAACTTGGAGGGGGTCATTAGCGCACCGGCGGACTTGACCACGCCAATGGTGACCGACAGTGGATTGCCAATAATCATCGCACCTAATGATGCACCGCAAATAATGAGGATTTCCACCGGCGACATAAGCGCCATAGGATTACCACCATGGAGGACGAAGCCGCCGATGACACACCCCAGGACGACAATAATCCCTAAAATAATATTCACGCAAAAACCCCCAATTCAGGCACAAGTTTGGATGAAGGCGGCAAAATCGCTCAAACAAACAACACTCTAACGCCGACAACGCTGTCGGCACGGTTTGAGTATAGGCAGGTTGAATTGAGGTTCAAGCAACAAGGAGAAATTAGCCGCAATTGACCTGCCATTAGTGATCACCCACACTGGCATCCACTCTTCGCCAAACCACTGATTCAGACGCAACAGGTTAACTTATGAAAATTGATGAACTCTCTCCCGCAAGCCAACAGGCATTGGAAGCTGCCGCTTTTCGCCACTTACTGGAACATTTGGACAGCCGCAAGGATGTGCAAAATATTGACCTGATGAATCTCGCGGGTTTCTGCCGCAACTGCTTAAGCAAGTGGTATGTAGCAGCCGCCAAGGCAGACAATATCGAATTGGATTATGAAGATGCACGCGCGCGCATTTATGGTATGCCTTACTCTGAGTGGAAAGAAAAATACCAAACTGATGCCAACCCGGCGCAGTTGCAACAGTTTAAACAAACGTCGCATGAAAAATAACTAACTACACCGAGCACAATATAACTGGCCTTAAAATTTAATCCGTGTTTTATCGGCCGAGGCCTCAATCTCAATCGCACCTTGGGCGAGCAGGAGATTGAGGTTTTGATCGACCGCCGGATTCATATCCAGCACCGTCCCCGGTTTACTGACAATACCGACCCAACAATCGCGCCCGGCATTTTTTGCGGCATAGAGTGCGCGATCCGCAGTATCGACTACCTGCTCCCAAGTTAGCGTATTAGGGACTTGCGGATAAAATGGATAAACCGCATAACCGATCGAACAGGTTTTTTGCAGCTGCTGTCCATTGCCTAAATCAAATGCGTAATGCGCGACCGCTTGGCGGATTCGCTCGGCCATTTCCGGAGCTTCGGCGCGCGAACAAAAACGCGCGACAATTAAAAACTCTTCTCCGCCCCAACGGACAAGATAATCAGAATCGCGCAGTACTTCTTCCAGCAGACGACTCAATTGCTCCAATACTTTATCGCCAGCACTATGACCATAACTGTCATTGACCCATTTGAAATGATCGACATCAAGCAACATAAAAATCAGATCGTGGTCTTTGGGTAACGGCCAGTGAATTTCGTCGTCTCCGTTAGCTTGATTAGCGAACAGCCAATTTTGGTATTCCCGCTCCACTAGCGAAATATCGGCTGGCATGGATTTGCTCAAAAAGCGGCGATTGTGTAGGCCGGTAAGCGGATCAGACAAACTCGCTTCTTCCAACTTTTGGTAGGCGCTCTGCAATTCCTGCTGTGCTTGTTTCAAGCCCTCGTTTTTAGCGCGCAATTCTTCAGTGCGCTCCGCCACTTTGCGGTCCAGATATTGAGTTGCACTGTACAACTGCAAATGCATGTCAACACGAGCAAGCAATTCTTCTTTGGTAATCGGCTTGGTTAAATAATCATTTGCACCCACTTCAAACCCCATCACCAAATCCTGGGTCTGACTGCGTGCGGTAAGAAAAATAATCGGTAATTCATAGGTCCGGTAGGATTCACGTAATCGTTTGCAGGTTTCATAGCCAGACATTTTCGGCATCATGATATCGAGTAATACCAAATCAATATTGCCATGCTCTTTTACCAATGCGATCGCCTCTTCACCACTGGCCGCTTCAGTGACACGGTAGTTGCGCAGCGCAAGATGGTTCACGAGTACCAGACGATTTACCGAATCATCGTCCACCACCAATATGTGCCCTTGATGGGGTTGGCCGTGGCGCACCTGGCGGGATTCATTTAATTCCGTTGTAGGCGTTTCAGTAAAATCAACCGGTACAACAAAGGCGCTTTCTTCCACCGTCGTAGTCACCGGCAACTCCAGCGACAGAGGCAAACTGAAACTGAATACCGAACCCTGCCCAGTGTTTGACTGAACACCGTCGATGCTGGACTGTACATTAGCGGTATTGGATCGCACGTCTATAGTTCCACCGTGCAACTCCACCAATTGTTTAGTGATGGACAAACCCAACCCCGTACCGCCATAAACACGTTCGGCACGGCCATCCACCTGATGGAAAGGGTGAAAAATATTACCCAATTGCTCGGCTGCGATTCCTATTCCGGTGTCGGCAATTTGCACCAGAATCTGATCGTCTTTTAGTTCGGCGTAAATACTAATGTTGCCTTCATCGGTGAATTTCACGGCGTTGCCGATGAGATTGTGCAAAATTTGTAACAGCCGATCTTCATCGGCATAAACGGCAGGTAAATTTTCTGGCACATGATTGTGAAANNCTGTAGCGAGTCTGCGCTGGTAAAGGGCCATTTAATCCATCCAACAAAGATTCTGCCAAACCAATAATACCGTTAAGTGGCGTGCGCAATTCGTGCGATGTATTCGCTAAAAATTCATCTTTTAATTTATCGACCTGTTGCAGGCGGCGCACCAGCGAGCGCTCCTGCTCTACTTGTTGTTGTTCATAACGCAGCTTTAATTGTTGGATGCGAATAAACCAATAGAGCAACAGCACCACAATCAGCACATAAATAAGATAGGCCCACCAGGTTAACCAAAACGGCGGTGCAATATGAATCGCCAGGCGCGCCTGCTTATCGCTCCACACGCCATCGCTATTGCTGGCTTTAACTTCGAACAAGTAATCGCCGGGGTCCAGGTTGGTATAAGTCGCTGTACGTTTGGTACCAGCAAAAATCCAATCGTTATCAAACCCCAGCAACCGGTAAGCATATTTGTTTTCTGCTGACATCTGGAAATTCAGTGAGGAAAACTCAAGCGTAAACACCGCATCTTCATGGGTCAGTTTAATCCGGGCGGTATGATTGATTGCCTCCGTCAAGGGCGAGCCTTCGGCGTTCACAGCGACGGGTTTATTGAGGACTAATAAATTGGTAAACACAATCGGCGGCGAGTTGCGGTTGGTGCTAATCGCCGCAGGATCAAACACCACAAAACCCTTGCTGTTACCAAAAAACAATTCGCCTGAACTCATCACCACCGGTGAGTTGCGATTAAACAAATTGTCATTTAACCCATGGCGCTTATCAAAATTGCGAAATTGTTTTTTGTCGGTATCAAACCGCGCTATGCCTTTTTGAGTGCCTAACCATAAATAGCCTTGAGGATCTTCCACGATACCGGCGACGACAGCGTCGGCCAGGCCGTCGCGGCTGGTAAATGCAGTGAACTGTCCCGTATCACGGTCCAATAAATTGATCCCGCCACCATCGGTTCCCACCCAAAAATTGCCGCGACTATCCTCATAGAGAGCAAAGACAAAATCGGCGCTCAAACTGGTAGGGTCATCATCACTATGGCGGTAGCGAGTGAAGGTTTCCGTTGCCGGATCAAATAAAAATAATCCACGCAGACCGCCGACCCAAATACGCCCTTGGCGGTCCTGATAAACCACCCTGGCATAAAGCACCTTATCACCGTCGAGATCCTCGGGCGGAGGCACAAAATAGCGAAAGGAATTAGCGGTGGGATCGTAACGGTTCAATCCCTCTTCGGTTGCAATCCATATGTGCCCTTGCTGATCCCGAATGACCGACCAGCCCTCGCGGCCACGAATCGCATTGGGGTTTTCAGGGTCGGGCAAATAACGGGTAAACTCTCCCGTGGTGGTATCCAACCGATTGAGTCCGCCGGAATATATGCCCAACCATAAATATTTATCGGGCCCCAGAGCCATCGACAGCACTGTATTACCGCCCATTCCAGCAGGATTACCAGCGTCGTAAACATAGCGTGTGAAACGCTGCGCGCTGGGTTCAAAATAGTTCAAACCATAACCGGAGCCGATCCACAGGTTTCCATGCTCGTCTTTTGTTCCTGACAGCACGCCCCCACCGGTAACGGTATTAGTGTCGCTGGAACTGTGACGATAGTTGTTGAAAACGGAAGCCTGACGATCAACCACATCGACACCGGAGGGGAAATAACCCAGCCAGATATCGCCTGCGACATCCTCAAAGAGCGTATTCACAACATAGTTACCCGGCGACGCCTGATTGGTTTCGTCGTAGGTAAAGCGTGCAAATGCCGTTGTACCAGGTGCGCGCACATAAACGGCGCTGCCATCGCCTACCCACAGATTTTTTTGCCGGTCTTCGAGCACCGCCATTACCATTGCGCTTTTTTCCAGGGTGTCGTGTTTAAGCGGAACAAATTGCTCGCGCTTGTCATCCATCATAAACAGACCAGCACCATAGCTGCCCGCCCAGAGGTTATTGGCAGAGTCAACGTAGAGTTCGCGGATATCAACAGAACCCAAGCCTTGTCCACGCCCGTAGCCACGCGCTTCGCCCGTGGCCGGATTAAAACGGGTGACGCCGCGGCTCTGATGGCCGATCCACAAATCGCCTTGTTGGTCTTTCACCACAACCCAGAGCATGCCATCACCTTCAGCAGAGGCTTCATGCTGGAGCGGATGCAGTTGGTATTGACCTGTATCTGGAGTAAAGCTGTACAGACCTCCACGGCTGGCGAGCCAGAACTGGCCATCGTCGGTTTCTTCGATAGCCATAATGTCATCAGCACTGACCAACTCAGTGCTCTGGGCGACGCTGTAGCGGGTGAAACGGTTCAGCCGCGCATCGTACCGGTTGATTCCATTGCGGGTGGCAATCCACAGATTACCGTCCCGGTCGAGATGAATATCGTTGACATAGTTGTTACTCAGGCTGTGCGCATCAGCGGCATCCTTGCGATAAATCACCAGATTGTAACCGTCATAACGCGCCAGGCCATTGGCACCACCGAACCACATAAATCCATCGGAATCCTGCGCGATAGTGCCTATATAGCCAATTGCCGCTACCTGATCAGGCAAGATGTGGCTAAAAGCGTAATGAATTGGGGAGCCGCCGCCAGAGGCTCGGGCGCCGGTTTGGGCAGATGCAAAGAATGAGGCTAATGAACAGCTGACTAACAATAGTTTGAGCAGCACGATGACCCTTGCCAGGGTCAGTTCTAGCGGGCTATCGATACCGGTGTAGTAGGTCATAACGAGCTCTTGTCGCCAACCTTGAGCTTTTCTCCAATCACTGTAAAAACGCACTAGATCATCCTATCTGGCAGTGGGTGCATCGTAATATTAATTGTTATTTTGAAAATAGCTTAGTTGAAAGCACCAACTGCTGCGGCACTTTCAGCTTCATTAGCAGAACAAATTTCAACGCGGGGGAGAATCCCCGCAAATTGGTTATAACTATTTGGAAGGGACTGATTTTATCAGCTACCTGGGGCGAGCGGCAGGAACAAGCTAACAATTGCAACAGCTCAGGCAAGTAGGAGCGACCTGCCTGAGCCCACTAAAATCGTTATTGGAGCTGGTAAGCGGTGACTGAATTTTTAAAGAAATTGGGCACAAATACCTGGTTGGTGTTGGGGTCATAGCCGATATCAGCGGTATTAATTTTCTGCTCCTGTGAATCGATCAATAACTCAATCTTGCCATCACTGTAGACGTAGTACACCAATCCTGGCCAACAGGAGACAATAAACTCACCGCGTTTAGCCATCATCTCAACACCATCAATCCCCTGAGCAAATCCTTTGGCAAGTACCAGCGGTTTTTTATCGGCTCCTACCAGCAATAACTCCTTACCAGCCCCAACAATCAAACTGGAGCCATACACTTTCAAGCCATTAGCACTGGTGATATTTTCCACATACAGACTTGGCTCATCGCGCTCAATGCGGTGAACCTTGTTCGTGCGGGTATCCGATACAAACACTAAACCACTGGAGTTCACAGTGACATCATTTAAAAATACTGAACCCTCGATAGGGATCTTTTTGATCAAGCGCTGCTTCTTGATATCAATCACCACCAGCTCGGTAATATCGGCCACATAAAGACGGTTTTTGTACATCGCCATCCCCTTGGGGGCATTAAGACCAGTGAACCAATCTTTATCGATGACAGACCCATCTACTGCCAGTTTTGCGATGCCGCCCTTACCATCAACCGCATCACCCTGGCCATCAATCAGCGCGACAAACAGGTAAGGTGCCTTTTTATCAGCGACATAAAGCACAGACTCAGGGGTGGGTAAATCAGTGGCTAGCCAGAGCGGCTCAAGCTTATGCTGCGCCAACGCAGGTAGTGCCCCCAGCAGCAAGAGAAATAAGCAAGGAAGACCAAAAGATCTCTTCATCGTGATACCTCATTATTGTTGTGATTTACTTTTTTATTTACCAAACAGAGTCCGTTCACAACATTGACCGCTCTCTAAGATTAGACCATGTTGCAGTGCAGATTTATTCATCGCAAAACTCTTTACATATCCTTGCGCCATCTTTACCCACACACACAAACGCAGCACGCTGCAGAGAACAAATAAAAAGAGCGGCGGTGAAAACATTGCGCTCGGATGCCCTAAGCTCTACCCTAGCAATAGCTTGATCAATAACTGCTAATAACCCTTTGCCTGATAAGTCCAATAACTTATGAAAACCAGTGTCGATAAACACGCACCCAAATCCAAAGCGACGATTAAAGATGTAGCCAAATTGGCCGGAGTCTCATTTAAAACCGTATCACGCGTGATTAATAAAGAGGGAACTGTAGGGCAGGAACTGCAGGACAAGGTGATGCAGGCGGTCAAAACACTGAATTACCAGCCCAACTTATCCGCGCGCTTACTGCGCGGAGCGGCCTCATCGATTGGTTTTATTTACGACAACCCCAACAGCAACTACGTGATCGACATGCAAAAGGGGATTTTGGGCGAGTGTCGCCGTCAGGGTTATGAGCTAGTGATCCACCCTTGCGACTCCAAATCCGACGAGATTATTGATGAAGTTCTAAACATGGTTGACCGCAGCCAGGTAGGTGGGCTGGTGCTGACGCCGCCCATGTCGGAGATGCCGGAGGTATTAACCGCGCTGGGAAAACGCAAAATTCCATTTGTGCGCATCCTATCCGGTTCACAACCACCCGATAAAAAAGGCCCCTGTGTTTTTATCGACGACCGCAACGCGGCCTACAAAATTACTCAGTATCTTATCGATTTAGGTCATAAATCTATCGCCTTTTTAGGCGGTGAAGAGGCACATAAATCGAGCGGTGAGCGGCTTGAAGGCTACAAGGCTGCACTCAAAGCCAACAAAATTACGCTGGACAAAAAATTAATTCTGCCCGGGGAATACTCGTTTGAATCCGGTGTAAAACGCACCCGCCAGCTGCTATCTTCCAATTTAAAACCGACTGCAGTGTTCGCCTGTAACGATGAAATCGCCGCAGGTACTTTGTTTGCTGCACGGATTCAGGGAGTCGATGTGCCGCAACAATTATCGATTGTCGGCTTCGAGGATAGCCCCTTCTCACGTCAAGCATGGCCCAATCTGACCACCGCACAACAACCCAACCCAACGATTGCTGAACGAGCAACAGGCCTGCTGATTGATACTATCCGCAATAAACGCGATGTAGAAAGTGAAGGGTTTTATCCACAGTTAATCGTGCGCGATTCAACCTGCCCTGCCCCATCAAAACGTTAAGCACAACGAAAACACAGTCAGATAAATAGCCCAATAAAAAAGGCCGACTTGCAAACAAGTCGGCCTTTTGGTTTTTTAAAATGGAAATACTAAAAAATCAAGCGCGCCCCAGTCGCTCCAGCAATTTTTGATTTTCTATTTCGATGTGTTTGTATAAATCCACATCTGATAAAAGTGACGCAGCCGCTTCATCAATCACCAAAACTACCTGTTCATGCAACTGCAGCGCAGACGCGGGGCATGCTGCTGTCAGTGGNNCACCACTTTTTTTGATTCCAGAATAGTACCTATTCCCATGGTGATGGATAAATGCGGCTGGTATTCATCGGGGCCAAAGAAGCGCGCGTTATCGTCAATGGTTGCACGAGTGAGGGTTTTAATACGCGTGCGCGACATCAAGGAAGAAGACGGCTCGTTGAAACCGATATGGCCATTACGCCCTATACCCAGTAACTGAATATCAATGCCACCTTTTTGTTTAATCGCCGTTTCATAGAGTGCGCAGGCGGTAAACGGATCCTCTGCATCACCCGGCGGAACAAAGGTTGACGCTTTATCGATATCCACATGATCAAACAATTGATGATTCATAAAGTGGCGATAACTTTGTGGATGAGCAGGATTCAATCCTAAATATTCATCCAGATTAAAACTGCTCACCTTCTTAAAAGAGACCTGCCCACTTTTGTAAGCGTCAATTAATTCTTTGTAAAGTGCTACGGGCGTTGAGCCAGTTGCCAAACCCAACACCGAATCAGGTTTACGGCTAATTTGTTTAATAAAAATATTTGCGCCGTATTTAGCAACTGCAGCAGCATCTTTCAAAATAACAACTTTCATTGAACACTCCAGTGAGTGGTATTGACCGAAAAAATAAAATTTAACTGTGACGCAAAAAATCGCCTGCAACCCAGGTGTGAGTTACGCGATAGTCATCGTCAAAATGCACCAAATCCGCACGGAAACCCACCTGAATTCTACCGAGGTAATTATCTACCTGCATAAACTCGGCAGGATAAAGCGCCGCCATACGCAAGCTCTCACTCAACTCCATGCCAACCCATTCGGTATTCAGGCGCACCGCATCAATCATCCCGATGGCACTGCCTGCCAAACGGCCTTCTGCATTCACTAAACAACCATCTTTTTCATAAATGGTTTCGCCGTAAATCTGAAACGATTTTTCAGGTGAGCCGACGGTAGACATAGCGTCGGTCACCAAATACATTTTACCTTTGGGTTTTGCTGCGCAAGCAATACGTGCGGAAGCCGCATGCACATGGTAGGTATCGATAATAATTCCGCACCAACTGTTCGCATCTTCCAACGCTGCACCCACAACACCGGGCTCACGACCAGTGGTTGGACGCATCGCGTTATACAAATGGGTAAATCCGGAGAGACCTTCTTTGAGTGCGCCCACTACAGATTCGTAATGCGCGTCGGTATGACCAGCACAAACAACGACACCTGCAGAGGTTAATTGTTTGATTTGACCAGGCGCCGCATGTTCAGGTGCAAGTGTGAGCATGACTTTAAAATCGTGCTGGCCTTTTAACGATGCAACCAACCAATCGATGTCTGCCTGTTCCATCTCGCGAATGTAGCGTTCATTGTGTGCGCCGCGCCGCGCCATATCAAAAAATGGACCTTCAACGTGCACACCCAGCACGCCTTTCATCCCAACAGCAACTGCATCGGCAACGGCTTTAACACCGGCTTGATGCACTTCGCGTGTATCGCTGATTAGGGTAGGTAACAATGAAGTAGTGCCTGTAGGGCGATGGCCATTCAACATGGTCTGAATTGCGTTGACACTGGTATCGTTAGTGAAAAACGCACCGCCGCCACCATTAACTTGTAAGTCGATAAAGCCCGGCGCAATAACTCCGCCATCCAATACAATTTGCGGAATAGACTTATCCAACTCAGCGGCAGGAACCAGCGCTGCAATCTGTTCGCCTGCGACCACTACCGCATAATTATCCAGGAACTCTTCACCGGTAAAAATGCGCGCGCCCACTAACGCCTGTTTCATAACAACACCTGTAAAAAATCATCCGCCGCATCAACTACAGCAAAAGGTTACAAACTGATAATAATGTTGCGCTTGTGTAATACCCAAGCAACCAACCATAAAATGCCTACCATCAACAATGCAAATAGCAACGATGCAAGATAAGGATCCGTAACACGGCGGAAAGCACCATAAAGTGCAGTGTAGGCTGACTGGTCACCGATAGGAATTAAATAGAGTGTGGTTGCCAGCAAACCCGACAACACATAAATAAACAGCGGATTCTTGCCAATGATTTCAAAGAAGTGATACACAGGTTTGATACTATTGGCTGCCGCCGACTGTTCAAGCTTCACCAATAAAATCAGCATCAAAATAGCAACGCCACAGGTCAGCACTACAAACGAGCTGGTCCACAAGGATTTATTGATCGGGAATAGGGTATTCCACAACAATGCCACACCAATCAATGCCAACGCCGATACAAACAATTTACTCAACGCTTTTTCTTTATCTTCACCCGCAAGTAATACTCGCGTTGCTTCATAGCCGATAATCACATTCACTATCGAGGGAAAAGTGCTCAGGATACCTTCTGGATCAAAGGGCATGCCTTTCCCTTGCCACAAGTGGCTGGCACCAAGCACGCTCAAATCAAATTGGCGAACAATGTTATGCTCAAGACTGTAAGGCTCAGCAGATAAATTTAACAATGCCCAATAGCCAATCAATAAAATTGCGCAGACCACTATCCTTCCGGAAAACCCAAAATACAAAATAATAAATGCGGCAAAACCATAAGCGATTGCGATGCGTTGCAAAACGCCCATCACCCGCCATTGTTCAAGGCTTTCGGTAAAGGGATATGCGGCAAGCAGCACACCGATTAAAAATAACAACGCAACACGGCGCAGGATTTTTTTAGATTGTGCGGCAAAATCAAGTGAACTCAAACCACGCACGGCGAAATACATTGCCGAGCCGACGATGAACATAAAGAAAGGAAATACAAAATCAGTGGGCGTTGCCCCATGCCAATCAGCATGGAGCAAGGGTCCGTAGACAAACTCCCAGGAACCGGGAGTGTTTACTAAAATCATCAACGCGAGGGTCAAACCACGCATCACATCCAACGCTAGAAAACGCTGCTTGACCATCGGATACCTCGCAGATGATGTGGCTGTACTACTAAAGGGTAAAAATTATTTCCAACTGCGCAGTTTGTATCCTTTAGCTGCATAAAAGAGGATAAATATATAACAGGGGGTCATCACAATATATGCCGTCTGGCGATCGATAACCGTTGATAGCGCCCCCATGATCACTGGCACCACTGCACCACCCGCAATAGCCATGATCAGCAACGCAGAACCCGTTGCAGTGTATTTGCCTAAACCACTTAACGCCAAGGGCCAAATCGCGGGCCATACGATTGCATTAGCCAACCCCAGTAATGCGATACACAGAATAGTGTTGGGAATTGCAGGTGCACCAAGGAAGGCAAACAGAGAAGAAATAGAAGTGGATTCGTTGCTACCGAATACGATGCAAAGGCTGATAAACACACCGAGTGCAGCAGAGACTAACAACATATTTTGCTGAGAAATAACGCGTGGAATTAATATAATTCCAAGGATGTAGCCAATCACCATACACGTCATAGTGATAGAAGTAAGAATGGAGAAGTTGCTAAAACCGATGCTGCGCCCATATGCGCCAATCGTATCACCGGCAATTACTTCTACACCTACGTAAAGGAACAAGGCGATAACACCTAATACCAGATTTGGAAATTGCAACGCACCACGCAGAGGTAATTTTTCTGAACTATCCTCTTCAGATGCCAACTCAGGCAAGGAGGAAAATTTTACCAGAAGCGCAACGGCACCAATCACTAACGCCATATAAATATATGGCATTACCAAATTACTTGCCATCTGCTCGATTTCTTCAGGAGTTGGTGTAGTAGTGGGATGCCCAGTCATACCACCCAAAATCAATGCGGTAAATACAAGAGGTGCAACAATACCGGCAGATTTGTTGAGAATACCCATGATGCTAATACGACGCGCAGCAGACTCTTCCGGCCCCATTTTTACGACATAAGGATTCACCGCTGTTTGTACCAGCGTTTGCCCGGCACCCATCATAAATTGGCCAATCAAGAACATACCAAACCAGTGGGTTTTTGCTGCCGGGATATAAATAAGTGCAGCCGAAGCCATGGTGGCTAAACCAATTGCCATACCATTCTTGTAACCAACCTTACGAATTATCCAAGAGGATGGCAGTGAAAAAACGGTTACCGCAATATAAAAAGAAAACAGAATAAATGAAGCCTGAAATGGCGTTAGCGCCAATACTACTTCCAAGTAAGGCATCAACGAGCCATTAAGCCAAGTGACGAATCCGAAAATAAAAAACATCCCGGCAATCATTGCCAAGGGAAGAAATGCACTCTTTGAATTTACGCCCGGCGCCGGGACAGCAATCGCGTCGTTACTCATGATCAAGTTCTCGCATTAAATAGCAGTGATTAAAACACTCTGATTATTATTGGCTTGTTTGAAACGCTGTTTGGCGAAATACACGGCGCCGAATTCTGGTTGATATAAAGCGGGGGAAAGATTGTTAGCCATATCCTGTTCCATCCAGGGAATCAGGCGCGGGGCCAAACCGCCAATGATCGACATGCGACCGGGCTGCGTTGCCCACAACTTGCGCGCAACGGCGCTCATGTAGGCAGCACCTTCTTTGGCAATACTGATGGCAACTGCATCGCCAGCATCGGCGGCATCCACCACAAAAATGGCAAATTTGGCGTAGTCGCCCTGCTTGGCTCCAAACATACGGTCTACGATCATCACACCAGATGCCTGCAAGAATTCCCCAATGGATTCACTCAGGCTGGTTTTTGGACCCAGATCATCGGATGCTAACAAAATGGCTTGAATTGCTTCCAAACCCATCCAAGCGCCACTACCTTTGTCACCGATGGGAAACCCATGGCCGCCAATAAACAGAGATTGATTGTTAACAAAAGAGTAGCCGCAAGAACCGGTACCACAAATCATCACCGCACCTTCATCGTGATTATGGGCACCCAAACAAGCGATGTGGAGGTCAGTCGTGAGATACATTTCTTTGAAGGGATGCCCCCAAGCCGACATCACGTCATAGAGACTGGGAACATTGACACCAGCAAGACCAGCACCTGCAATCAACTCATTCATAACGGAAGGCGGTAACCCAGCATCAATCAGCGCGAGCTCGGTTGCAGTGCGGATAGAATCTTTGGCTTGTTGTACGCCTTGGAAGGGATTGGCAGGGCCACCAACGCCTGTGCCCAACACCTGTAGATCGGCAGTCATGATACTGGCGCGACACTTGGTACCGCCCCCATCAATTCCTATAAACAAGGTTTGCTCGCCGAGTGGCATCTTTGCCATGATCTACCTCTTTATTTTTAGAGCAAATACCCGGTCGCCTCAATCTCAGCGCCAGATACCCAAAAAATTTGACTATTCTCGCGGGCAAAATATCCCGGATAAAACTGCGATCATAACAGACAGTTAAAAAAGGTTAGTGCCCCGCAGGACACTAACCACAAGACCACTACTACAGCTCTAGAGAACTCATGCCCCATGATATCTGGACCAGATAAGGAGAGTTATCGGGCCCAGATATCATCATCGGACAGACTTAGATTACGCCGACCAGACAACGTTGTCAAAGAAAATTTGAGTTTTTTTAGGCGCCCAAGAAAAATAGGGAATTGTGGTGGAATAGCACCAGAGGTGTAGAAAAAAAGAAACAAATTATTGACGGAAAATAATGCCAGCCCCATCACCAAACCCTGCACATTTTCATCAGTCAAAACTAAAGAAAATATTTGCAGTGAGTCGCCCGGCACCGGGATCGGGATTGAGGCTTAGCCCGGACAAAATATTAGCGGAGTGAAGCACGCAGCCGCGATAAACCACCAGACGATTAAAACGGGCAGGAATAAATCCAACCTTGGTAAAAAAATTATTCGATTCAGAAAAATAATTTCTGTCAGGTTTGGTCGCATTAAGCTCTTCGTAGGATGCATCCAAATATTTGTCGCATCGCTCAGGCGTAATCGTCTCATAGCCGGTGCTGTTATGCCGATAAAAACCGGTACCGCCGTGCTCTTCGCCACATAAATACAGCAGCGTGGCAAAAAATTGTGGATTACTCGCGTCAAAATGAGGAATACGCTGCAAAGGACCCAGCTCCGTTTCTGGTACAGTCATCAGGCACATAGCATCTTGCAGCGGTGTAATTTTGGCTGATGCAGGAATAGCAAACTCCCTCTTTACGATTTCACCAAGTCGCTCCCTCAGTTGACTACCAAACTCAACCGGCGCCGGTGCTCGAACCCCCGGATAACCTTTGCGCTGCGCCGCCGCCGCATAAGGCGAAAATGTCGATTGCAGGGCATGATCAATAAGCGCATTCGGATCTGTTAGAAAATCGTCAAAACACAACACTTTATTTTTTTCATCACCCATGTACAGAGTTTGCATAATCAATTCGTCATTAACCATTATTCGGCGTCTCCCCCACTCTATTTATCCGCTGCATTTAATCGCTACCAATACCAATTATCTTTAACAACATCGATTGTAACTCTGAAAAAACTAGCGGGATGCGAGTGCTTTTTTCAACTCATCTAACCAGGCACGATGAGACAAAAGCGAATTTGCCATCTGTAAGGATTTTTCCTGAACTTCACGTACCAATTCTTTTGCCCGCACTGCTTCTTTGGCGCCAAGTACACTCGGTCTTGTTGGATAGTCCATACCATAAAGTACGAACAGATGATTCTCTACACCAAAAATATCAAACGCGCTGAAAAAATCTGTCTTTTTGGGTGCACCGATTTCCCATAATGCAAGGCGTTCCCGCAACACATCAGACATCACCTTGTTTTCGGTGTTATCAATCCAAAACTCCGAATCCCGGCGGTCTGAGATTAAATAGTGCAGCTGTACAAAATCAATCACGCGCTCCCATGTGTAGCGAACCGCTTTATTGCAATACTCAGACACGACTGGAATATCATCAATCATTTTTGGAAAGTTTCTAGCCAGTAGCGATGCGGCAAAATCAGTGACTAAAATTGACGTTGCCTCTAAGGGTTCAACAAACCCTTGCGCCAGACCTAATGCAACACAATTCTTTTTCCAAAAAGATTCCCGATAACCAATTGTCATAGGAATTTTTCTAAGGCTGCTATTTTGGAGATCTCGCCCAAGATACGTCGAAAAATCTCCAATCGCTTCACTCTCGGTCATATGCCGGGATGAATAGACAAAACCTACACCTCTGCGATGAGTCAAGGGGATATCCCAACTCCAACCAGCTTTGTGTGCAGTTGCCAATGTATAAGGCAGGATTTCATCAGTCTCAGCGATAGGCTCCTGAATAGCTAGAGCAGTATCAGTCAAAATCTGTGCCGATTTATCGAGGAAAGGCACACCCAAAGTCTCGCCAATTAAGAGCGACGAAAACCCGCTACAATCTATAAAAAAATCAAACTCTTCTGCCCGACCAGTTGCATAAACAAATCCCTTAATACCGCCATCCGCATTTAGCGTGACTTGGGAAATAGTTTCGAATACATGCTTAACAGCAAATTTTTCACGTGCATTTTTAGCCAATAGGTCAGCAAATTTAAGCGCATTAAAATGATAAGCGTAGTCCACCAAACCCATATAAGGCGGTGATGATTTTTGCTTGGGCGAGCGATTCAGCTCGGCCACCGAGTAGATCTCGGAGAGTTTTGAAAACTCGAACGCCGATTTATTATTTAGCCAGTAATTAGTGACATCAAAACCCGAGGGGTAAGGCGAACTGAAAGGATGATAATAAAAATTATCTGCGCCGTGCTTTTCCGCATCCATCCAATGTGCGAATTTAATTCCTTGCTTAAAAGTGGCATCGCAACTGGACAGCAAATCTATTTCCGATATTCCAAATCGCTTCAAAGTCGCTTTGATCTGCGGAACCGTACCCTCTCCCACGCCGATAATAGGAATATCTTTTGATTCTATCAGTGTGATTTCAATTTCAGGATCGCGACTAAGCTCTACGCCCAAGTGATTCGCAGCTAACCAACCCGCAGTACCACCACCGACAATTGCTACGCGTTTAATTTTCATCACTGGCTTACCAATAAAAGTTGTAATTGAAAATTTTTTTAAACAAAAAAGCCCAGCATAAGCTGGGCCTTTTTTTAACTACTCAGCTAATTAGCACTTACAGCTTGAAGCTTACACCTAACATGTAAGTTGCTTCACCTTCAAATGACCAAGCTGGAAAACCTTCCAACAGCGGAGCTTTCATACCATATTGCGAGGTATAAGCTTCAGCCGCGCCATATTGAATATCATCTTCCTCAAGAACATTGGTCGCCTCAAAGGTCAGACTAAGGCTATCGGTGACGTTCCAGCCGAAACTAAGATCCAGTGAACCGAAGTCACCGTGCATACGATTGCCGTAATAACCCGTTTCACGAATCATGTACTCTGAGCGCCAGTTGTACGCAGCACGTGCGGAGTACACGTCATTTTCCCAGTAACCAACCAGGTTCAAGCTGTCTTGGGATGACTCGGTAAACACGCCGATACGATCAGCATAGCTTTCCATTGGTGCGTTAGCATTAACGTAAGTGTAGTTGGCTACAATACCAAAGCCGTTATCGAAGGCGTGATTCAATTGCAGTTCGATACCGTCAATCTCACCACCACCAGCGTTTTTCAGGGTGTTTACTTCCCAGTTATCGAGGCCAGTATCCGGGCTTACCAAACCAATGGATTGATTCACCTGAATTTCGGTGGTAACGAAGTTGTTAATTGACTTCACAAAGTAAGTCGCAGACAACATGTTGCCATCACCATAGTAGTACTCAAGACCAAGGTCTGCCTGAGATGCTTTCATTGGCTTCAAACCCACATTACCAATGGTCAGGCGCTCGTTGCCTTGAACGGTGTCTTGATAACCAGCTTGAGTTGCCGCTGTAAACATATCGTTGTAGTTGGCACGGCTTAGCGCTTGTGATGCGGTAGTGCGCAACACCAAATCATCGGTCAAGTCAAACGACACGTTCAGGCTTGGCAATACATCATCGTAGTTTTCCTTAGTGGAAGACTTGTCATTGCTATAGAACGCGTTTTGCGCTAAATCGCCAGCGGCCAACGGAGTACCATCGATTGCGTATGACTTACCAGTAATCTCGGTACTGACGTAACGCAGGCCAAAATTACCTTTTACAGCGTCGGCTTCAAACGTGAACATACCGTAAAGTGCATCATTTTGTTCATTCAATGCAGCGTAACCGGAACGCTCTTGTTTCCAGTCAGTTACATCAGCCAAGGTTGCGTCAATCATTGCACCCAGTACTGGTTTTGGTGCTTTAAAGCCATGTGAGCCAACTTCAAAGGTGCCACTGTAAAATCTAGATGTATCATTAAGAGTTTGAGGAATTACTTTACCAAACACCGCTTGGTCAGATGATTTTTCAACATCGTGGTCGGTAGTACGTACACCAGTTTTGAACGATTTAATTGCACCCAGATCCAGCTCAAACTCAAAATCGACTTGTGCATAAGTCTCTTCATCTGAGTTTGGACCTCTTTTAACAGCCCAAGCTTCTGCAGCCGATTGAGCACGATAGTTGGCAAGCGTCATATTCAAATCAGAGGTAGGATTAATCTTGATTTTCTTACCAGAAGCGTCAACGCTACCAGCCCACAACGCCATGTTGTAATCACCCAAGCTGGCAAAGTGCGAAAAGTTAGTAGTCAGATCAGTACCACCATCTGCTTTAGTGCTACCAGCACGAGCAGTGACCTTGAATGCATCACCGGCATACTCAGCATCAAAATCAACTGTTTCAGATTTCATGCTAGCAATACGACCCCAAGTCTGGTTGAAGGTCTCTGTCCCCAAAGCACCACTTGCCCAACCAGCAGTCAAATCACCACGCACGGGATTCTTGGTTGTGCTCTTAACACAAACACCGGCAGCGTTGGTTTCAGAGCAGGTATAATTAGCAGCTGATTTATCCAAACCAGTGAACAAATAGGTACTGGTGTTGGTGTTGTTCGCTTTCAGATCCAAAGACAAAAAGTGCAAACCAAACGTCAGTGCATCGGTAGGAGCCCACTGCGCAGTCAAATCCAATGCAGTACGCTCACGCTCCTGAATAAAAGTTGTTGGAGAAACATCATCCCACCAACGGTAGTCTGACTCAGTGCCACGACGAACGTAGTCCAACTCTTCAGTGGCGCCTGCAACCAACACACCAAAGGTTTCTGAATCATTTTTCCAGCTATACAAACCAGATAATTCAGGAGATACATCGTCACTAATAGTGCCGGTGCGCGCTTTAGCACCCACATAAACACTGTTAGCTTCCATATCCAAAGGTTTACGGGTTTTAACGATTACAGTACCGCCAATGCCACCTTCGTTCAGGTCAGCTTGCGATGATTTATAAACATCCATACCACCAACTAACTGTGAAGGCAGTAAAGAGTAGTTAAAACTGCGGTCGATGGCTTGTTGATCATACCAACCAGTTGAAGCAACATTTTGCCCATTCAACTGGGTCAAGGTCATTTGCGGCGCTGCGCCGCGAATAGATACTGACGCACCCTGGCCAAATGCACGACCAACAGTTACACCGGGAACGCGGCCAAGTGACTCACCCACATCAGAATCAGGAAACTTACCCACATCTTCGGCAGAAACGGCATCTACAATCGCAGTAGAGTTACGTTTGATATCAACAGCATTTTTCAATGCACCGCGAATACCGGTTACCAATACTTCTTCCGGTTCTGCACTTGCATCTTGTGCTTGTGCAGTACTAACAAAACTCATCATGGCGACAGCTGCTACCGAACCGAGCATCAGTGCACTCTTGTTGGCCAGTTTGATCGCATCACTCAACTTGTTACGCATAGTTATTCTCCCGAGACTTGGCAATTTGTGTGTATTAATAATGATCTAACTCTTCAACAACTGCGAATATGAGACAACGTTGTCAAGACTTTGCAAGGCAATCTAAAGTTCTGTCGTGGAGAGGAAACGGGCAGTTTTGTTATAAATTTGTTACAAATCAGCAAATTAGATAATTGGGGCGCCAACGGCCGAAAAAAAATATTTTTACAGGAAGGGAGGGAGGATTACCAAAATACACACTTGAAACGGCAGGCAATAAAAAAACCGCACTGGGCGGTTTTTTTATTGCGCGCCTGCGCCCATGGCGGGGCGCACAATCACGAAACACTATTCCACGAGACGTGCTCGCAATTGGCGCAAGCTAGCCTTAACACTGCGCGCATTTTCAGGGCCCATGCGCAGCATCAGTTTGTGGGTTTGCGGCATAGCCTCAAGTGCCGGGTCGGCATATTGGTAAAAGACCTTGGGGCGCACGAGCAACAAATCGCCTCGCGCATCGGGTGCAGCAAGGACGTTATCGATAGCCGCAATCATCACACTGTGAAAGTTAGGTTTTTTCAAACCCAATTCACGAAACGCTTCCTCAAGCAGAGGATAAAACCGGCGATAGACTGCAACGGCGGCATCGGTGTCGATCAAGGCCAATGTGGTTACATAGGGCTCATAACGCTGGAAGTTGTTGGGGGCAACACGTTCCTGATCGACCGCAGTGCCCTCAACCATGACGGAAAAGGTTTCCGCGATAAACGGTGGCGGCGGCGATACTATCGGGCGGTACTCGTGAATCACCTTCCCTTCAGCCACGTTATTTACCGCCAATACGAATTTACGCAGTACTTCTTGTGGCACCAGCAATTGCAATAAACCTTCACCGCGCAGTTGCTGGAGTGCGGCCAGCACACTGGTATCGCTTTCATTCAACATTGGCAAAGGTTCTACCTCAATCACTGGCTGCGGTGGTGTGTACTCAACAATAGGGGCTGCAGCAGCGCTACTGGTAGCCATTACTTGTGGGGCAACCGCAGTTGGTGTAGTGATCGTTTGTGATACAGCAGGTGCGTCATCACGTAAAAAGAAGAAGGCAGCCGCGGCAGCAATCAGGACCAGCACCACAATAACAATCATGGCGGTAGACGAATTTTTGCGCGGTTGATAGTCATCACTCATAGCAATACCCTTTTTGTGTGGCGTTTTTTTAGGTCGATCATTGTTAATAATTAACAGAGCTGCAGGATTATGGCCTAATCCTTTATAGGGGGACAGCCGTGACCTGCGCCAGTTCCCCATTTTTATTACTGCAAACTAGACAGCAAATATTCCAAGTCAACTCATACAAGACAAATCCGGCCGCAGAACCCATCAACTTTTAGCGCCATACAGATCCGGCGGAACAACGCAGCACTGCTGGATTACCACCGTCAGGCGAACCGATAGCTAACAACAATAAGCTCTATAAAACACCAAGCTCAAATTGCGGCTTGGTGGTAAATACAGTATTCTTCCTAATAATCACTCTCATTTACATTCAAGATGTGTTTACTTATGAATACTGCCGTGATCACAGATGCTTTAACACCCGCTCTTCGCCTTGATCAATGCCGCAAAGGCGTTGCAGTGCGCGTCACTGGCTTGATTGAGCAGCCACTATTTGGCGCACAAGATGAACGCGTCAGCCTGCGCTTGAAAGAACTGGGGTTCTTGCCCGGCGCCCCTTTGAAAGTTATCGGCTTTGGTTTGCTTGGCTCCGACCCGCTCGCGGTCCAAGTCAACGGTACCAAGTTCGCCCTGCGCCGCGCCGAAGCCGCAAAAATCTGTGTCGAACTTATCCAACAATAGCGCCCCCCTAATCAACACCAGCCTTTTTGTCAGGTAGCAACAATGTCCACCCCTATTCGCTTCGCGTTGATTGGCAATCCCAATTGCGGCAAAACCTCGTTATTTAACCGTCTGACTGGCGCCCGCGCCAAGGTTGCCAACTACCCTGGCGTTACCGTCGAGCGCCGTTCCGGTATTGTCACGGGTCTTTCGCAACCTGCAGAACTGCTCGATTTACCCGGCACTTACAGCCTGTTTGTAACCTCTCCCGACGAACAAGTCGCGCGCGATGTGATCCTCGGCCAACTCGCCGGTGAGCGCCGCCCGGATTTGCTTATCGCCGTAATCGATGCCTGCAACCTGCGCTTGGGTTTGCGGTTGGTGATGGAGCTGAAAAGTCTCAACCGTCCGATGATTCTGGCGCTCAACCAAATGGATGAAGCCAAACGCCGCGGTATCAGCATCAATACGGCCGCACTGGCAAACGCCATAGGTGTACCGATTGTCGAAACCGTTGCCGTTAACAGCCAGGGCGTTGCCGACTTGCGCCAAGTGCTGAATAGCTACGCTCAGCAACCGCAAGCACTCGAAGGTGAGCAAATACTCACTCTCAGCGACAGGCAAGAATCCGTAGAGGCGCTCTACGCCGAGATCGAAAGCATCATCAGCCAACACGTTATACAACCGGCGCATTTACCGCACTGGCAAGATCGGTTGGACGCATTAGTGATGCATCCGCTGCTCGGTTTAGTCGTGCTGTTCAGCATTTTGTTGGTGATCTTCCAAGCGGTATTTGCCTGGGCATCGCCAGTTGTGGATTTAATTGATGCCGGCTTCAGTGGACTGGGCGGATTAATCGGCACGGTATTACCCGATGGCATCCTCAAAGACTTTATTATCGATGGCCTGATCGCCGGCGTTGGCGGCGTACTGGTATTCCTGCCGCAAATTATCATCCTCTTCTTTTTTATTCTGCTTTTGGAGGACACTGGCTATCTCACCCGCGCCGCGTTTTTGCTGGATCGCCCCATGCGCGGGCTGGGCCTCTCAGGCCGTTCATTTATCCCGCTGTTATCCAGCTTCGCCTGCGCCGTACCTGGCATTATGGCGACGCGCACTATCGCCGACCCGCGCGAGCGCTTTATCACCATCATGGTCGCGCCGCTGATGACCTGCTCGGCGCGCTTGCCGGTGTATGCATTGATCATCGCCGCGTTTATTCCCGAGCAAACGGTTTGGGGCTTTTTTAATCTGCAAGGCCTTACCTTGTTCGCGCTTTATTTCGCCGGTGTTGCCAGCGCTGCCGTCATCGCCTGGCTTATGCGCCGCCGTGCCAGCGGTCGCGAAGAGTATCCGTTGCTGCTTGAATTACCCACCTACCGTTGGCCAATGGCGTATCACCTGTTAATGGGGTTACGCGAGCGCGCGTGGATTTTCATTCGCCGCGTCGGCACCATCATTCTCGCGCTCTCGATTGTGCTCTGGTTTTTAGCGACCTTCCCCGGCGCACCAGCCGATGCGACGTTACCCGCGATTGACTACAGCTTCGCCGGTCAGCTCGGCCACTTTATGCAACCACTGTTTGCCCCACTCGGTTTCAACTGGCAGATGTGTATTGCGCTGATTCCCGCGATGGGCGCGCGCGAAGTTGCCGTGAGCGCATTGGCTACTGTTTACGCTGTGGGTGAAGAATCAATTGATGTCGCACTCGGCTCCGCGCTTGCCGCGAGTTGGTCACTACCAGTGGCCTATGCATACCTCGCGTGGTTTGTGTATGCACCGCAATGTATATCGACAATCGCCGTGGTAAAACGCGAAACCAACTCAGCGAAGGCGACCACTTTTTTCACTATTTATTTATTCGCTCTCGCCTACTTTGCCGCTTGGGCGACATATCAAATCGCCAGCGCGATTGTGGGTTAACCGATAACGGGGGGAATCGCTATGTGGCAAGACATTCCGTGGCAAGAGGTGATCGTCGGTATTTGTGTCATCACAGCGGTGATTTTTTTAGTGCGCCGCTGGATTTTCTCTTCAGCCAAAAAATCCGCCGCCTGCGGTGGATGTGGCGGGTGCGATAAAACCAGCGACGCCAGATGCAGCAACACCGCCGAAAAAACACCGCATTAATTCGTAGGGGCGCCGCTTGCTGCGCCCTTTGTTTTGGGCGCGGCAAGCAGCGCCCCTACATGTTGTTTGCCACATGAGCCGATTAAATCCGATATTCGGCTCACAGGATGAGCCGAATATAACCATTAATCATTCCGGCTAATTCAACAACTTCAAATCCCACCCGCTCACCCATCCATCTGTTCCTGCAACTGTTTATACCAACTATTCCCCACCCAAACTGCCGCCACAAGATAAGGCCCTCCCCCGACCACCCACATAATCAGCCCCGCCAGTTGCTGGTCGCCAAGACTGCGCACTTCGCCGTACAGGGGCGCAGAAGCAAAGGTCAGCAGCGCGCCTAAAAATCCGGTGTGCATCAAGGTAAACAATAATGCCAGTAGCGCCCAGGGCGTATTCTGGCGGCTTCCTTTTAAAACNNCCCCCGCCGTTACCAGAAAACAAACATGCTCAAACGCGTGCCACCAAATATTTTCCACCGCGACCATATAGAAGTACGGCATGTGCCAAAACCATATAATCGCGCCGTGAATATAGGCAGTGGCAAGCGGATAGCGAGTGAGGGTGAGCATGGGGCGCCAGAGCCAGGCCCATAAGCGCCCGCTACCGGCAATAATTTGCGCGAGTGGCCGACTCAATACCCACAAGGGCGCGATAACAACCATCAGCAGCATATGCTGTGTCATATGGGCGGCACTGCTGGTTTTGGCCCAGTCATCGAGCGGGCCGAGCACAGCGAGACCACACAAAATAGCGGCGGTATGAAAGAGAATAATTTGGTGATTGAAGGGACGTTTGCGCTTTACGCCGAGTAAATAAAATACCCAGAACGTGAGCAGCGCAAGCAACGTTAAGAGCGCGGCGATCTGGCCCTCGCCACGGCTGGTAAGCGGATTATGCGCAAGTACCAGCTCACTGTAATTCAGCAACGAGAGCGGGATAACCGCAAAGAAGAATTTGCGTAAGATTAAAAACATGGCGGCAAGACCAGCACCGGTAAGCCGATAGCAACGGTCGAGATAGCAGCGACCAGATAGACACCAGCCGCCACGCGCGCGATGAAATGATGATTGCCCGGTGGCGCCGGTACTCGCCAACAACGCCATGCAAAAAATGCTAATAGCGCTGTTGTTAGCAGAGTAAGCACCAGCAAGAGTGCATTCAGCCAGTTAAATGGACTCAGCGCGTTATCCGGCATTGCAAACGCACAGCCAACGGAAAGCACCGAATAAATCAGCACAAACCAGACACTCCAGATGATTAGCCCGAGCGCTAATTGCAATGGATGCGTCGGCGCGAACATCAAGCAGGCCCCCATGCCATGGGCATAAGGATGAAGGCTGCAACACTGCACCAGTAAACCGCGAGGGTGTAGATCCAGAAGGGGCGCAATACCACAGGTTCGTAGGGCAATTGTCGGCTGACATAAGCGTAACGAGCGCGCATAGCCTGCAACCCGGTAAGAATAGTCGCCAAGCCACTGTGGATGAGTAGGTAATAGAGTACAAACAGGAGAACGGCGTCGTGCGCCATGGCGGTGGGATTCAGCGGTGCAATCAGGAAAACCCACAGCAAGAGCACAAAGTGCACTGCGCCGAGCACCGTTACTAACCACAAGCCCGACTGCAAATTTTTGTCGTCACCTTTGCGCAAGCGTACNNAGCGTACTACCAGGCGATTGTTAAGCCACACCGCACTGGTGAGCACCAAGCCGCTCACTAACAGACCCCATAGTGATAGCGGCCCTTCCTCGGGTGCCGACCAGAGCGGTGCTGCGGTCCACAAATAGAACCAGCCAAACAGCAGCGACAAATACAAGGTGCCATCGGCAAATAGGCTCACTACCATGCCCCATAAACCGGGGCCATCGCAGGTGCGCGAATGCAGTGGTGGCTCGGCTGGTTCATCGGCTTTTACCGGTGCCGCACTCCAATGGGCACCGTTATGCCAGCTCCAGCGCAGCAGCATCAGCAGGGTTACCACAGTCGCGAACAGTGCCAACAAATATGTTTTCGTCAATAGGCTGATGCACACCACCCCGATCGCCAAGGCGACTTGTAAGGGAATCCAGGAGTTGGTGGGTAGATGAATGATTTCGCGCACTTTGGCGCTAACTGCATCGGTTCCCAGAATATCGCGCCTGTCATGATCGACTTCAACCAGCGCGTGCTGCCCGGTGGCGATTGTCTCGGGCAGGTCTGGATGCTCCCAGAGCGGATGGCGGGTTTTGATCGCGGGGATACTTATAAAATTGTACGCCCCAGGCGGGGTNNCGCCCTGCTGCCAAAACGAAAATGGAGCACTATGTCGAGAATGATCACACCTATTCCGATAGCCATGATAAAGCCACCCACTGACGACACTAGATTGGTCCAGTCCCAACCAAGGCCGGCATCGTAGGTATAAACACGGCGCGGCATGCCCATCAAGCCCGTCATATGCATGATAAAAAAGGTTGTGTGGAACCCGACAAACGTTAACCAGAAGCCCCAGCGACCCAGCTGATCTGAGGGCATTCTTCCCGAGAAATGCGGCAGCCAGTAATAGAAACCCGCGATCAACGGGAAGACCATCCCGCCGATTAACACATAGTGCAAATGCGCGACTACAAAATGGGTATCGTGCACCTGCCAGTTGAACGGCACCAAGGCCAACATCACACCGGTCAGACCGCCAGCAACAAAGGTCATCAAAAAGCCGAAGACCCATAACATCGGCAGACTGAAGGTGACTTTCCCGACCCAGAGAGTAGCTAGCCAACAGAAAATTTGTATCCCTGTTGGAATGCCCACCAACATACTCGCCACCGAAAAGAATGCCTGCGCCAGCTGCGGGATGCCCACGGTAAACATGTGGTGTACCCAGAGGCCAAAACTGATAAATCCGGTGGTGATAATGGATAGCACCACCCAGCGATAGCCCACCAAAGGCCGCCGCGCAAACACCGGAATGAGCGTTGAAACTATGCCCGCCGCTGGCAGAAAAATAATGTAAACCTCGGGATGGCCAAACAGCCAGAACAGATGTTGCCACAGGAGCNNCCCCCACGCGTCGCGTCAAAAAATGCCCAGCCCGCCGCGCGCTCCAACTCCAGCAAGATACTGGCAAGAATCAGCGGTGGAAAACCAAACACAATCATTAACGCCATCGCCAGGATGTACCAGCAAAATATCGGCATCTTATTCAGGGTCATGCCCGGTGCACGGGTGCGCAAAATGGAAACTACCAATTCAATCCCGGCAGACAAAGCGGAAATCTCTACAAAGGTAATACCGATCAGCCAGAAGTCGGAACCGGGGCCGGGGTTGTAGGTGGCATCACTCAATGGTGTATACATAAACCACCCGGTGCTGGGCGCTATGCCCATCACCAAGCTGGAAATCATAATGATGCCGCCGAATAGATAGCAGTAATAACCCATCGCGCTGATGCGCGGAAACACCAGGTCGCGGGTGCCGATCATCTTGGGNNACATCATCACCGTGCCATGCATGGTAAAGATCTGGTTATACAGCGCCGGTCCCAGCAGATCATGGTTGGGTAGCGCCAACTGGGTGCGCATCAGCATCGCCAGCAGCACGCCTATCACAAAAAATATCAGCCCCGTCACAATAAAACGCAGGCCAACCGTAGTGTGATTGACGGCGGCGAGCGTCCCCCAACCTGGCAGGTTGCCCCATATACGCTGGGCTTTTTGATGGAGTTCGGTAGTGCCGATGGCGCCTGGATCAGTCATTTGGGTTGAGCCTCAAGCCAACGGGCAAAGTCTTCAGGGGTGTGCGCCATCACCGTGAATTGCATGCCAGCGTGGTGTAGCCCACAGAACTCCGCGCATTGCCCCCGATAAACTCCGGGCTTATCGGCTTGTAGCCGAAGCACATTGATACGCCCGGGAATAGCATCGAGCTTACCGCCCAAGCGCGGAACCCAAAATCCGTGGATAACATCGGCAGTACTGAGATGAATATCGATGGGAGTTCCAGCAGGGATATGAATTTCGTTTTTGAGCGCGATGG
>DQHS01000295.1 GCA_003524365.1 Cellvibrio sp. | reverse complement strand
CCCTCGGGATTGCCGTTTTTATTTATAGAAATCCGATTGCGCTAAATAAAAACGGCAATCCCGAGGGATTGCCGTTTTTTGTATCTCAAACATTTATTACGTCTGGCTGACTTGCAGGAGAGCCAGATGTAAATCCGTTTAATTAGTTACAAGCGCGAACCAGCGACCAGGCATTGGTCCAAGCCCAGCCAGTACCTGGCGCGTATGGACCGCCAACAGTACACCAGCCAGCTACTGTACATTGATACTCGCTACCGCCATTTTGTACTTTCGCACCAGTGGCGTAGCTAGAACCATTTACGTAAGCAGGTGAGCTGCAGTTGCCGCCGGAAACAGAAGACGGTGCGCTTGAGCTAACAGCTACGCTGGATTTACTGGATGAGCCAGGTGCCACGCTTGATGGAGTTGAGGAGGTGCTGCCGGTACAGGCACCCAAATCAAGCCAAAAGCTGTATTGGCCGTTGTTGGTTGCTGGATCGTTGCCTTGTGTCCAGTAGTTGGCTTGGTAACGCTTGCCGTTGTGTTGTACTTGAGTTGGGTTTTGGTAAGCAATAGTTGAGTTCCAGATACCTAAACCAGCACAAGTGTTGTTAGAAATACTTGATGCAACAGATGAGCTGGCTACCGAGCCTACCGAAGAACTTGATTTTGAAGAGGCAGGTACTGATGAGTTGTTGCCACCAGTGTAGTTAACATCGATACATTGATAGAAACCTTCAGCCGAATCTCTCTCCCAATCGCGTTGCCATACGCTGTACACAATGTGACGGCCAGTGCGTGGTGGCATTTGTACGGTGTGGTAGGAGAATTGTTCCTGATCCGCTTTACCTGAATCATGAATTAATACCAGATCAGACCAACGCAGTGGTTGCGCGTGGTTGTAACCTTCGCGGGTGATGTAGTAGCGGAAGTACATAGTTTTGTGCGCAGCAGTGTTAGTCCATACAAATTGCAATGGACCTGCAGCCACGTTGGTAGCTGGCCAGTCGGTACGCGCCAGATCCATACCAAACAAGTTGGAGCGGTTGGCAGAGCATAGACGGCCATCAGGGATAAAGAACTCGTGGTTGTCGCGCACACCGCCTACAGCAACTTCTTGCGGAGTGTAGAGACCGCCATTGCCAGCTGCTTTGGCAGCCACACAAGCCGGGTGGGCTGGGCTTTCAATACCGTTTTCTTTACATTGAATCACGCGGCTTTTGGGTGATGATACATAACCGTGGGAAAACGCTTGGCTCGCAAGCAAGAGCGAGCCCAGTACTACGGCGGAAATTCCGCATGCTTTCATTGTCTTTTTCACTTTCAATCTCCGGGAAACTTATTGTTGGTTAGGTGCCGGTGGGGCATCTGAAATGACGCTGCTAATCCATACTTGCAAGCTGATCTGAC
This sequence comes from Cellvibrio sp., assembly GCA_003524365.1. GTDB lineage: Bacteria > Pseudomonadota > Gammaproteobacteria > Pseudomonadales > Cellvibrionaceae > Cellvibrio. The sequence continues at coordinate 2,105 of DQHS01000295.1, read as the reverse complement.
GTGTCGTCAGGATCATTCCATGGAGATCGAGTCTAAAATGACAACGTTGTATTGGCGAGTCCGACTTTCAGTTTGATGGGTAATATTTTTCGACGCAGGTTTGATTTCCGGAATTTTTCAGATGAAAACGGAATTAAAAGTTCGAATTTTATTTTGACGCCAAAATAGTGTGATTAATTCGACAAAGGGAAGGTTGGTGTTTATTACGATAGTGGGAAGACGCAGATAAACATACTGCCTTTACCTATCTCGCTAGTGATTTTCAATTCTGCTTCATGGCGCATCAGCACATGCTTCACGATTGCCAAACCCAATCCGGTGCCGCCAGTACTGCTGTTGCGGCTGGCATCGACACGATAGAAGCGCTCGGTCAAACGTGGAATATGCTGAGCTTCAATACCTGGCCCGTTATCGCTGACCGACACATAAAAATTCTTTTGGTCTTGCCAGAGCAGCACGCTCACCTTGCCATCATTCGGTGTGTACTTGATCGCATTCGTAACCAGATTGGAGAAGGCGCTGTGTAGTTCCTTCTCATTGCCTAATAACAGCAAGGGTTTGGTGGTGTTATTGCAGATGAGCGTCAGCTGTTGTTGTTTATCTTTGCTCAATACTTCGGCTTCGCTTTTAACGATGGTGAGCAACTGCTCGATATTGATTGGCTTGTGGTTGTGTCCGGCTTCTGTTGTCTCAAGTTTGGAGAGCACCAACAAATCGTTGATCAGCAGGGACATGCGTTTGGCCTGCTGCTGCATCTGGAGTAGAGGTTTATCCCAGCTCGGAGTCTGGTTGTTATCCGCCAGGGTTTCCACATAGCCATTGATGACAGTCAGCGGTGTGCGCAATTCATGAGAGACGTTGGCGACAAAGTCCTGCCGCATTTTTTCCAGATTGTGCAGTTGGGTCACATCGCGCACTACAATCAGCCGCTCCTGTTTGCCAAAGGGAGTGATCTGGAATTGTAGATGCTTAGAGGGGAAGCGCGGTGAGGGCAGCTCCAATGGTTCTTCAAAGTTGCCATCTTCAAAATAGCTGACGAATTTGGGGTGGCGGATAAAATTGATCACCGATTGTCCCTGGTCCTTGGTGCTGAGCGCGAGCATGCGGTGTGCGGCAGGGTTCCAGAAATCCAGATGGCCACGGGCATCGAGAATGATCAAGCCATCTTTCAATGCCGAGCTGATCTCCTGAATACGTTTGATCACGGCTTGTAAATTTTCCTTTTCAACACGCTGATTGCGCTGCAATTGGTAAATATTTTCGAAAATATGCCCCCAGATTCCACTCGCCTCGGGCGGATGATCTGTTTCCTGACGTAGCAACCATTGGTTGAGGCGACGCATCTGCCAGAGCATCATCAGGATATAAATCGCACAGCCGATCAGCATCCAGAGCGCGTATTGATCGCTGAAGAAGCCAATCAAACTGCAAATGGCGAGGATAATCAAAATGCGCTGGAGTTCAGCGCTAAAACCTTTTAACAAGAGGGCCTCTCGATTCTAAATCCGCCGCCACCCCCGATTAGCACTGCAAGACGCGCCGTAAATACATCCTTGTGGGCTCGACTGCTGTCACAAGTGAACCGGTCAAGAACTGAAGTTCTTGCCGTTCGGCTGCGCACAAAGCTTGCTTTGTAAACGCTTGCCTCACCCATGCAGCAGACGGTCTCGCATTGCTAATCGGGGGCGACGACTCACAAGGTCGTATCATCAGGCTTCAATGCGGGTAGAAAAACGATAACCCGTACCGCGCACTGTCTGGACCAAATCTTCATGGCCGTCGATGGTTAGCGCTTTGCGCAGACGGCGGATATGCACATCTACCGTGCGCTCCTCCACATACACATTGCCACCCCAGACGTGATCCAGCAATTGGCTGCGAGTATAAGCCCTTTCCTGGTGGGTGAGAAAAAACTCCAGCAGGCGATATTCGGTCGGGCCCATATCCACAGACTGGTTATTGATGGTAACGCGGTGGCTGGCCGGATCGAGACACAGGCCTTGTACAGTGATCGGTGCGGAATTGATTTGCGGATCAGCGCGGCGCAATACCGCTTTCAAACGCGCCACCAGTTCGCGCGGCGAAAACGGCTTGGTGATGTAGTC
>DQHS01000023.1 GCA_003524365.1 Cellvibrio sp. | reverse complement strand
AACCCACGCCACGCCTTCACGAATTTCCTCGCAGGAATTTACCCTGTTAGTTGCGCTCTTGATGTCGATAGTCGCCATGTCAATTGATGCCCTGCTCCCGGCGCTAGGGTTTATCAGCCAGGATATTCCGCTATCGCACGGCAATCAGGCGCAGTACATTATCAGTGCGTTGTTTCTGGGGATGGCGTTGGGCCAGTTAATTTGTGGCCCTTTATCCGACGCCACCGGACGTAAAAAAATTCTCTATGCTGGCATCCTGTTATTTTTTTGCGGCAGCCTGATTTGTTTTTTCGCGCAGGATATCAACACACTTCTGATTGGACGCTTTATTCAAGGCTTGGGTGTTGCAGGCCCTTATGTTTCCGCTATTTCTATCGTGCGCGACAAATATGCGGGCAACGAAATGGCGCGCATCATGTCGTTAGTGATGATGATTTTTATTATGGTGCCCGCGCTCGCACCTAGTATCGGCCAAGCAGTGTTGTTGGTGAGTTCATGGCGTTACATCTTTGTAATGTATATTGTTTATGCATTAATTATTGGGATATGGATTTTTGTCCGGCTGGAAGAAACACTCCCCAAAGAATACCGGATTCCCTTTACTACTCGCGGCTTCATTGACGGTTTTAAAGAAGTGATCAGCAATTACACCACCATGTGTTACACCCTGTGTATGGGTTTATTTTTTGGCAGCTTTCTCGGTTATTTGAATTCATCACAACAAATTTTTCAGGATTTATTTCAAACCGGAAAATTATTCACCATCTACTTTGGTGTGTTAGCACTAGTGTTTGGTGTGGCATCGCTGGTCAATTCACGCTTTGTAGAAAAATGGGGAATGGACTATTTATGTAACCACGCAGTCTGGGGAATTATTCTCAGCTCGGCTATTTTTCTGGTGATACTGATGCTTTTCCCAGCGAATCTGTGGCTGTTTATGATCTATGCCTCAGTGCTGTTTTTTTGTTTTGGGTTGGTGTTTGGCAATGTCAACGCTATGGCAATGGAGCCCATGGGACATGTGGCCGGTATAGCATCGGCCATTATCGGGGCGACATCATCAATTATGTCCATGCTGATCGGCACGGCAATTGGCCAGATGTACAACGGCACGCTAGTGCCAGTCACCAGCGGCTTTTTGATTCTCAGTATTGCTGCACTAGTGATACTGCAGCTCGCACGCAACAAAAAAGCGTTAGAAGCAGCTCCTGCACTCGACTAGTCAGTCCCTTTAATCCCCACCCCTTATGCTGGATTCACTAATGGATAGTGAATCCAGCTTATTGCCGTTCATCCGTTTAACAAAAAGAAACTGGCATATTTTTCACCAACTGCGTAGGATGCGCCCCGACACCCTTAAGGTCAGTGTCGCCCTCCTCTGTTGCCAAACACCCAAGCGTGTTTGCCACATCTCAGCTCGCCAGACCTTGCCCGCCACGCGGGAGGCCGAGCAACAGGAAAATCTTATGTCATTTGAAACTCTCGGTCTTCGGGCCGATATTCTGCGTGCTATTGCCGATAAAGGCTACAGCACCCCTACTCCTATTCAACTTCAAGCTATTCCCGCCGTATTAAAAGGTGGCGATATTCTTGCCGGAGCCCAAACAGGGACCGGTAAGACCGCAGGTTTTACCCTGCCGCTACTTGAAAAGTTAAGTCAGGTTCCCATAAATCAAGCGGCTGGCCGTCGCCCGGTGCGCGCCCTGATTTTAACGCCCACTCGTGAACTTGCTGCGCAAGTCTATGAAAGTGTGCGCGACTACGGCAAACACCTACCTCTGCGCTCTACTGTCGTGTTTGGTGGTGTCAGCATCAATCCGCAGATGATGAAATTGCGCGGTGGTGTAGACATTCTGGTCGCCACGCCTGGCCGCTTGCTTGATCTGGTCAACCAAAATGCAGTGAGCCTGCGTCAAGTTGAAGTGCTAGTGCTGGATGAAGCAGATCGTATGCTCGATATGGGCTTTATTCACGACATCAAAAAAGTATTGGCACTGCTACCCAAGCAACGCCAAAACCTGCTGTTCTCAGCCACTTTTTCTGATGAAATCAAAGCACTTGCCGACAAGTTATTAAATCAGCCAACGCTGATCGAAGTTGCACGCCGCAATACTGCTTCCGAGCGCGTAACCCAATGTGTGCACCCGGTTGATCGCAATCGTAAACGTGAACTTCTCTCGCATTTGATTAATCAGGGCGATTGGCAACAAGTGCTTATTTTTACTCGCACCAAACACGGCGCGAATAAATTGACTGAACAATTGCAAGACGATGGCATCAGTGCCGCGGCGATTCACGGCAACAAAAGCCAGGGCGCGCGCACCAAAGCATTGGAAGATTTTAAACGCGGTGCGATTCGCGCATTAGTGGCAACGGATATTGCAGCGCGCGGAATCGATATCGATCAATTGCCGCACGTCGTCAATTATGAATTACCCAATGTGCCCGAAGATTATGTACATCGTATCGGCCGTACTGGCCGCGCTGACGCCGAAGGTATTGCGGTTTCCTTAGTCTGCGTAGATGAAATTAAATTCTTGCGCGATATCGAAAAACTCATCAAGCGCGATATCGATAAAGAAGTGATCGCAGGCTTCGAGCCCGATCCAAACGTTAAAGCAGAACCCATTGTACTGGGTCGCCGCATGACAATTGGTGCTGGTAATAATGGCGGTGGCAGATCAGCTGCAAAAAAACCAGCTCTAGGGCAAAAGCCCAAAAATGGCAACGGTGCAAAACCGCAAAACAAAGAAGGGACTCACCGTAAAGGCCCCTCGCAAGGAGCGGCGCGACCGCAAGGCAATGGCAATCGCCCTGCCGCAGGCAAGCCGCAACAAGCACGTCGTCCACAGGCAGCAAGCTGATCATTAGTTTTTAAGCTCAAATGAAAAAGTCCCCGCTATCACAGAATAACGGGGACTTTTTTATTATAGAAATATCAAACACTAACGCTGCATTTCATACTTACGCATTTTTTCTACCAATGTAGTTCGCCGTACACAGAGCTTATCCGCAGCGCGCGCGACAACGCCGCCACAATCATTCAGCGCCTGTTGAATTAAGCTCATCTCCAGATTGGTAATGTACTCGCGCAAATCAATGCCTTGCTCCGGCAGCAGCGGCGTATCATTCATATTCACGTAACTTGTACTGCCCGATGTTGCAGCATTATTGGCGCCAACTGGCGAATGTAAAAAATCTTCGTCGGTTACATCGACATGACGATATTTTCCCGGCAAATCCTGCACGCCTATCACCCCAAAAGGATGCATTATCGCCATACGCTCTACGAGGTTAGCAAGTTCACGTACATTGCCGCTCCACTCGTGCTGACAGAGCGACATAATCGCCGCCGAATTAAAACGAATGGAGCCGCGCTGCTCACTTTCCATACGCGATACCAACTCATTCATTAATAGCGGGATATCTTCCGAGCGCTCTTTTAAAGAAGGCAATTCGATGGGGAATACATTCAAGCGATAAAACAAATCTTCGCGGAAGGTATTTTCAATAATCATCTGCTCAAGATTGCGATGGGTTGCAGCGATAATTCGCACATCCACTGGCTGGGTTTTATTGCTACCCACACGCTCGTAGCAGCGTTCCTGTAACACACGCAAAATTTTGACTTGCATGTTGAGCGGCATATCGCCAATTTCATCCAAAAAAATAGTNNCACCGGTAAACGCGCCCTTTTCATGGCCAAATAGTTCGCTCTCCAATAACTCCCCGGGAATTGCACCACAATTAACAGGCACAAAAGGTTTATCGCGGCGCGGAGAGTTGTAATGCAGGTTGCGTGCAACCACCTCTTTGCCTGTGCCAGATTCTCCAGTAATCAGCACAGATACATCTTTATCGGCCACCTGCGCCATCATCTCGCGCACGTTTTGAATTTCGCGACTGGTACCCACCAAACTGCGGAATAAATGTACGGGGCGGCGTTGGGGCTGGCGCTTGCTGGTAGATTGCGCCTCGCGATACAACTGGGCGCGATGAAGCGTATCAACCAACTTGTTGTAAGTGGGGGGCAAAGAAAGCGTTGCGATGATCATAAACCGATAAAGATCATCTAATCCCTCGTCCGCGTTTTGATTTTCATCACCAATTAAAACGATGGCCAACTCGTCATTCCAGGAGCGAATTTCTTTTAACAGTTGCGCAAGAGATTGGTTGCTGTCGCGATAGTCGCCAATAAGAATGGCGACATAATCTTCGCCATTATTTTCTTCCGCGACTGTGGCTTGCCAGGTATCGCTGGCGGTAGAGAGAGTGGTTTCGCTGAGAAAATCCAGCAGAATTTTTAAATCGTGTCTACGTGACTGATTATCATCAATGATAAGAACTTTATTGTTACGCCACATACCCCAAAGACCTTTTTCATTTCATACCAAAGCCTTGAAGACCGATAAAAAATTCACTCAAGGCGGCGAGATGGCTTATTGGAGTAAGTAATAGACGAGGCAGTGATCTTAGTCAAATTTATGGCGAAATGTTTTTGGCGTTTTAACAGTATTCAGTCAAGTCGAATAATTATTCGCCAAAAATATGCCTTTTCTTTACACAATGACGAAACACGTAATACCTAAAAACTATCGATTAGAAATTACGCCACGAGTTTTTATAAATGATTTTTTAGGGCTGCGCAGAAGAAGCTTGTGGCGCAATTTCATCCCATCCTGATTTAACGGTCTTCAGCAATTGAATCGCTTCATTTACTTTTTCAGCATCATTCTCCCTGGATGCTTCCAGTAATTTTAGGTTAACGTATTCGTACAACTGATCGAGCCGCTCTGATAGCTCCCCGGCACTCATATCCAGCGAGCTGCGCAAGCCACCTACGATGCTGATGGCTTTGCCGAGCAACTCGCCTTTAGCCGCCACGTCGCCGCGCTCGATAGCCCCTTGAGCAGCGGCTAATCGACCTAATGCACCTTCGAATAACAGCTGAATTAACCGGTGCGGCGAGGCATTGCTGATTTCCGACTCAATACCCAGTTGACGGTATTGTTTCAGTGCTTCTTGCGGATTGTAGTTAGACACGGACTATCCCCTGCTAGCAGTTATGTTTCCTAAGGCTAGCAGGGCCAAGTCGTTTTTGCGAGTTTTGCTATAAGAGAGTTGTTTTAAAAACCTTATGAACTAGCTGTTGTTAACACTTTTCACCACAAAGACATACTGTCGAATGACTCAATCGCTAGAATCAAGTCGCATGCAGCAAAGTAACTTCGCGCTGACACTGTGCAACCAGCCCCGCATATACGCCCTTTAATTCACTCAGTGCACACACCAGGGTGGATTTGTCATCGCGATTGGCAGCGATCACTTTATCAATCAACAACACACAGATGCGATCCAAATGCCTGACCCTTTCCCAATCCTCGGCCTTTAACGCTTTGTTCAATTCTTGCTGCAGGCCGCGCATAGCCATAATGCCAGCTTGACCATGATATTCAGGTGCGGAGACTAATTGAATCGCCATACAAAACTCCTCGTTACACGTGGTTACTAATCGTATCCCAAGCCGTTTTTATTTCGCCCAGTAGGCGACCGCACTCATCAAGATATTCAGGATTATTCTCATAGTTGGCCTGAGTTAGGCGCCGAATAATATAGTCGTAGAGATCATCAAGATTAGTCGCCAAGGCACCGCCCTCTTTGTCATTTAAACTACCTTGCAATCCCCCAACAATCGCTACTGCTTTACCAATCAATTCACCCTTACGTGCAATCTGATTTTGCGCCATAGCACCTTTGGCTTGGGCAATACGTTCAAGTGCACCTTCAAATAACATTTGAATCAAGCGATGTGGTGACGCGGTTTCAACACTGGAATGCACTTTTACACTGGAATAATGTTGTACGGCAGAATAGGAATTCATAAATCACCACAGAGTATTTGAGTTTTGCTTTGCTATTATCGGATCCGATGGAACAATCTCCCGGCCCTATAAGCTAACGGCACAAACCCAGAAATCTTTAACCGGAAACAGACAATAATGCAAAAATCCATTCTTATAACCGGCGCATCAACCGGCATCGGTTATTACGCTGCTCATGAACTAAGAAAGGCCGGTTATCGCGTTATCGCTTCTTGTCGCACTGCATCAGATGTAACGCGCTTACAGCAAGAGGGATTGGAATGCGTGCAGATTGATCTTGCTGATTCCGTGTCGATTCAACGGGGATTTGCGCAGGCGATGTTACTTACCGGGAGCGAGCTTTACGGGCTTTTCAACAATGGCGCCTATGGCCAACCCGGTGCAGTGGAAGATTTACCGATTAATGCTTTGCGCCAACAATTTGATACCAATTTTTTTGGCTGGTGTGAATTAACGAATTTAGTGCTCCCCATTATGTTGCAGCAAAGCTACGGACGAATTATTCAGAATTCATCGGTACTGGGAATTGCAGCCATGCCACTGCGTGGCGCTTACAACGCAAGTAAATATGCAATAGAAGGTATTAGCGATACATTGCGACTGGAACTTGAGGGAACCGGAGTCTATGTAAGCTTGATCGAACCGGGCCCAATTGAAAGCCAATTCAGAAAAAATGCATTAGTGGCGCTGCTTGAATATATCGATATTGAAAAGAGTCGTCATTACGCGACATATCGCGCTGCTATTGCCAGACTGGGAAAAGCTGAAACAACAACGCCCTTTACATTGGGACCTGATGCAGTGTACCGACGCGTTGTTCACGCACTGGAGGCCAAGCGTCCGCGGGCTCGGTATTACGTTACCTTTCCCACCTATCTGGTAGGATTTATGAAACGTATTTTGCCGGCGCGCTGGCTCGATAAAATGTTGCGCAAACTCGGGAGCTAATTCATTTCGCATTCAGTCACGGCGACTAGAGTTAATAGCATCACTAACAAGGAGAAAATCATGAACAGATATTGTGCTTCAATTTTATTCGCAGCAATTTTCGCAAGCTCTTCCAATATTAGCTTCGCGGATTCCTTGCGTTGTAAAACCAAACTCGCACAGATTGGCGATACCAAATCGGATGTGCTCGATAAGTGCGGCGATCCAGTAATGACTGACAACTTCTGCCAGCCTGTAGCGGCAACAACCCAACCACAGGGCATACAAAATGGAAATAATAATGTTCAAAACAACATTGCTATCGCCACTTGCGAGAACATAGATATCTGGACCTACAACCCGGGCAAGGGCAAATTCATTACCCATCTCTACTTTGCACGCGGCCAATTGCAGAGCATTCGCTACGGTGACAGGGTGAAATAAACAGCAGATTGAAAAACTATTGCACAACCTGAATTACTGTATATAATCACAACCACTGTACAAATAAACAGATTCAGGAGAGCACCATGTCTGACTTAACACCGCGCCAGGAACAGGTACTACAGCTCATCCGCACCTATGCGGACGAAACAGGTTATCCGCCCACGCGCGCCGAAATCGCTCGTATTCTCGGCTTTAAGTCAGCTAATGCCGCTGAAGAACATATCAAGGCCCTGGCTCGCAAGGGCGCTATTGAAATTATCCCCGGTGCATCGCGCGGAATAAAATTGCCAGAACTGCAATCGGGCATTCCTATTATTGGACGTGTAGCCGCTGGTAACCCGATACTCGCGCAAGCCCACATCGAAGATTACTGCAACATCCCCCAGAGCTTTTTCTCACCCAGCGCAGATTTTTTCCTTCGCGTTCACGGCATGAGCATGAAAGATGCTGGCATTCTTGATGGTGATTTACTTGCAGTCCATAAAACCGATCAGGTTCGTAATGGGCAAATCGTGGTGGCACGTATTGGTGAAGAAGTTACCGTTAAGCGCTTCAAGCGCGCAGGCAATAAGGCACAAGTTGAATTGTGGCCAGAAAACCCGGAATTCGATGTCATCTTGGTAGATATGCGTGATCAAGAGTTCAGTATTGAAGGCCTTAGTGTAGGAGTGATTCGTCGTGACTAATATCGCAAGAGTTATACCGCAACAATCAATCGTTCGTCAGCAACCTGCCAGTGGTGTTACCGAGCTGGTACTCACCAGTGACTCGCCGGAGCAAGTTGCCTTGCTCCTGCCAATGATTGCCTTTCTTAGTAATGCATGCAGTGACCGCTGGATTACCTGGATAGCGCCCCATAACATTAGCCGCGAGTTACTGGAGTCTTATGGCGTTAATACGCGCTATATTCGTGTGATTCATTGTCAGAATCCGCAAACGCTCTTGTGGATCACATGGGAAGCACTTTCTGCAGGCAATAGTCATACGGTCATATCAAGCCCGGGGAAATTGACTGATAAAGAACTCACGCAGCTTGAAGTAGCAGCTAAAATTGGTGAATGTCAGGGGTTATTACTAAGGGTGCGCTAACAATTCGCTAAGCTGATCACGAATTTGTAACAATCAGATTTTATAGGGCAGGATGTATTACTTCGAACCAGTGGAGTAACGCAGGGAGGCAAAGCCTCAAAAGCTGTAAAAGAATTAGCATTGAAACCGACGCAGGTTTTACCTATCCAATCACACCTAGTGCAACATCAATTTTTCAGTCTCACTTAACTCTTCCAGTACATCATCCAACATAACCTCAGCTTGTTGATCTGCAATATCACCAGCAACCTCCATCCCCGCTTCAATCATTGCCTTAGCAACCAGAAATTTTTCTTCGCCTAAAAAAGCCAGGGACTCTTGCGAAAAACGAATCGTCACCAAAGGCTCATTTTTTTCATCGTCAGCACGTGCCAAAGCAACATCTCCGTTCAACAATTCAATAATTTCGTAAAAAGACGACATGGCTACCTCAGCGCAAAATGGGGACGCAGTTTAACATCCAATTACCTTAAAGCCTATTGAGCCGACTGCCGGGGCGAGGCTAGCAAAAATAGACAAGGGGCAGAACTCGTTACTAACCATCCTTTCTTCACCTTCGGTAGCAACACAGCTTGGCCTGGATTTAAGGTTCTCCTTCGCTCAGTACAGCCCAAGGTTAATCTGCCCTGTAATACCATCAAGACGCTGTAAACATCTCCGTTAAATGTATGGTGACCATCTAGCTGAATACGCTGCACTTCAAAATCATTGAAGTTTACAATACGCTCAATCCGTAACTGTGGAGTAACGCTCACTAGCTCCGGCGACTGAAGTCCGGCAACACCCAAATCAACCAGCTCAAGTGCTTCTTGAGTATCCCAACGGGCTTGGGTCAATACCTTTTGCCCGAAGCTGAGAATTTTGCGCTCGTAAACAGGAGTCTGGAATTCTACGACACGAACGCCATGCTGCAACGCATGCGGTACCAGTTTTGGGACCGTCACTACATCGCCAACAGCTAATGGATACTCTTGCACAAAGCTGTTCATAGCGTTGCGCAGCTCTACTTCTTTATCAATTAATTCTCTATTTTCAGTTTGTTGAGCTAGTGTGCTAATCCAATCTACTAACTGTGAAGCAGTCACAGGCTGGCTCACTTCAATTCCAGCTGCGGCTTTTTTTTCATCCAACTTGTGATCAAGCAGGCGTCTGATTTGTTCGTAACCGTTAACCGAATTCAGATAAGCTTGTTTAAATTCATCATCAGTTTTATAACGCTGGCGCGCTTGAGGCGCAAACCCCAACTGGATTGCACCAATACCGTCAGGCCAAGCCCTCTGGTCTATATGAGTAACAACATAAACTTCTTGTTTTTCCCGATGAAGCTCAAAGTAGAGATCACCATAAACCTCGTCAGGTAGAGGATCCAAAACTTTAAGCAAAATAGGTTGGCATCCATAACACAATCCGGTGCAGTCAGCCATTAAGTCCAAGAGCCATGGTAAGGGAATGTTGCCTATATCGCCCGTCACCTCAGCCTGACCACGCGCCTCGATGCCGGTATACCAAATCTCTTGCCCCCAAGGCTTGGGGATATAAATTGGTGTAAGTAACCAGGGATCTGACATTGCCAGCCACGGTAGTGAATGATTTTGGCAGTAGCTTTTGAGCACACTGCTAGTATCGCAAGAACCATCAGACAACAATCTCAACTGCTCGAATCGCTCAGGGGTAAAATGGAAAATACTACCGTCGACTAATACAGTCGCGTCGCTGTATTTACTGAGCGAAACTAGGGCTAACAACTCCAGTTTTGGCTGATCTGGCAGATAATATTGCGTATGGGAAAACTGAATTACAAGATGTAGTGTTTGTAGAGACTCGCCGGCGGCAACCGCTAACTGCTGGATTGACCGTTCAATCAACATGCTAGCTGAAATCGTTTTGTCCGTGCAGTAATGAATCAACGCGTGTTTCCCAAAAATGGCTTATGGTGCGCAGTTTAGCAGACAGATCAATTTAGAATTACTGAAAACCATAATGGTTTTTGTAACCACAAAAATAAAGGGCCAACGCAAGTTGACCCTTTATCGATAATGACAAGTTTGAACAGTAAATTAATTCAATCGTTCCAACACGGTTGTAATCCCCTGCCCCAAACCTATACACATAGTCGAAACCCCCAAATTCAAATCACGATCCTGCATCACAGTTAATAATGAACCGGTGATGCGAGTTCCAGAGCAACCGAATGGGTGGCCCAGAGCAATGGCACCGCCGTGCACATTGACCTTATCGTTCATTACATCCAGCAGTTTTAAATCTTTCAACACCGGCAGTGCCTGAGCAGCAAAAGCCTCATTGAGTTCGACGGCATCAATATCTTCAATAGTCAGATTGGCTGATTTCAGTGCTTTTTCTGTAGAAGGCACAGGGCCGTAACCCATAATCGAAGGATCAACGCCAGCGAGACCAAGCGAAACCACTTTTGCGATAGGTTTTAAACCCAAAGATTTTGCACGCTCCGCAGACATCACTAACATTACCGAAGCACCATCACTCAATTGCGATGAAGTACCGGCGGTCACCTGACCATTTTTAGGATCGAACACCGGTGGCAATTTGGCCAATGCTTCAACCGTAGTTTCCGGGCGAATAGTTTCGTCTTGATCAACCGACATTAAAAACCCATCGCTGTTATGACCGTCCACCGCAATAATTTCGCGGCTGAATTTACCCGTCTCACGTGCTTTGGCCGCCAACTGATGTGAGCGCGCGCCAAACTCATCCATTTGCTGGCGATTGATGCCATGCAAGAGCGCCAGGTATTCAGCGGTCATGCCCATATTGCCTGCCGCTTTCGCGACAGATAAACCCAACAGAGGATTGATGCTGACCGATTCATACATCGGCAAATGCCCCATATGTTCGACACCACCGATTAAATAGACATCGCCCTGCCCCGCGCGAATATTCACCGTTGCAGTATGCAACGCTGACATTGAAGAACCACAGAGTCGATTAATAGTTTGCGCGGGAATTGTGTGCGGTAAACCGGCCAACAATAAAATATTGCGCGCTACGTTAAACGCCTGCTCTTCGCGCTGCATTACACAACCCCAAAGCAAATCATCAATCGTAGCTGGATCAAGTTTTGGATTGCGTGCGAGCAAGCCTTTAATAATCGCCGCAGAAATATCATCGGCGCGCATATGGCGGAAGCAGCCATTTTTGGAGCGCCCCATAGCGCTGCGGGCGTAATCAACAATAACGGCGTCGCGTGGTTGTAAGCTCATTAGAATGACTCCTTAGCCGTAAAATTTTTGGTTGTTAGCCGCTTTGGCTTTGAGGCTGTCCGGTGCTTGGTAAAGTGCGCCCAGAGCGGTAAATTTTGCAGCCATATCGCAAAAAGTTTGCGCACCAATAAAATCGATCCAACGGAATACGCCGCCGCGAAATGGTGGGAAGCCTGTGCCGTAAACCAATGCCATATCCGCTTCGGCAGCGGTCTCCACTATGCCTTCATCAAGACAGCGCGTTAACTCAGTTGCCATCGGAATCATCATGCGCGCAATAATATCTTCGTCGCTGATTTCAATCACACCTTGAATAGTTGGCTTAAGAATATCGACAACTTCAGGGGCAGCCACTTTGGCCGGTTTGCCCTTTTTATCAAGCTCGTAATTGTAAAACCCTTTTTCGTTTTTCTGACCGAGACGACCGGCAGCAAAGAGTGCATCGGTGCAGGACGTAAAATCGCGCTGCATCCGATCAGGGAAGCCATTCGCCATGACTTTTTCAGCGTGTACTGCGGTGTCTATACCAACTACATCCAATAAATAGGCGGGCCCCATTGGCCAGCCCCAAGTTTCCATCAGCTTATCGATGCGCTGAAAATCAACGCCATCACGCAACAACATTGCAAAGCCAGCCAAATAGGGGAACAGCACACGGTTCACTAAAAAACCGGGGCAATCTTTTACAACAATCGGTTTTTTGCCCATTGCATTGGCATAGGCCACTGTGCGGGCAATAGCATTGTCGGAGGTTTTTTCGCCACGAATTACTTCTACCAACGGCATCATGTGTACGGGATTAAAAAAGTGCATGCCGCAAAAATTTTCCGGGCGCGCTAAACCTTCGGCGAGGTAGGTGATGGAAATAGTCGAGGTATTTGATGCGAGTACGGTATCGCTGCTGACTTTAGTTTCAACCTCCGCCAACACCGCTTTTTTCACTTTAGGGTTTTCAACAACAGCCTCAACCACAATATCAATCTGATCAAAACCATCGTAAGTCAGCGCGGGTTCAATTCGATTAAGTACATTGCCCATTTCGGTCGCGGTTAATTTTTTGCGCTCAACTCGTTTACTCAATAATTTATTTGCTTCTGCAAGGCCAAGATCTATGCCCTGTTGCGCAATGTCTTTCATTTTTATCGGTACACCTTTTAGAGCCGACTGATACGCAATACCGCCGCCCATAATCCCCGCCCCCAAAACTGCTGCGCGCGCGATTTTTTTATCGGCTTTTTTCTCCCAACCCTTGGCTTTTTTGCCAAGGATTTGCTCGTTAATAAAAATACCCACCAGCGATTGTGCAACAGGCGTTTGCGCCATTTTGGCAAAACCTTCGGCTTCGGCTTGCAATGCTTCATCGCGACCTTTGTCGGCCGCTTTTTGCATAGCTTTAATCGCGGTAACAGGTGCGGGATAATTACGCCCTGCTTGCGCGCCTACAAAAGCTTTGGAAGTTTCAAACGCCATCATGGATTCAATAAAATTTAATTTGAGCGGTGATTTTTTCTGCGCTCGACGTGCCTGATAATCAAACTTACCGCTAATACATTGCTGCAAGCAATTCAGCGCAGCGTCGTTTAATTTTGCAGGCTCAACCACTGCATCAACAACACGCGCGGCTAAAGCAGCATCTGCATCGTTTTCTTTCCCCGCAGCGATCCATTCAACTGCGGTATCAAGCCCTGCAACGCGCGGCAGGCGTACTGTGCCACCCCAGCCAGGAATAATTCCCAACTTGGTCTCAGGCAAACCGACTTTAGCAGCTGTACTGGCGATGCGGTAATCACATGACAAACAAAATTCCAACCCGCCACCCAATGCAAAACCGTTAATGGCGACAACAGTAGGAAATGGTAGATCTTCAAGGCGGCAAAAATTGCGATTATTAGCCGCCAAATGACCGGTGATTTGCTCTGGGCCAGAGGCGAATACTGTGCTGAATTCCATAATATCGGCACCCACGATAAACACATCTTTCGCACTCTTGATCAGCAACCCACGGATATCTTTTGCTGTTTCAAGCAGATCAAGTACATTCTGAAGTTCGGAAACAACCAGCAAACTGAATTTGTTCACCGATTCGCCTTGCAGATCAAAGGTAAGTTCAGCAATACCATCAGGCAATAGCGAAACCTTTAGGGCTTTTCCTTGATACATAATAAATCTCTCTTTCTAGTAAGGAATGAGGAGGGAAAATCTGGCTTTGAGTGTAGCAGGCTGGCGTGAACTTGCCTTATGAGAGTGCAGACCGCTGGGTTATAACGCACAAAAAATTGCGTACATTAACCTTTATGCACAAAAAGCGAACAGCGAAATAGGCTCGCGCCATTCTCAGAGAGATTGATAAATCGATATAGCTTACTGGCTGGGATATAAAAGCTGTCACCTTGACTCAACAACTGGTTTCCGCTGAGTAGTGTAAGCTGGAGGTTACCCGTGAGTATCACGCCGCATAAATCTACGACTGGTGCAACAAAAGCGGTAGCCTGCCCCGCTAACACATACTCGATGCGAGCATCCAGTTGCTGACCGCACATTAACGACTGGTTAACTAAATTTCCAGGTGCATTCGGAGGGGCCTCGGTCGAAAGCTTAAAACCAAAAAAATCGGCCAAGCTTATGGGAAATGCGGCAAGAATACGGGCAAGGGAATGAATACTAGGGCTCACTTGCCCCTGCTCAATCATCGAGATACTGCTATTAGTAACGCCAGCGCGCTTGGCTAGCTCGCGCTGTGAGAAACCGGATACATCGCGAATCGACTTCAACCTTATCGCTGTATCCATTAGAGACCCGCAAAGATTAGCTTCTGATAAGTCATCAGAGCTTGAGGTGATAACAAAGGATGGATCTATACCAGTTGCGTCATTCGACATGCTTGGTACCTATGCGGGGAAATGCACCGGGTTACAACCCGGTGCCTAAAGCAGAAATTACTTTTTGGACGCAAGCAATTGATCGCGTTCAGATGTTGGTAAGTTATCCACAATCAGCTGATAAGAGTGATCGATCATGCGCTGAATCTGCTCTGTCGGGACAGAGTTATCCAGAATGATGGTGTTCCAGTGTTTTTTATTCATCTGGAAACCTGGACGAACGGCCGGATACTGCTCGCGCAGCTGTAATGCAAGATCGGGATCGCATTTCAAGCTTACGCGCGGCACACCACCTTCAGCAGTCAGGGTGGCAAACATTTTATGGCAGACTTTATAAACCGCCATATCAGGCCCAGAAGGAAACATCTCTTTGGCCTGATGCTTTGTTAAAAGGTATTTCTGTGCAGAAAGAAAATCCATGTTTTAGTCCTTTATCGAACAACTCAGGTCGATTAAAAAGCTATAAATTTGGGTTAGGGTTGAGCATACATTTGTAAATTTTTTCGTTTCTGTCGCGCGAGTTCGGCTATCAAACACTACCGTCCCGTCACGTACAAACTGCCCTGACCTTGGCATCAAACACTACATTACTATAGCGCAGTATTCACGCCTTAAATGCCAAGCCGTATCAATTACAGGAGAAAGTGATGTAACCGGTCCTCAAATCACCTGCATCAATAGGGCACGCTCCTTCACCTAGTGCGTATTCTGCATCACCTTCTTAAGAAACGATAGCAAGAATGGCGCATAATTCATCAAAATTTAATTGGATGGCGATTTTATGGTCAATCTGACCAGTTGTCACTCCCCCATTTACATAATTCAAACAGACTGAACGAAAGAGCGCCGTCAATACTGTATTTTATTAAACCTGATTCAACTGTAAGTTTTGAAACCTCCCTCCTTTGAAGCCTAGCATACACAAACCTGAAGGGTAAATTACATGACCTAGTAACGGCCCCACTAAAAAAGGAGATGGCTAAAACGAGGTGCGTCTATATTCACGATACTCAGGCCGCCAAAAGTTCTTTTCAATTTTTTCGTCAATAAGATCGAGTGGTATAGGTAGAGCCACTCCGTCAGCTATCGCCTGCAAAATAACTGTTTTAGCGATTATCTTGCTAACATTCCTAATAGTGTCCAGTGGCGGCAACAGTGCCCCCGCTCCTGTCTGCACCACGGGTGATGCGTCTGCCAATGCCTTACTCGCCATCATTATCATATTGTCGGTGATGCGACCCGCCTTAGCGGTAATTACACCCAGACCAACGCCAGGAAAAATGTAGCTATTGTTGCATTGGGCAATATCAAACGTTTGATCACCCATATCAACAGACGGGAATGGACTACCCGTAGCGACCATGGCTTTACCCGACGTCCAACGCAGAATATCAGCTGGCTGCGCTTCTACTTGTGAGGTTGGGTTGGAAAGCGGCAATATCAATGGCCGCTCGCAGTTTACTTGCATCGCTTCAACCACAGCTTTGGTAAACAAACCTGCCTGACCAGAAACTCCGATTAGTACGGTGGGCTTAACATTACTCACCGTGTCTAATAAATTGATGGGGCCATCACCTCGGCTATGCGTTAGGCGCCAGTCGTTCACCACTTCATCTGGGGTACAAAAGGGAAGCTGAAAATCAAACAATCCCGGCATACCGCACTGTAACAATCCATCGCGGCTGATCAAAAAAATCCTGCTGCGCGCCTCTAGGTCGCTAGCACCATCGGCCTTCATTTGTTTGACAATTTGATCGGCAATTCCACAACCTGCTGACCCAGCACCGGCAAATACGACGCGCTGATCCTTTAACAATTCCCCTTTTGCTTTGCAGGCTGCCATCAAAGTTCCAACAGCAACAGCAGCGGTCCCCTGAATATCGTCATTGAAGCAGCAGAGTTGATCGCGATAGCGCTCCAACAAAGGGGTTGCATGATCCTGCGCAAAATCTTCGAACTGCAGTAGCACATTTGGCCAGCGCACCTTAACCGCCTGAATAAACTCATCGACAAATTGATAATATTCGTCGCCAGTAATGCGCGGATGGCGCCACCCCATATACATGGGATCATCTAACAGTGCTTGATTATTGGTTCCCACATCAAGCGTTACCGGTAAAGTGTAAGCAGGGCTTATACCGCCGCAAGCCGTATAGAGGGCAAGCTTGCCGATTGGGATGCCCATACCGCCAATACCCTGATCACCAAGACCGAGAATACGTTCTCCATCGGTAACCACGATCACTTTAACGTTTTGTTTAGTCGCATTTTGCAGCATATCCTCGATCCGATCACGATCTGGATAGGAAATAAACAATCCGCGCTTGCGCCGATAAATTTTGGAGAACTGCTGGCAAGCCAAACCCACGGTCGGCGTGTAGATAAGCGGCATAATTTCCGTAAGATGATCAGTTACCAGACGGAAATAAGCGGTCTCATTGGTATCTTGAATATTGCGCAGATAAATGTGTTTATCGATAGGGGACTCAAATGAACAGAGCTGCTGATAAACGCGCGCCTCTTGTTCCTCAATCGTCTCAATGTTGTAGGGTAGTAACCCTTCAAGATTAAACTGTTGCCGCTCGCGCTGGGTAAAAGCACTACCCTTGTTTAACAGCGGTGCTTCCAACAACGCGGGGCCAGCAAACGGAATATAAATCGGACGTTTTTTCGCCATGGCATTCACTGACAATTCCTATGGATATATCGCAACCATAGCGCAATTGCAGCAGAACAACCAGCAAAGGAATAACAATTATTATTTTGATCCGCGCGCGGGTAAAATAACCAGCAATACTCCAGCCTTTTAGCCACATGAGCCGACCATGAATATTGACGCATTTATCGCAAAAATTAATTCGACCCCAGAGAATATTCAATTTACAGATACTATTGCCGTAATTGAGGCAAACTACGATTTCACACCAACAGCGTTTCAAAATGGTTTACTAAAAAATGAGGCAGGACAAAACTCAGGTTCCTGTAAATTATTTTCGTTCGCTCAGTTACATAAACTGGGCGAGATGCAAACACTGGCATGTTTTGGCGATTATTATCGCATCGATGTGCTCCAACATCCCGACGCGCAAGATCACCAAAACATTCGCAACTTTATGCAATTTGGCTGGAGCGGCATCGCATTTGAAGGCGATGCCTTAAGTAAGAAAAATTGATGGAGCCATCTATGCCACATCTATCCGTATCGCATCTATTCAGGTTAATCGCACTTACGCTAAGCCTTACCGCTTGTGCTTCACCAAATTTATCGACCGAAAGCAAAACAACACCCGAGTTAACACTTTGTCCGGAGCAACGGCCGCAAATATGCACAATGGATTATCGACCTGTTTGCGCCACCAGAGACACTGGTATTCGCTGCGTAACGGCACCCTGTCCTTCCACAGAGCAAAAAACCTACAGCAATGCCTGCAACGCTTGTGCAGATGTGAAAGTCATCGGCCACATTCCAGATGAGTGCCCTGCATCATCTAACACTCAGCAGCAACAATAATCAGTAGTAAACTTATGTGGACACAAAAAGAATTACGTTTAACTGCTCGCCCACGGGGATTTCATTTGATTAGTGATGAAATCCTGCGGCAACTACCTGAGCTGGAAAATTATAAAATTGGCTTGATGAACATTCTGCTCAAACATACATCAGCATCGCTAACCATTAACGAAAATGCCGACCCGACCGTCCGCAAGGACTTTGAAAGTTTTTTTAATCACGCAGTACCAGAGGATGAGCCTTATTACTTACATAACGACGAAGGTAGCGACGATTTACCCGCACACTTAAAGGCCAGTATTCTTGGTGCAAGCCTGAATATCCCAATTACTAACGGACAGTTGAATATGGGAATTTGGCAGGGAATCTATTTGTGTGAACACCGCAATCACGGCGGTAGCAGATCCTTGGTAATAACACTACAAGGTGATACATTTTAATTATTACCAGAAATAAAAAACCCGCAACTTTTGGGGTGTAGTTCAAGTTGCGGGTTTCTTATCAAACGACCAATAAATTTATTTACGAAATCCTGGTGGTAATGCACCACCGGGCGCTGCGCCGCCGGGCATCATACCCCCAATGCCACGCATCATTTTCTGCATGCCGCCGCCTTTCATTTTACCCATCATTTTCGCCATTTGTTTGTATTGCTTTAACAAACGGTTGAGATCCTGAATTTGTGTGCCTGAACCGGCAGTAATACGACGCTTGCGCGACCCACTTAAATCATCCGGGTTGCGACGTTCTTCCGGAGTCATGGAGTTAATAATCGCCTCCATGGTTTTGAATTGTTTGCCCATGTTCGCACTCTGTGCCATTTGCGCCACATTTCCAAGTCCGGGCAACTTATCCAACATAGAGGTCAAACCACCCATGTTTTGCATTTGTTGCAATTGATCGCGCAAATCCTCCAGGTCAAACTTTTGACCTTTGGTGACTTTCTTAATCAGTTTCTCAGCTTTTTCTTTATCGATTGTGCGCTCAGCTTGTTCGATCAGCGAGAGAACATCACCCATGCCTAAAATGCGCGAGGCAATACGATCAGGATGGAAAGGTTCGAGCGCATCAACTTTCTCGCCCATACCTAAAAATTTAATTGGNNGCATCCTGACCGATCATGGCATCGATCACGAACAGGGTTTCAATTGGATTAATCGCTGCGTGAAGATCTTTGATTTCGGTCATCAAATCTTCATCGATATGCAAGCGACCAGCGGTATCGACAATCAGCACATCAAAGAATTGTTTTTTAGCGTGATCGATCGCGTTACGTGCGATATCAAGCGGCTTTTGTTCGCCAGTCGACGGATAACACTCCACACCGACCTCTGCTGCCAATGTCTGCAGCTGTTGGATAGCAGCCGGTCGATATACATCCGCACTGACCACCAATACTTTTTTCTTTTCGCGCTCTTTCAAGAAGCGAGCGAGTTTGGCCACCGAGGTTGTCTTACCGGCACCTTGTAAACCGGCCATCAAGACGATGGCTGGTGGCTGCTGGGCAAGGTTCAGTGACTCATTCGCCTGCCCCATAGTCGCGATCAGCTCGGCCTCAACAATTTTGATAAATTGCTGCCCAGGATTCAGCGCCTTACTAATCTGCTGCCCCAAGGCGCGGCTGCGTACCTGGTCGATAAATACTTTGACGACTGGCAGCGCAACATCCGCCTCCAATAATGCTTTACGCACATCNNTTCTCAAACATAGCCTGTCTCAAACAAACGGTTGATTCGCGGCAGGCCAAACCTGTGGATTACGCCAAGGTCAGCCCATAAAAAGTGGCGGCGATTATACCCCCAAAGCCATCGTAATGGGTGCAATCCCCTGCAGAATCCCGAGGCATATCTCGATAAGGTTAATAAGGACACTTCTCATCTACCCTTCTCTTTAGGGGTGTCTTATGACACACTTACGACCTTGGTTTAGCCTATGAAAACACCCTACGGACCAGCCCTATCAGCATGATAACCCTAAGCGCCAATCTGATCGCCATACTCATCTATACCGCTGCTGCTATTTATTTTGGCGGCCAGTTTGCACGTCAAAAATCATTTCAACCGTCACAACTTCTTAGCGTTGCGGCGCTGGGACTTATCGCTCATGGCATAGGGGTTTACGGAATTGGCGTGAGTGAAAGCGGTTTGAACTTCAGTTTGTTCTCCGCATCGTCGCTTATATTTTGGGTAATTAATGCAATTGTATTAATCAGCAGCCTGAAAAAAGAATTACACAATTTATTCTTATTATTGTTTCCACTATCAGCGATATCTGTACTCGCATCAATTACTGCAACCAATCCTGAATGGCAGCACTCACTCAGTTACTCTATTGCAGCGCACGTGGTTCTCTCCATACTTGCATACAGTTTGCTCACCATCGCCAGCTTACAAGCCTTGATATTGGCCTATCAAAACCATGCATTAAAAAATAAAAGCCGTATTGCGAATGCACGCTTGTTGCCGCCCCTGCAAACGATGGAAGCACTTTTATTTGAGTTGTTATGGGTGGGTGAAATATTACTAACGTTAGCGATATTGTCTGGATTTTATTTCTTGGAAGATATGTTCGCACAACATCTTGCGCATAAAACGGTTTTCGCGCTTAGCGCCTGGCTTATTTATGCGTTGTTGCTGTGGGGGCGTTACCAAATGGGCTGGAGAGGGAATAAAGCCATTCGTTGGGCGCTGGCGGGATTTATCTGTTTGATGCTCGCTTATTTCGGAAGCAAACTGGTATTGGAAATCGTTCTAAACCGCGTGTAACAGAATTCTATTTCTGTTCTTTTGATTCCGGATCTGACGCTTCCCCGTCCTGAAGCTGATCCACTTTATTCGATTGATCGGCTGGGACATCACGGCGCGCCATCAATTTGTGCAACAGCCAACCACAAAGCGCCGCGAAACTAATCACCCCCCCCAGCAGCAGCAGCAGCGCAAGCAGATAGCCGCCAAGTTCACTCCAGCTTAAACCCCAACCATTAACCAACAGCAAAATAAAACAGGCTCCGGCAATGAGATTCAGGCCAACGCCACGATTTTTTAATAGTTTACGAAAAATCATTTACAACTCGATAAAAAATTATGCAGGAAATAATTGGCCCAGCGCATAAGCAACGCCAGCCTCATCTGCTGTTTTAGTGACCCAATCAGCAACCGCTTTTACATTATCATTCGCATTACCCATAGCAACGCCAATACCCGCCATTTGCAAGAAATCCATATCCGACTCCGCATCACCAAAGGTAATTACTTCATGAGGTTTAACTTGATGGTGATGCAACAAAAAATCAAAAGCAAACTGCTTAGTCGCGGCACCCGAGATAACACTGGCAAACTGCCAATCCGGATATGCCGCTAAATAGGCGCGAGCGAAAATCAACTGTGGAAATTGCTTCTCCAAAATAGAGATTTTATCGCCTTGGCTGACACGGTTAACGCCCACCAATAATTTGGAAATACTGTTACGCATTACTACGGAAACCAAATCGTCCAATTCAGGATTCACGCGCAAGTGCGCGGCATGGACACGACTAATCTCAGTCTGCTCCTGCAAGTAAAAACCGCGTGGCGTATAAACTTCTACATACAGATCCAACGTTTGTGCTGCCTGCACAACTGCCAGCGCATCGGCAACTTGCAAGGGCACTTCTAGCAATGTGCGCTGTGAGCGAGGATCAAATAAATGGGCTCCAGTGTAAAACATGCCGGCATCGTTAATACCTAACTCGTCCACCAAAAAGCGCGCTGCAAAATAAGGTCGCCCTGATGCAATAGCCGTTTTTATTCCTTTGGATTTCAAGCTTGCAATTGCAGCGTAAAGATGAGGATGAATCTGTCCGTGAGAATCCAGCAGCGTGCCGTCAATATCGAAAAATGCCAACCGAATATCAGCCGCTGCCGCAAGCAAATGGGCGCCCGCTTGCATCGTCACACAACTACGAGTTGAAACAATACATAGACCAAACCAAAACTGCCAATCGCCATTACTTTTACCAACAGGCTCTTTTGAAGGGCCGATAAAAATTGAAAGCGTGGATGTCTGGCGACAAGCAGCTGTACCAATACATAAATCAGTAAAAAGCCACCGGCCCAATGGAGCGCATATTGATTAAATAGCTCTGCTTTCATAATCGCTCCCTAACTCAGGCGGACTCACGACGCCACTGCGTGGTGCCATCACGGGAATCTTCCAACACTACACCTGCAGCGAGTAATTCTTTGCGAATCTCGTCTGCACGTGCATATTGTTTGTCTTGTTTGGCCTGAATACGCTCAGCAATCAATCGCTCAACATCCCCAGCTGCAATTTGATCTGAACTACCCGCTTGCAAAAACACTTCGGGATTCTCTTGCAGCACGCCCAGAATTAATCCTAATGCCTTTAATTGACCAGCAAGATTTCTGGCTAACTCAAGATTTCCTTTAGCGTTATTTAGATCGCGCACTAAATCAAACATGCCCGCCAACGCAACACGGGTGTTGAAGTCATCATTCATGGCTTCAACAAAGGCTTTGTAATACGCACTGTCTTCCATCGTTGCCAAAAGCGTCGGCAGAACATCGGCATAATCGCGCAAACCGCCATAAAAGCGATCCAACCCTGCGCGCGCTTCAATAAGATTATCTTCTGCGTAATTAATAGGGCTGCGGTAATGACTGCTAATCAGAAAAAACCGAACCACCTCTGGCTGATATTTTTCCAGCACATTGCGGATAGTGAAAAAATTGTTTAATGATTTAGACATTTTTTCGCCGTCAACACGCAGTGGAGCAACATGCATCCAATAATTTACATATTGATGTCCGTTTGCAGCTTCGCTTTGCGCGATTTCATTTTCATGATGGGGAAACTGTAAATCGGCGCCGCCCCCATGAATATCAACGTGATCGCCACAGCATTTTTTAGCCATCGCAGAGCATTCAATATGCCAACCCGGACGACCGTTACCCCAAGGCGATGGCCATGAAGGTTCGCCCGCCTTTGCCGCCTTCCACAACACAAAATCGCGCGGATCTTCTTTTACATCGCCGACTTCAATTCGTGCACCAGCAAGCAATTCGTCAACATTTTTATCAGAAAGTTTTCCATATCCTGCAAAACTGGTCACGCGATAATAAACATCGCCATTGCTAGCTGCATAGGCATGACCTTTGTTAATCAGTGTGTTGGTTAACTCGAGAATAGGATCGATAAATTCTGTTGCGCGCGGCTCAATACTCGGCGGCAAAATACCCAGCCGCTTTTCATCGTCATGCATTGCGTCAATGAAACGCGCAGTCAGCGCGTCATATTGTTCACCAAGCTCATTAGCGCGACGAATGATTTTATCGTCTATATCGGTAATATTGTGCACATAGTTGAGATCCCAGCCTTGGCTGCGCAAAAATCTGGCAACCACATCAAAAGCAATCGATGTTCGCGCATGGCCTATATGACAGTAGTCATAAACGGTAATACCGCAGACATACATGGAAATTTTACCGGGGTTAATCGGTTTAAAAATTTCTTTTTGACGCGTGAGTGTGTTGTATATCTGCAGCATGTTATTCCTGATCTTCTGTTTTGCCGAAGCTGTCTTTTAAACTAATAGTGCGATTGAATACGGGTTTTTCCGAGGTGCTGTATTTGCTATCCAAACAGAAATAACCTTGGCGCTCAAATTGGTAGCTATTGCCAACCAATGCACCGGCCAAACTGATTTCTGCTTTACAGCCCTGCAAAATTTCCAAACTGTCGGGATTTATACAATCAAGGAAATTCTTACCACCTGCATCCGGCGCTTCATCGGTAAATAAACGGTTGTACAAACGCACCTCGCAATCGAGATGGTTAGTTGCCGATACCCAGTGGATAACCCCCTTAGGTTTTACGCCATCCGCTGGATCCTTACCCAAGGTGCCTTCAATAATACGTGCGCGCACTTCAATCACGTTACCTGCCGCATCTTTAATCGCTTCCTCGGCTTCAATCACATAAGCACCGCGCAAACGCACACGCTTGCCGGTGACTAAACGTTTGTATTTTTTATTGGCTTCTTCGCGGAAATCCTCTTGCTCAATAAATACCGTTTTCGTAAATGGAATAGTGCGATCACCCAAGTCATCGCGATTGGGATGATTATGAGCAGTCAAAGTTTCGACTTGTTCCGCCGGATAATTAGTGAGCGTCACCTTCAAGGGTTTCAACACACACATAGCGCGCGGTGCATTTTTATCCAAATCGTCGCGCACACAAAATTCCAACACACCTACATCGACAATACCATCAGAACGGGTAACGCCGATACGCTCACAAAAATCGCGCAAAGCGGCCGGTGTAAAACCACGACGACGCATGCCAGATATAGTCGGCATACGCGGATCATTCCAACCATCAACATGGTTTTCATCAACGAGCTGCTTTAACTTACGCTTGCTGGTTACTGAATAATTAATATTCAAACGCGCAAACTCATACTGGCGTGGCACAGCAGGAACTGGCAGATTTTGAATAAACCAATCATATAAAGGTTTATGGTCTTCAAATTCCAAGGTACAAATTGAGTGAGTAATGCCTTCTATTGCGTCGCTTTGCCCGTGCGCAAAATCATAGGAAGGATAAATACACCACTTGTCACCGGTTTGATGGTGATGGGCTTTTTTAATGCGATAAATAATGGGATCGCGCAAATTAATATTGGGCGATGACATATCAATTTTTGCACGCAGAGAACAAGCACCTTCTTCAAATGCGCCCGCGCGCATTTTTTCGAACAAGGCAAGATTCTCTTCCACGCTACGCTCGCGGAAGGGGCTGTTTTTACCGGTCTCGATCAAGGTGCCGCGATACTCGCGCATCTGTTCCGCACTTAAATCGCAGACAAACGCCAAGCCGTTGTTAATCAGATGAATGGCCCATGCGTGCAACTGGTCAAAATAATCCGAGGTGTAACGTACAGCGCCGTCCCATTTAAAACCTAGCCATTCCACATCTTGTTTAATGGAACTGACGAACTCTTCATTTTCTTTTTCAGGGTTGGTATCGTCAAAACGCAAATTACAGGCACCACCGAATTCATCAGCCATGCCAAAGTTCAGGCAAATAGATTTAGCGTGGCCAATGTGTAAATAACCATTCGGCTCGGGTGGAAAACGAGTGACGATTTTTTTATGCAGCCCTTGCTCCAAATCTTTGCGGATAATTTGTTGGATAAAATGCAAAGGCTTGGTTTTTACTTCTGCGCTACCTGTATCGGCAGCACCAATCGCTGAATGATTGTCGCTCATGGGATAAAAAATCCGTTAGGTGTGATCGTAGATCAGGTGTGGTCATTGAGAATGGGCACTATTGTACTGAGTCGAGGGCGTTTTTCATACCGTGAAAAATAGCGCCTAACGTGCAAAAAACACTCAATTTTCCGCTGCAGGCGGTGGTGCCGCGCGGTAATCGTTCCGCCGGTTCCGCTGATAACGCCTGACGGCTTGGTTGTGTGCATCCAAAGTATCGGAAAACTCGCTGGTGCCATCACCTTTGGCAACAAAATAGAGCGCCTTGCCTGGAGCCGGATTGAGCGCCGCTTTAATCGAAGCAGCACTGGGGAGCGATATCGGTGTAGGTGGCAAACCAGCAATCACATAAGTGTTATAGGCTGTTGGTTCTTGAAGATTTTTGCGGGTAATACGCCCTTTGTAACTATCGCCCATTCCATAAATCACCGTCGGGTCAGTTTGTAATTTCATGCCTTGCTGAAGTCGACGAACAAAAACACCTGCGATCTGATCGCGCTCGCTGTGATGCCCTGTCTCCCGCTCGATAATCGAGGCCATGATCAAGACTTCGTAAGTATTTTTGTAAGGCAAATTGGGCGCACGCTTTTCCCATTCGACATCAAGCAGAGCTTGCATTTTACGATAGGCGTTTTGCAAAATTTCTACGTCAGAGGTATTGCGGCTAAAGCTGTAGGTATCGGGGGAAATCCATCCCTCAAGATCTTTCACCGGAAGCGCCAGCAACGCTAACTGTTCTGCGGAAGATTTCCCCGTCAGCTGGTGTTGAATACTATTCGTTTTTTCCAACGCAGCCAGCGCCTGCTTGACTGTCCACCCTTCAACAAAAGTGACTTGATATAAAATCACATCACCCTTGATGAGTTTTTGCAACAGGCTTTCCGGGGTTGTGCCCTGCGGAAAAAAATATTCTCCGGCATGTACTTTATTTGCTTCATTGAATCGCGCGTAGAGGCGCAATAATCGAGGATGAGTTAATATTCCAGCAGCACCCAAGTCATTAGCCAAATGGCTGAGCGATTGCCCCTGTTTTAATTCATAGGTGTAACCTTTCTCTGGAATTTGTAGCGATGTAACCAACCAGCTTTGCACATACATCCAAGCGAGCACTGCGGTTAGCAATCCGATAAAAGAAGTTCCTAAAATTAGACTTAGCAGTTTTCTTGTTAATGATTTTTTTTTGCTCATAGATATATCACTTTCACTCGCGGAAAAGCTGAGCGATATGTTCCTGTAATGTATGGGTGAAAACGTGGTTGCTATAGCTGTGTTGCGAGGTGTTTGCTGTTTGACGATTATCGACCAGCATGTTTATCGGCCAGATACCGTAGACACTGTTACAGAGAAATATTTCATCGGCCGCTCGCAAAAAATCCAAATCCAAATCCACTATGTGACAAACCAATCCCAATTCTGGTACTAATTTGTTGATTATTGTTTTACGCATAATGCCAGCAACGCCGGCCCCAGATAAATCTGGCGTAAACAGCTGATTATCCTTTACCGCAAACAAATTGCTGACTGTTGCTTCAATTACGCGACCTTGCACATCCAACAATAATCCTTCAGCAAACTCATCAATCCATTCCGCTCGCGCAAGAATGTGCTCAAGGCGATTCAAATGTTTCATGCCAGCCAATACAGGTGCCTGGGACAAGCGCAAATCGCAAATACGCACGACAACACCGTCACGATATTGCAAAGTTTGCAAATGGTCGCATGGAAAAATGCCAACGCAATAAGTGGGAGTGACTTGATCTGGCAAACGATAACCGCGTCCGCCGACACCGCGGGTCAGGGTAATCTTTACCACTGCCTGCGCGACGTTCTCATCACCGAGATACGCCAGCATGGAATTGAGATACTGATTTAATAAACGCTCATCGAGCGGGATCTTTAATCGTTCAGCACTATGCAACAATCGCTCACGATGAAAATCCCAAAGCGGAATCACACCCTGACTATAACGGCAGGTTTCAAATACACCATCACCATAAGCAAAACCCCGATCTAGCGGCGATATGGCCGCATCGAGTACACCGTTGACGCTGATCAGGGGAAATTTAATTGGCATAGGCGGAGTCTATACAAAAACGCCGGACTGTCTCCAGTCCGGCGCCATTTTTTTAACTCAAAATAAACAAGAATTACAACTTGCGGAAAACCAAAGAGCCATTGGTACCGCCAAAACCAAATGAGTTGGACAATACAGCATCAATTTTGCGCTCTTGCGCGGTGTGCGGCACCAAATTGAGATCTGCGCAGGAATCCTCAGGGTTATCCAGATTGATGGTTGGTGGTGCGACTTGGTCGCGGATCGCCAACACGCTGAATATGGCTTCAACAGCGCCTGCTGCACCCAGTAAATGGCCAATCATGGACTTGGTCGAACTTACCGCAACCTGCGCTGCGGCAGCGCCCAGAACCGACCTCACAGCCTGACACTCAGCTTTGTCGCCTGCTGGCGTCGAAGTTCCATGCGCGTTAATGTAATGAATCAATTCGGGCGATATGCCTGCATCGAGAATTGCATTGCGCATTGACGCAGCTGCTCCTGAGCCATCTTCTGGTGGCGATGTCATGTGATAAGCATCACCACTCATACCAANNCGACCATCACATCGGCATCGCCGTACTGGATCATACGCGCAGCAAAGCCAATGCTATGCGTCCCGGTAGTACACGCAGTCGTAATGGCGATATTAGGGCCACGCAATCCAAACATGATCGACAAGTTGCCGGAAATCATATTGATAATGGCGCTGGGTACAAAAAATGGTGAAATACGGCGTGGACCTTTGTGCTCAAGCGTCGCTGAACCTTCCTCAATTGTGCCTATGCCACCTATGCCTGACCCAATCGATACACCAATTCGCCCAGCATTTTCTTCGGTAATTTCCAACCCTGAATCCCGAATCGCTTGAATACCGGCAACCATGCCGTATTGGATAAACGGATCCATCTTGCGCGCTTCTTTGCCAGGGAAATAATCATCCACCACCAAACCTTTCACCGATGCACTAAATTGCGTGGTAAATGCAGATGCATCAAAGTGAGCAATTGTTGCGACGCCACTTTTCCCGTTAACAATGCCATGCCAGGTATCTGCAACGGTATTACCCAGTGAACTGATCATACCCAGACCAGTAACTACAACTCTTCTACGCGACACGATTGAGGTTCTCCTGCGAAGGATTATTGAGCGCGGAAAGCAACGCCCACATTATCTTGACGATTCGTAAGAAATCGAACACTACGATTGGACAATGCCTTGCGGCAAAAGAAAAAGCCGTACTATTTTGCAATAATACGGCTTTTCGAAAACAGGTATCAGCTGCCAGTCAAATAACTACAAACAAGCAAATTATGCCAAATTGGCATTGATGTAATCGATAGCTAATTGAACGGTGGTGATTTTCTCGGCTTCTTCATCCGGAATCTCAGTTTCGAATTCTTCTTCGAGAGCCATTACCAACTCTACGGTATCCAAAGAATCAGCGCCCAGATCTTCGACGAAAGAAGCTTCATTTTTTACTTCGTCTTCTTTCACACCCAGTTGCTCAGCAACGATCTTTTTTACGCGTTCTTCAATGCTACTCATGATGTTATGTAACTCCTAGTGGTTATATGTTCGAAACACCTGACAGATCAAGCCAATAAGCAGCTATGCCGAGCATTCCGGTCAAAATCGTCGCGCATTTTACATCGATTTTCAGGTTGTTGTAATGCCAAGAGGCAAATTTCTTTAATTTTTAGAATATAACCCATACAAAACAATGAGTTACAACTGAAAAATCAAGACATATACATGCCGCCATTGACGTGAATTGTCTCTCCACTGATGTAAGCACCTGCGTCACTGGCGAGAAAAACAACAACTGAAGCGATCTCTTCAGGTGCACCAAGACGACCTAAAGGGATGCGAGACAAAAGCTGCTGCTTTTGCTCATCAGGCAGAACCTTAGTCATATCAGTATCGATAAATCCCGGTGCAACCGTATTAACAGTAATGTTGCGTGAGCCAACTTCAGCGGCCAGAGAACGCGCGAAGCCAGCAACACCCGCCTTCGTCGCCGCGTAGTTGGATTGCCCAGGATTACCCATAGCACCTACAACCGAACTAATATTAATTATACGTCCCCAGCGAGCCTTCATCATGCCGCGCAACACGC
>DQHS01000062.1:6177-6343 GCA_003524365.1 Cellvibrio sp. | reverse complement strand
GGGAGATAATGCTCGGGAATTTTACTAGCGGGTGTTGCCTGCCCAGCGTCGGCTGCCTTTGATGGCGGCGCTGAGCGGGCAGCTCTTTTAAACAGTTTGTCGAGAAACGACATTACTACCTCCTCGTGGCAAAGATTCTCCCCTGAGGCTGATTTCAGCGGGGCTT
>DQHS01000062.1:0-6074 GCA_003524365.1 Cellvibrio sp. | reverse complement strand
ACGGCGACAAGGTGATGGTGTGCCTTTCGGGCGGCAAGGATTCTTACACCATGCTCGATATATTGATGAGTTTGCAAAAGACCGCGCCTATTTCGTTTGAGCTGGTTGCGGTGAATATGGACCAGAAACAACCGGGTTTCCCCGAGCATATATTGCCCGCATACCTGGAGCAGGTCGGCGTGCCTTACCATATCATCGAGCGCGATACCTACAGCATCGTTAAAGAAGTGATTCCGGAGGGGAAAACGACCTGTGGGCTCTGCTCGCGCTTGCGTCGCGGTACGCTCTACGGTTTTGCCGATGAGATAGGTGCGACCAAGATCGCGCTCGGCCATCATCGCGACGACATTATCGAAACCCTGTTTTTGAATATGTTCTTCGGCGGCAAATTAAAAGCCATGCCACCCAAACTCTTGGCAGATGATAAACGCAATATTGTGATTCGTCCGTTGAGCTATTGCGCTGAAGAAGACATCGCGCATTTTGCGGAGCTGAAAGGCTTCCCGATAATTCCATGTAATCTGTGTGGCTCGCAGGAAAATTTGCAACGTCAAGTCGTAAAAGACATGTTGCAGCAGTGGGAACGCCAATTTCCTGGCCGTACGGAAACTATTTTTTCAGCGATCCGCAATGTGCANNGATCAATCAGGCCTTTTTGTTTTATGGAAGCTATTTTCTACGAATTAATTTTTTGCGCTCAAGTAAATTGTCAATTCTTGACCTGGATGAATATAGCTTTCGTTTTTCACTTTATTCCAGCTCAAAATATCTCTTTTGGATACATCAAATTTGCTGGCAATTTTGTGCAATGTGTCGCCGCTTTTTATCTGGTAAGTAATTTTGTTGTCTGTCGTTTGCGTGGCAGCCTTATTNNACAACCAATAATTTTTGCCCCGGTTTTAATTTCGCACTGGCTGATAATTGATTCCATTTCAGCAAATTTTTAACGCTGGTATCGTGTTTTCTGGCGATGGTCCAAAAGCTGTCGCCCAATTTAACGGTGTAGGAGGTGCTAGTACTTTTATGTGAACCCTGTGCGATTTCTTGTTCCGCTTGCATCACATAGGGTGAGCTTATTAGCGGTTGACCGGGAATGCTTAAGCTTTGTCCAATTCTTAAATGCGATGATTTCAGATTGTTAGCCGATTGGATCGCGGCGACGCTGGTGCCAAAGCGCTTGGCGATAGCACCTAGGGTATCTCCGGATTTTACTTTGTAATCACCTGCGATCTGGATGGGGGCAATCTTGGGAAGTTTATCGAGGTTTAGAGTAAATTGCGCAGCATCGGCGATAGGAACAAGTAATTGATGCGGGCCGGTGGGGTCGGTAATCCATTTATTGTAGCCTGCATTAAGGTTGCGCAGTTCCTTGGGGTTAATGTCTGCCATACGTGCAGCTTGGGCGAGGTCGATGGGCGAGTTGACATTAATCGCGGTGAAATAAGGATTGTTGGGAATTTCGTCCAGCTCCAGATCGTACTTTTCCGGTTCGGCGATGACCTTTGAGAGTGCAAGCAACTGCGGGATATAGGATTGGGTTTGTTGTGACAAGGGAAGCGACCAAAAATCAGTTCCTTTGCCCAATTTTCGATTTTTTGCGATAGCTCTGCGTATGGTGCCTTCGCCCGCGTTATAAGCGGCAATAGTCAGTAACCAGTCGCCATCAAACATCGCATTTAACCGCTTCAAGTAGCGCACTGCCGCGTCGGTGGACGCGACTATGTCGCGGCGGCCGTCATACCAATGGTTTTGTTTGAGGCCAAAGTTGCGGCCGGTTTGTGGCATAAATTGCCAAACGCCTGACGCTTTACTTGGCGATAGCGCAAAGGGATTGTAGGCGCTTTCAACGATGGGCAGCAGTGCCAGTTCCATCGGCATATCATTTTCACGCAATTCATTCGCAATGTAGTAAATGTAGGGTTTGCTCTGTTCGGTCACCCGATCCAGATAGCGCTGGTTGTTGGAAAGCCAGCGGAGATTCTTATCGACTTTCGCATCGCTAACAGCGGGGAATCCGTAGCCATCAGTAATTTCATCCCAGAGGTTGCCATAGTCGCCGGTGTGTTTGCGGAGCTTGGCACCCAGTTCAGATTCTTGCGGTGGTAGTGTTAAAGGTTCTACGGTGGTTTCGGCAATGGGTTCTTTGTCTTGTTTAATCGTGCTGCAACCAGTGATGGTAATGATCGTGGTAAAGCAGATAAGCAGCAGTAACGGGGAGCGGTTTTGGTGGTTCATAGGGTCACTTGTCAGGGTTATTTTTCCAGCGTTTTGGCTTGGAAAATCCGGTTGATGTTGGCCTTCTTTATTCTTGCATCTTAGGATTTGTATCCTACTTATTCGCCCAATAACGGCTATTCAGTGATTATCTTCACCCTTCATGGGGCTGTGTATTTCGGATTCTAGGTGCAGGCGTCGCGTGGGTCAACGCATAATTCGGAATAAGGGCAGCGGGTCACAACCCTGTTGAGAGCTGGTCGGGGCTTTAAATCCAGTGCTTATCCAATTTAGTTTGGCCAGCTGTCTTTTCAGTTCGACCAAGTGTCTTTGATCAAACGTAACGCGCCGAATACCTCGTCTGAAGTCTCAAGCGTTTCCCCTGTCCTGTGCTTGATGAAGATTTTGATGCCAGATAGCTGGCAGCGCAAAAACGGATTTGTTCGCTTTTCCAGCAAAATAGTTGATGGCAGGGTAATGCCGCCTTGGGCGCGGGTGTGTTTGACTTGTTCCAAGCGGTCGCAAAGTGCTTCATTATCGGGTTCTACGGCGACTGCAAAGGTTAAATTGGCCAGAGTGTATTCGTGAGCGCAGTAGATTTTGGTGTCGTCGGGCAGGGCGGCGAGTTTTTGCAGGGAATTCCACATGATTTCTGCGGTGCCATCAAACCTTCTTCCGCAACCGCCCGCAAAAAGCGCATCGCCGCAAAATAGTAGTGGCGATGATTCGTTATCAGCAGGAGAGGCAAAGTAGGCGATATGTTCCCAGGTATGGCCTGGAACTCCGATGATCCTGAAATCGATGCCCTCTAGCTTCAGTGAATCACCGTCGCCAAGCTTGTGTGTTATCAGTGGGATCAATTCCGAGTCGGGACCGTAAACGGGCACTGGCCAGCGCTCCAGCAAACCAGCGATACCTTGGATGTGATCGCGATGGCGATGCGTAATAAGTATTGCGGCGAGGGTTAACTGGTTGCGAGTAAGGTAATTGATAACCGGAGTGGCATCGCCAGGATCAACAACATAGACAGCTTGGGTATTCGGGCTTGGTCGAATAACCCAAAAATAGTTGCTATCGAGCGCGGGAATAGGGGTAATTGTTAGCACAGTGCCGCCTCATTAAAATCTTGTTCCTGATTCTACGCTTGTCGAGCCGGATGTTTTAACGCTAATTTGTCCCCGCCTCTTGTGCTAGATTGTGGCGGTCCTTATGTAGAGATATTGTTATAAAGAGAGCAGCTGTGGGTGATGAGAACAAAAAATGCATCGTAAGTTGATAAAAGCACCGCATCGTTTACTCATTCGTGTTTCTGCGCTGTGGAAAAAACGCTTTGGGGTCCTACCGATGCGTGAATCGATTGCCGACTTGACCCCATGGTTTGAAACGCCATTGGGGAGTGCTTTGCTGGAAGAGGAGCAGGAAGCGATTTCAGATAGTTTGCAATGCGTGTTTGGCTACCACCTATTACAACTTGGCATCAGTGGCCGTTTGGATTTAACAACCGAGAGCCGAATTACTCACCGGTTTGTATTGCATCCCCAGCTCGAAGACCATTCGAACCAAGACAAACAGCAGTTGGGTGCGCTGGCGGACTTCAATCATCTGCCGCTCGCCGCGGAATCGATAGATGCTGTCTTGCTCCATCACAGTCTCGATTTTAGCCAAAGCCCTCATCACTTGTTGCGTGAAGCAACACGGATAATTATTCCCAAAGGTCACTTAATCGTGGTTGGATTTAATCCTTGGAGTCTCTGGGGATTTTTTGCGAGCATCGGGCGCGTTGTGAAATCCCAGCCGCGCTGGCGCTTTCAATATTTGCGCTTAGGGCGATTGATGGACTGGTTGAAACTGCTCGATATGGAACCTATTGCTGTCTACCAAGGATTTTTCCGGCCACCTTTACCTCAGGAAAATGCGATTAAACATTTGCAATGGCTTGAACGCTGGGGTAAAAGACTGCGCTTGCCTTGGGGTGGGTTTTACCTGGTGGTGGCGCGCAAGGATCATATTCCGCTAATTCCCATCAAGCCAGCGTGGCAACGATATCGCCCCTTGCGCGGTTTGGCGGTGACCCGAATTCTCGGCCCGGCACCGGGTTTGCGATCGCAATTCCATCTGCTGTCGCCACCGCCAGTTAGCGCCTCCGAAAAATACGCGCGATAATAGGATTTAATTCCAGATTCAACTTAAGGCTAGGCACATGCGTCAAATCGTACTGGATACTGAAACTACAGGCCTTGAAACTTCCCAAGGGCACCGGATTATCGAAATCGGCTGCGTGGAATTATTCAACCGCCGCCTCACCGGTCGCCACTACCATCAATATATAAAGCCCGAGCGCGAAATCGATGCTGGCGCACAAGCTGTGCACGGTATTAGCAATGCGATGCTTGAAGACAAACCGGTGTTTGCGCGTATTGCCGATGAGTTTTTGCAGTTTATTGGCGATGCGGAATTGATCATTCACAACGCGGCATTTGATATCGGCTTCCTGAATTACGAAATGAATATGCTGCGCCCTGGCTTTGGCAGCATCAGCGATCGCTGTCATGTTATCGATACTTTGTTGATGGCGCGGGCGAAACATCCGGGTCAGAAGAACAACCTCGATGCACTCTGCAAACGCTATGGTGTTGATAACTCCCAGCGCGAACTCCACGGCGCTTTGCTCGATGCCGAGATTCTGGCCGACGTTTATCTGCTAATGACCGGTGGGCAAACGGCCTTGTCGCTCGGCGGTAACCAGTCAAAAAATGAAGAGGGTGGCGATCAGAATGCACTGCGCCGCTTGCCGGACAATCGCAAACCCTTGCCGGTTATTTTGGCTAGTGAAGATGAGCTGGTACTGCATCAGCAAAAATTAGCAGTGATCGCCAAGAGTAGCGGCGACAACTGCGTCTGGTTGCGCGAGTAATCAAAGCGCAAGATTGCGCCTGAAACCCTAAGTAGAAAAAATGAACAAGTGAGAGATGTTTGGCAAACTCCCAGCCTTGCGGTGCTTATTTGCGGCCCGGCGGTGAAATAACGCCAAACATGGTATAGAGTCAATGTGACTCGTATGTATTGCTTGGCTGGCTCGCGTTGCGTGACCATGCCCCTAACCCGTCAAGAGACAAACGCCAGGATGTTATTGTGAGCACAACAGAAACCTTAAATCTCTCCTCCCTCAAAATGGTTCAGGACGAACTCGTTGCAACGATNNACGATTGAGCAGTCGGCCATCCGGCTGGAGCAGTTTGAGCAAGATCGCAACAATGGCGAGCTACTGCAAAACTGTATCGACGGCATCAAGCAAATTCGCGGTATCCTCAGTTTGATCCAGTTGCGCGGTGTGGATTTGTTGGCCGAGGAGCTTGTTATCCACATCACCGATATCACCTTGGGTGAAGACGAAAAAACCGATGCAAAACTGGAGTTGTTGACCTCCAGTTTTTTTATCCTGCCACGCTACCTTGAGTACTGCACGCAAACTGCGCGCAGCATGGCAATGCTTCTAATCCCCCACATAAACGAATTGCGCCTGGCTCGTAAAGTGGCACCGCTACCGGAAAGTTATTTCTATCCGCTGCCTTCAATAAAAGCGAATCGCAGTTTGATCGCNNGCGCAACAATTACCGGAAGATTTGAGTGTACTGGTGCGCCGCTTGCGCCACATGTACCAAACCGGCTTATTAAACGTGCTCAAGAATGTGCAGGTGAAAGCGTCGTTAGGCATGATGACCCGTGCGTTGCAACGGTTGGAAGCGGCAGCAGCCGGCAGTGTGCTCAGCAACTTCTGGTGGTTGAGCAGCACCACGCTCGCGGCTCTGGCTGAAAAAAATATGCGTCTTACCAAAAGCCGCAAAATGTTATTCAGTGCA
>DQHS01000233.1:13373-37524 GCA_003524365.1 Cellvibrio sp. | reverse complement strand
TGATGTACTACTTCGTACCCAAACAAGCTGGTCGCCCTGTTTACTCTTACCAATTGTCTATCGTGCATTTCTGGGCATTGATCTCTCTTTATATTTGGGCTGGCTCGCACCATTTGCACTATTCCGCATTGCCGGATTGGACCCAATCTTTGGGTATGGTGATGTCGCTGATCCTGCTCGCGCCAAGCTGGGGCGGTATGATCAACGGTATCATGACCCTGTCAGGTGCCTGGCATAAATTGCGCACCGATCCTACTTTGCGTTTCCTTGTGGTAGCTCTTTCTTTCTATGGGATGTCTACATTTGAAGGCCCAATGATGGCCATCAAAAACGTTAACGCTCTCTCGCACAACACTGACTGGACCGTGGGTCATGTTCATTCTGGCGCGCTCGGTTGGGTAGCAATGATTTCGATCGGCGCCCTATATCACATGATTCCCAAATTGTTTAACCGCGAAGAGATGCACAGCGTAAAACTCATCAATCTGCACTTCTGGTTGGCGACTGTGGGTACCGTACTTTACGTAGTAGCTATGTGGATCAACGGTATCGGCCAAGGTTTGATGTGGCGTGCATTTAATCCGGACGGCTCGCTGACTTACAGCTTTATCGAAACAGTTGTATTTAGTAAAGATGGTTACTTTATGCGTCTTATCGGCGGTGTCTTTTTTCTGACGGGCATGTTGATAATGGCTTACAACACTTATCGCACCGTCAGCGCGGCTAACAAAGTTGCAGAGAGTGCTAGTCAGCCTGCTCAGGCACCGGCTGTTTAAGGGGAACGCCATGAAAGGTCATGAAATAGTAGAAAAGAATATCGGCTTGATGACTGTATTTATGGTTGTCGCTATCAGCTTCGGCGGTTTGGTTGAAATTGTTCCGCAATTTTTTCTCAAGGAAACCACTACACCGATTGAGGGTTTGAAACCTTACACCGCTGTCCAGTTGGAAGGTCGCGATGTTTATATCCGCGAAGGCTGTCATGTGTGCCACACCCAAATGGTGCGTCCGTTGCGTGCAGAAGTTGAACGCTATGGTCACTACTCAGTAGCGGGTGAATCAGTGTACGAACATCCGTTCTTGTGGGGTTCCAAGCGCACTGGCCCTGACTTGGCACGTGTGGGCGGACGTTACTCGGATGATTGGCACAAAGTGCACTTGTTTAATCCACGTATCGTGGTGCCTGAGTCAATTATGCCTGCCTATCCGCAACTGTATGACAACAAGTTGGATGGTAAACACACTGAAGCTAAAATGCGTGCGTTGGCCAAAGTAGGTGTTCCTTACACCGAAGAAGATTTTGCTGGTGCCGCGAAAGCCGTTAAAGGTGTAACCGAAATGGACGCGCTGGTCGCTTACCTTCAAAACCTGGGCTTGCTGCTCAAAGAGAAGCGCTAATGGATACCGGCACACTTGGCGCCATTTCGACGGTTCTGGTAACTATTGCCTTCTTTGGCGTCTGTTTTTGGGCTTTTTCACCCAAGCTCAAAAAACGCTTTGAAGAAGATGCAAAGCTACCCTTTGCTGACGATGAGCCGGATACCCAACAGCCAAATAAGCAGCAGCCAGATAACCAGCAGACAGATGATCGCAAGTAATCATCGATTAGGGCGGATTTAACTATGAGTACTTTTTGGAGTCTTTGGATCATTATCCTGACAGTCATCAATATGGTGTTGCTGTTATGGGTCCTTCTCGCCAACCGTAAAGTTGCGGTTGCGGGTGAGGGGAGCACGGAAGCAAAAACCACGGGCCACGAATATGACGGTATTGAGGAATATGACAATCCTCTGCCGCGCTGGTGGTTTTATATGTTTGTGCTTACGTTTATTTTCGGAGCTGCCTACCTGATTATTTACCCTGGCATGGGGTCATACAAAGGTATTGCGTGGAAAGATACTGGTGCCTGGACATCGGTCGGTGAGTTGCGTGGACATCAGGCGGAAGCTGAAACAGTCTATGCTGAAACCTATGGTGTCTATTCCAAAATGCCAATCGAGGAACTCGCCAGGAATCCCGATGCGCTTAAGATGGGTTTCCGTTTGTTCTCCAACAACTGCGCTGTCTGCCACGGTGCAGACGGCGGAGGAAATCCCGGCTTCCCTAACCTGACTGACAACGACTGGTTGTATGGCGGCACTCCGGAAAAAATTCACGAGACGCTTGTACTGGGCCGTAAAGCCGTGATGCCAGCGTGGGGTGCAATTATCGGTGAGCAAGGCGTAGCGGAAGTTGCTGAATATGTATTGCAGATCTCTGGTAACGAACACGATGCTACCAAAGCGGAGGCAGGTGCTAAGCTCTACACTACCAATTGTGTCGTGTGCCACGGTGCTGATGGCAAGGGTAATCAATTACTTGGTGCACCTAACCTGACCGATAAGATCTGGCTTTACGGTGGTGAGCCAGCCACTATTCGTCAGACTCTCCGCGACGGCCGTAATGGCGTGATGCCGGCGCAACAGGAATTGTTGAAAGAAGACCGTATACATTTGCTGGCTGCGTACGTTTACAGCCTATCACTGGAAGAATCTAACTAATTCTTTCTGCAAAGGAGGCAGGCTCAGGCCTGCCTTTTTTTTCGCACTCAATTAGCTTCTCGCTGCTCAAATTATTAAGTAGTAAGAAAATGAGGTAATTCTTTTGAGTGAAAAACCTTCGTCAGAACAACAGTCGCCTGCGGATAACAGTATTCGCTATGTAAGCCTCTACGAGGCGGACGACAAAATCTACACTCGTCGTATTACTGGCTTTTATCAGCGCCTGCGTCGCTATACCGGCCTGCCGTTGATGCTTGGGTTTTTGATAATGCCTTGGCTGGTGATCGATGGCCGCCCGGCAATTCTGTTTGATATGCCCGAGCGCAAATTCCATATTCTCTGGCTCACTTTCTGGCCGCAAGATGCGATGTATCTTGCTTGGTTATTGGTGATTGCTGCCTTCCTGCTATTTACCGTAACCGTGCTGGTCGGGCGCGTCTGGTGCGGGTTTACCTGCCCACAAACGGTTTGGACCCAAATGTTTATCTGGGCTGAGCACCTGTGCGAAGGCGACCGCAATAAACGCATGAAGCTGGATTCCCAGCCATGGGGATTTGAGAAGTTGTGGCGGAAGAGCGCCACACAATCGATCTGGATTGCGATTTCACTGGTTACGGCACTGACTTTTGTTGGCTATTTCACGCCAATACGCGATTTGGTAATTGGATTCTTTACTTTTCATTTGGATCTGATTACCGCTTTTTGGGTGTTTTTCTATCTGGTTGCGACTTACATGAACGCCGGATTTATGCGCGAGCAATTCTGCAAGTACATCTGCCCCTATGCGCGTTTTCAAGCGGTGATGTATGACCAGGACACCTTAACCGTTTCCTACAACAGTCAACGCGGTGAAAAACGCGGCCCACGCAAATCAGGCGATGATTACAAAGCGCAGGGGTTAGGTGATTGCATTGACTGCTCCTGGTGTGTGCAGGTATGTCCAGTGGATATTGATATCCGCGAAGGCTTGCAAGCGGAATGTATTGACTGCGGTTTGTGTGTCGATGCATGTAACAGCGTGATGGATAAAATGGATTATCCGCGCGGTCTTATCAGCTTCACTACGGAAGACGCCATTTTAAATGGCAAAACCAAAATCTTCCGCCCTCGTTTGATGGGATATGGTTTGATGCTGGTCATCATGATCTCGCTGTTTGTCTACTCTATCGCGACCCGTGTGCCAGTGGGACTGGAAGCGCAACGCGACCGTGGTGTGCGTATGTATCGCGTAGTGGAAGACACCATCCAAAACGTATACACCCTGAAAATCAGCAATATGGATCGCGCCACGCATATTTATGATGTCGAAGTCGAGGGTGACTACGAGTTCGATGTTCAGGGTTATAAAGCTATTCCCGCTGTCGAAGGTGAAGTGCTCACGATCCCGGTAAGGGTGTCGGTCAAAAAAACGGAATTAAGGAGTAAGAAATCGGAGATCCATTTTCGTGTGCGCGCGCGCGAAAACCCCGAGATCACCGCGACCAATACCACCACATTTATTGGCCCTTAGCAGCTTGCATCACAAGGTATTTACATGAGTGTTTCACAGCATGAATTAACGGGCGACGCAACCGAAGAGGTTGCAAAACCCTGGTATCGCGAGTTTTGGTTTTGGTTTGTTTTCAGCCCGCTGATTTACATCATTATCATGTGTTCGATCACTGTGACCATCGCGCTTAAAGGCGCCGATGATGTAATTATCGATAATTACTATAAAGAAGGGCGCATGATTAATCAGGCGCTGGAGCAAGACAAACGTGCGCAAGAACTGGGCTTGAGCGGCGATGTGAGCTTTGACCGAACGACCGGCGAAGTTTCACTCACGATTACCAACGTGCCCTCCGATTCGACCCTGATGCCTGAACAATTACTGCTGATGATGGGGCACCCGGTTAAAGCGGCGAAAGACCAATTAATTACGCTTACGGCAATTGCACCGGGTAAGTATCGCGGTGAGTTGATTACCGAACCGGATTACTCCTGGTATCTAACACTTTATCCCATCAAAGACCTCGCCTTGCGCAAAGAAGCACCTTGGACGCTGAGTGGTGAAATCGATTTCCGCGCCGCTGAAAAAACCTTGCTGGCGCCACGCGTCCAATAAGCGAATAGTTGATGGCGACCCCAGCGTCTCCCGCTAGCACCACCGAGCAGGCCTGTTATCACTGCGGTCTGCCGGTACCTCCCGCCAGCTATTACCCCGTGAATATTCAAGGCACAGAAAAACCTATGTGCTGCCCTGGTTGCCAAGCAGTTGCTATGGCTATTGTCGATGGCGGTTTGGAAAATTTTTATCAGTTCCGTACTGCCAACAGCGATCGTCCGGAACTGGCGGAGCAGGAGTCCCAGCGTTGGGATATTTACGATCTACCCGAAGTGCAAGCCGAGTTCGTGATTCCCTTTGACGATAAATTAAAGCAAGCCAACCTGTTGCTCGAAGGGATTAGCTGCGCCGCCTGTAGTTGGTTAATCGAAACCCACCTCAAGAAAACTCCGGCGATCCAATCGGTTACCATCAATCTCAGCACTCATCGCTGTGCAATTGTGTGGGATGCGCAGTATCCGCTGAGCAGCATTTTCAAATCCCTTGTCGCCATCGGTTATCTACCGCGTCCAGCAACTGATGACCAGCAACAACAGCTGATCAAAAAAGAAAATCGTATCGCCCTGTTCCGTATCGGTGTTGCCGGTTTTGGCACCATGCAAGCGATGATGGTGGCGGTGGGCATGTATACCGGCGCAACCGATTTCTGGTTGGACTTTCTGCGCTGGCTGTCGATGCTGGTGGCGACACCTGTCGTATTTTTCTCCGCCTGGCCATTTTTCCAATCCGCATGGCGTAGCATTCAAATGCGCCATTTGGTGATGGACGTTCCAGTCGCGCTGGCGATTGGATTGGCATACAGCGCTAGCGTTTGGGCGACAGTTTCGGGCACTGGCGAAGTTTATTTTGAATCCGTCTCCATGTTCACGCTGTTCTTGTTAGTAGGACGCTATGTGGAGTTGCGCGCGCGCCATCGCAACCGTTTGGCATTTGGCAATCTCGCGCAATTAATGCCGCTCACTGCCTGCTGTGTTCGTGAAGAAAATGGCTGCGAAGTTGAACAGTCAATGCCGATTAAAACCCTCCAATTGGGCGATCTGATTTTAGTTAAGGCGGGCGAAACCTTTCCCTGCGATGGCCGTGTGCTGGCCGGTGAAAGTGCGGTAGTTGAAGCGCTGCTGACCGGCGAATCCAATCCG
Source organism: Cellvibrio sp. (assembly GCA_003524365.1). GTDB lineage: Bacteria > Pseudomonadota > Gammaproteobacteria > Pseudomonadales > Cellvibrionaceae > Cellvibrio. The sequence goes on along the minus strand of DQHS01000233.1, from coordinate 31,741 downwards.
GTTAGCAAAAAGCCGGGCGATATGGTGATCGCCGGTACGCTCAATAACCACAGTCCGCTAAAAGTCGAAGCTACTGCCTTGGGCGCGGCGACTCAGCTTTCTGCCATCGAGCGCTTGGCAACCCAAGCTGCCGATGAAAAACCGCAGCAAGTTCTGGCTGCCGATCGTATCGCGCGCTTTTTTATCGCCCGCCTGTTGATTGTGTGCAGCGCCGTGTTTGCTTTCTGGCTTTGGTATCGCCCCGAACAGGCGCTCTGGNNACCGAACAGGCGCTTTGGGTAACGCTGTCGGTATTAGTTGTGACTTGTCCCTGTGCCTTGGCCTTGGCGATGCCAGCTGCCTTATCTGCGGCGACCGCCAACTTGCGCAAACGCGGATTTTTGGTGGCGCGCGGTCATGTTATCGAAGCGTTGAACGGCGTTAACCGCGTGATTTTTGATAAAACCGGCACTCTCACCAAAGGCAAGTTCGCAGTCGAACAGGTCAAATTATTCAGCGGAGTCGATGTTTCAGATGATCAAGTTCTTGGCTTTGCCGCTGCGCTAGAGGCTGGATCGAATCACCCTTTGGCGGCGGCATTTCAGCGCTGGCAGGACAAGTACAAAGCGGAAGACGTTAAACAAATTACCGCCGCCGGTGTAGAAGGGCGAATTGAAGGTATGACCTATCGATTAGGCACAGCAGAGTTTGCAGCTGAATTTTTACCCGATGCTAAAGCGTCGCTCGACTTACCTGACGCGCTCCGCACATGGCTATTACTGGCCAATGAACAAATCCCACTAGCCTGGATCTCTTTGGTCGATGAGGTCCGCCCCGATGCNNTATATTGCCGGTGCAAAACCGGGCGACAAATTGTCGCATTTGAGCCAGCGTCAGGCGGCGGGTGATAAAGTGCTGATGATTGGCGACGGCATCAATGATGTACCAGTGTTGGCCGGAGCAGATGTATCTATCGCTATGGCATCAGCTTCGGATCTAGCACAAACTCGTGCCGACTCAGTGCTGCTTAATGATCGCATCGAGGTGATTGCTGATGCGCTTGAAATCGCGCAGCGCACGAAAAGTATCATCACCCAAAACCTGCGCTTTTCACTGGTTTACAATCTGCTCGCCTTGCCCCTTGCGGCGGCTGGTATGATTCCCCCTTGGTTGGCGGCGATTGGTATGACGGCCAGCTCGCTAATTGTGATTTTTAACGCACTGCGTTTAACCAAGTGACTTTCAATCACTAAGTCTTTCAATAACCAAGTCTTTCAATAATTAAGTAAATCCAACATCGTGAGCTGTTAATGGAAAGTCTGTATTTTCTTGTCCCCTGCGCACTGATTTTTATCGGCGTAGCAATCAAAGTGCTGTTTTGGGCGATTAACAATGGCCAGTACGACAACCTCGATACCGAGGCGCATCGTATTTTGTTTGATGCGGATGAAACCAAAAAAGTCCAGCCCCCAACCGCTGCCGAAACCTCCGACGATACTTCTGATAACACTTTCCATAACAAGAATGGTCGCACATGATAATTGAATGGTCTGCCCTCACTGCCGCATTTCTGCTCGGCCTCTTTAGTAGTGCTCATTGTGTGGGTATGTGCGGCGGTATTATGGGGGCGCTGAGCATGGCGATACCGGCTAATGCCAAGGCGCGCCGTTGGGTAATCCTGCTTAGCTACAATCTCGGGCGCATTTTCAGTTATGCATTGATGGGCGCGATTGTGGGCGTCTTTGCGCAACAGATTACTGAATCGGGCGGAGCAATTTGGTTGCGTTGGATCGCGGGTTTGTTGCTGATTGCCATGGGCTTATATCTAGCCAACTGGTGGCGTGGATTGACCTATCTGGAAACTGGAGGCCGTTATTTGTGGGCCTATTTGCAGCCTTTGGGTAAAGCATTAATGCCGGTCGACAATGCAGCCAAAGCAGTTGCACTCGGTGGAATCTGGGGTTGGTTGCCCTGCGGTTTGGTCTATTCGGCGCTGGCCTATGCTATGGCACAAGGCGATGCGTTCGGCGGTGGGCTGATTATGCTCGCCTTTGGTTTGGGCACTTTACCTGCAGTACTCGCTACCGGTTTCGTTGCCCAGCAGTTGGGTCGCTTGTTGCAGCGCCGTCAAATCCGTTGGAGCTTTGCGCTAGTAGTCATTCTGTTTGGTCTCTGGACGATTTGGGGCGGTGGCCACGGCAGTCATCAACACCATCATGATAGCCATCAACAGATGGAAGAGGGCATGGATCACTCGACGATGGATCACTCAGCAATGGATCACTCTGGCATGGATCACTCAGGTGTAGACCATGCAGAAATGGATCATTCGCAAATGAACCATGCCGATATGGATCACACATCAAACTCTCAGTCGTCGGGTGCAAAAGATTCTGTGCGCGAACAGACAGACACCCAGTAGCATCATTCCGTAACATCCCCAGATGCAGCGCGCGAATAACACGGCTAAAAAACTCTTAACAGTGTTGTGCTAGGCGAACTAAATTCACCATGCTAAGGTGCGCGCCTGCTAAGCTTGAAACTGAATAGATACTTTTTTGTCCAAGTATTTGTTACGGTTTTATCATCTGTCGTTAAGCGACCGTTTGAGACATTGCTATGTTTAAAACCCCGCGTATCGGGCTGTTCTGTATCCTGGCTTTTTTATCGGCTGGCGTAAGTGCCGAGGCCGAATCTGTTATTGATGATCCTAGTTGTCGTAGTTTTCCCGGTCAGCGTGTAAATGTTGCCGAGGCTAAAAATACGCGTTTGGACACGAAGCTGTTCGATGAGCTGCAAGGTAAAAAAATTCGCACAATCCAATTCAATAGTTTATCGGTTTTTAATAAAGACGATCCCGACGAAAATAATAGCCTGTATCTATTCTTGAATAAACTTCATATTAATACGCGCCCAAGCGTAGTGCGTGCACAATTATTGTTTGAAGAAGGTGAGGCCCTGAATGTAAAAAAAATTCAGGAAAGCGAGCGTATTTTGCGCAAGCGCCCGTACCTTACTAACGCCTATATCATTCCTCTCACTGTCTGTGCAGAGCAAGTCGATATCATGGTAGTGACTCAGGATTCCTGGGCGTTAGAGCCACAAATTTCCTTGAGTAAAGAATCGGAAGGAACCAAATCCGGCTTCGCAATTGCTGATGGTAATATTTTTGGTACTGGCAACAGTTTGACCATAGGCTACGAGCAAAATGCACAGCGCAATTTGATAAGTTACGACTTTAGCAATCCGCATATTTTCAATTCGCAAATCGCTACCAAAATATATTATGCCGATACTAGCGACGGGCGCGATACGATTGTCGATGTTTCGCGTCCTTTCCATTCTTTGGAAACCCCTTGGGCTGCCGGCTTTTACACCCAAGACGTAACGCTTGAAGCACCGATTCGTCACATGGATGAGCAAATAAACGAGTTCCGTCACCAAACCATGCACAATCGTGTTTATTTTGGTTTGGCGACCGACGTGACTCCAACTCATACGCAACGCTGGTTGGTGGGTATTTCCAATGAAGAAGATAATTTTTTTGAAACAGACGATACGCTGCAGCCTATCCCCGGTGAACGTAAAGCAGTTTATCCCTGGATTGAATATCAGTATTTGGAGAATCGGTATGGTGTATTTAAAAATGTAAATCAAATCCAACGCCCCGAAGATATAGCGCTCGGTCAAAATCTGAGTTTTCGTTTGGGTTATGGTGGTACGCAGTTTGATAACCCTGATGATGTTGTTCGTTATATTGGCAAGTACACCTACATTGTTGACTTCGACAGCGAGCATATCTTTGAAACAACATTAAATTTGGATGGTCGGCATTATTCGAAACTGGACGGTTTGAATAGTGCTGTTGCGGGCATTAATCTTACTTACAATTATTTCCAGGACGAAAAACGCCGCTGGTACATGGGACTTAATTACGATATCGGTCAAGATCTTGCCCAATACGAAGAATTAACGGTGGGCGATATTTCCGGTCTACGCGGATATCCCACAGACTATCAGCGCGGTGACGAACGCTATGTATTTACGGTAGAGCGCCGTTATTTCTCGGATATACATATTTTTAACCTGATGCGTGTCGGCGCGGTGGTGTTTTTTGATATGGGTAAAGCCTGGGGTGTAGAACAATATGGTTATAGCCCACTGTTGAGTAATGTCGGTTTTGGCTTGCGTCTTAGTTCCAGTAAAGTGCGTATAGGTAATGTGGTACACGTTGATATAGCTACACCTACTTCTGCCAGAAATGAACCTGGCGTGGGTAAATATCAACTAACAGTAGGTGCCCAATCAAGATTCTAGTCATGAGTATTTTTAAGGTATAAATAAGCCACTATGCGTATTCTTCACACCATGTTGCGTGTTGGCAACTTGCAAAAATCCATTGAGTTTTATACTCAAGTGCTGGGTATGAAACTATTGCGTCAGCAGGATTATCCAGAAGGAAAATTTACGCTGGCCTTTATCGGTTATGGCGATGAGGCGACTAACACCGTCATTGAATTGACCTATAACTATGGTGTTGATCACTACGATTTAGGCAAGGGCTATGGGCATATCGCGCTAGGTTGTGACGATGTTTATGCAACTTGCGATAAAATTCGTGCCGCCGGCGGAAAAATCGTGCGTGAACCAGGCCCGATGATGCACGGCACTACCATTCTTGCCTTTGTTGAAGATCCTGACGGCTACAAAGTTGAGTTGCTCGGTATAAAATAGTTCTTCACTTCCCCTCATGCTTCAGCTTATCTTAGGGACATAATCCCCAATTTGAGATGAGCGACATTTAGCTCGGCAGCTATGATCACACAGCTTAACCAACTCCAATTTGATAACCGGCTGGTGCGCGAGTTACCAGCAGATCCCGAAACGGAAAATTTTCGTCGTCAGGTTGCTGGTGCAATTTATTCACGCGTAAATCCCACCGCAGTAAAAAATCCGCAGCTTGTCGCGGGTGCACAAGAAGTTGCGGCGCTGTTGGATTTACCCGAATCTATTTTTACCCAAACAGAATTCGCGCAAATATTTGGTGGTAATCAATTGCTTCCCGGAATGGAGCCCCATGCCTGTTGTTACGGTGGCCATCAATTTGGCAACTGGGCAGGGCAGTTGGGTGATGGCCGCGCAATTAATCTAGGTGAAGTGCGCAATCAACAAGGTAATTACTGGACATTGCAATTAAAGGGCGCGGGGCCAACACCCTATTCGCGTACTGCTGATGGACTTGCGGTATTGCGCTCATCGGTGCGCGAATTTTTATGCAGTGAGGCCATGTTTCATTTAGGTGTTCCCACTACGCGCGCGCTCAGTCTGATCACGACGGGTGAATGGGTGCGACGCGATATGTTCTATGACGGCAATCCACAATTAGAGCTTGGCGCAGTTGTTTGTCGTGTCGCGCCCAGTTTTACACGCTTTGGCAATTTTGAAATTCTTTCTGCGCGCGGCGATATCGATTTATTAAAACAGCTCGCCGATTTCACTATCCGCGCTGATTTTCCCCATTTTTTGGCAAATGCATCAGCTGAAATTACAGCCGATATTTATCTGCAATGGTTTACTGAAATTTGTATCAGCACAGCGCAATTGATGGCGCACTGGATGCGTGTGGGTTTTGTGCACGGCGTAATGAATACTGACAATATGTCGATTCTCGGTTTAACCATCGACTACGGCCCTTACGGTTGGCTGGAAGGTTATGAGCCGGATTGGACACCGAATACAACCGATGCGCAAGGGCGCCGTTATCGATACATTAATCAGCCGCGTATTGCACTTTGGAATCTCGCCCAACTTGCCAACGCACTTTATCCATTGATTAATGCGGTCGAACCATTGCAACAGGCGCTGGAAAGTTACCGTGTTGAATATGAGTATTGCGCGCAGCGTGATATGGCGAATAAATTGGGTTTAAGCCAATTTGATCCTGCACAGGATCAAACCCTTACCGACAATTTGTTGCAAGTGCTGCAAACTGCGGAAATCGATATGACGATTTTTTATCGCCGTCTCGCGCACTTATCACCCGATGACATTCATCAATACACAGACCAGCAGTGTGTTGATATCGTGCGGCCTGCTTATTATCAAGCTGTCGATACGACAGCGGAAGCGGCGATGGCAAATTGGCTGCGCACTTACGCGCAGCGCTTGCAGCAAGATTATGCCGTCAATGGTAACGATGATAATCAGCGTCGGCTGCGGATGAATGCGGTAAATCCCAAATATGTGTTGCGCAACTATTTGGCGCAACAAGCCATTGATAAGGCAACTCAAGGCGATAATTCTGAAGTTGAAAAGTTGTTGCAAATACTACGCAATCCTTACGATGAGCAACCGGAGTATGAAGAGTATTTTGCCAAACGTCCCGAGTGGGCGCGACATAAAGCGGGTTGTTCGATGCTGTCATGCAGTTCGTAGAGGCTACTGTTATTTAATGTGGTAATCAGGTTTGCTAACGCGCGGATGAAATACATTTTTATTAAATAGATCCGCATTATTTATCGAAAGTTAAGAGAAAATTATGATCGGAAAGGTACTGGGTTTTATCGTAGGTATTTTAGTTGGCGGCCCTTTTGGTGCGATTGTCGGTGCACTCTTGGGGCATTTTCTGATTGATCGCAGAAGACGCCAGATCCCCAAAATGTCGAACGAACAATTGCATGCGGTGCAAACGAATTTTTTCACCACGGTTTTTTTATTGCTCGGGAATTTGGCAAAAGCCGATGGGCGTGTAAGTGAAACGGAAATTCAACTCACTGAATCGTTAATGACTAAAATGGGCTTAACACCTGAGCACCGTCGCGAAGCGATTCGGTTATTCAAATTGGGCACGGCCGATGATTTTAATTTTGATGCGGTAATGGGGGAGTTTAAACAGCTCTGCGGTACCAGCCCAAATCTGATCAATATGCTCTTGGTAAATCTTGTCAATCTGGCGATGGCCGATGGTGTATTAGATGAGCAGGAAGCGCAGGTATTACGCCAGGTTGCCGAGCGTCTTGGTTTTTCCCGCTTCGCATTTGAACAATTGCTGCGAATGCTCAATGCACAAAATACGTTTAGGCAAGAGCAGGGGTCTTACCAGCAAGGTGGGCAGCCCTCGCGTGCGGATGAGTTGGCCTTAGCTTATGAAGCATTGGGCGTAGAAAAAACGGTCACTGATACTGAGCTCAAAAAAGCCTACCGCAAATTAATGAGCGAATATCACCCCGATAAATTAATCGGGCAGGGTATGCCGGAGGATATGATCAAAGCAGCTACTGAGCGCTCGCAGGAAATCCAGGCAGCATATGATCTGATTAAAAAATCCCGTTAAGTCGATGCGTTTGCTGTATTTTTCACCGATCTAAAAAAACAAAACCCGGTTATCATTCCATAACCGGGTTTTGTTTTATACGAATAAAAAATTATTCGTGATTAATCACCATCACGTCGGTATCGACTGCCGCGATCAAACGCTCAGAAGTATTGCCCCGACGGGTTTTAGTCATACCGTTTTGGCCGAGTGTACCCATGATAATCAAGTCGGCACCAATTTTTTCTGCAAGGGCAGATACAACATCGGAAGTGTAGCCGTTTTCGACGTGGATTTTGTCATTAGGCAGACCGGTCTCGTTTACCAAACGGCCGCGATCGGGATAGCTCATTGAATCGAGGTAGCCGTTGATCACATGCAAATCAGCGCCGTAGGTTTCNNCGGCTGGTATTGGTTTTGGCATGTACTGGCAAATAAATTAAATCTGCATCAAAACGTTTGGCGGATTCCATAATCGATTTCTGCCATTCGCTCGACCAGGATACTTCCAGCGTGTATTCGATACCGGCATTGGCCAAAGGGCTTTTGATATTTTGCTCAAACCAGGTGAGATCGCGGAACAGATTATCGTTAACGGAGCGGGTGTCGATCGCATCGCTGTCGACTGCCACAAACGCATGAACCTTGGGCTTTGGGCCTTGGATCAACGAGGAAACAATAATGGCACGTTCAAGGGCAATGTGATGGGTATCATTGGGGTCGACAACTACGAATAGCTTTTGTGACTTGGACATACTGGCTCCTACTGGTTCCCTAAAAAAGAGTTGGGTTGTTATTTTCTGGTTGGGGCTAGCATAGCAACCCCTTTGGGCTTTTTACAGCGCGAAAGCCACTGGTGGTTGCGGATAGCGATGAAATAGGGTTGATATAGATTAAACTGTACGCCATTTTTACAGTGTAAGTGGGATAAGACTATGAATTTGCTTGAAAATCACCCAATCAATGAACTTGTTGTTGGCCAAACAGCGACTTACAGCAAAACCTTAACCGAGCGCGATGTCATCCTGTTCGCGGCCTGCTCTGGCGATGTGAATCCGGTCCATCTTGATAAAGAGTACGCTGCAACCACGCCATTTGGTGAACCTATCGGCCACGGCATGTGGACGGGAGCCTTGGTGTCGGCAGCAATTGCTACTCGTTTGCCTGGGCCGGGTTCTGTTTATCGCAGTCAAAGTTTAAGCTTTAAACATCCCGTAAAAATTGGCGATGCCGTCACCGTTACATTGACTGTCAGTGAAATAAGAGAGCGAGTGAAGTTAGTAACCCTGGATTGCGAGGCGCACAATCAGGATGGCAAATTGATTGCCAAAGGCGTTGCGGAAGTTATTGCGCCAGCGGAGAAGCAACACTTGGCCGCTGGAGTTCTGCCGAGCATTGCTATTTCTTAACCCGCATTCCGTTAGCTCGGTGCAGGGTTTTGGTGTTAATGGGATGTTGACGGTGCTCGCTCCTCTGTAGTGCATACAGAGGAGCGAAGGCTTCACTATTGGATTGATTTTTTATTGGCTTTGAATAACTCCACTGATTTTTCAGCAAAATAAGTATTGCTGCTTACCAAATCCCATCCATGACCCTCTGACTGGATAATCCGAACAGGAATATTGAGTTTTTTCTTCTCGACTAATTTTTTAAAGTCTTCAGCCTGTTCTTTAGGGATTATATTGTCCCGGTCACCATGAAAAACCAGTAGGGGAATTTTAATGTCATCGACGCGCTGATAGGGCGAAATAGACTCCACAAATTTCTTACCTTGTTGTTTAACACCAATCAAATCTTGCCAGAATTCATAGGCAAACCAGAGTTCTTCTTTTTTATAGTGTTTTAATTGTTTATTTAAGTCCAAAGGTGCCGCTGCCGAAACGGCAGCGCTGTATAGCTCTGGATACTTAATCGCACTCATGATTGCGGCATAACCACCATAACTAAAACCCAGTATGTAAACCTGTGAAGGATCTACTTTATTTTCTTTAATTAACGCCCGCACACCATCTGCTATATCCGCGAGCATTAGGTCTGCTATTTGCTGCTTCCCTGCAATCAGGTGTTGCACTCCATAGCCGGTAGAGCCTCTAAAATTAGGTTCCAATACTGCATAGCCGCGTGTAGAAAAGTATTGCATATGACCATCGTAACCATAGTAACTACGTGAAAATGGGCCACCATGCGGCATCACTATCAGTGGCCACTTTTTATTGGTAGTTGTGGCCGGTGGTGTGAGATACGACGTAATAGCTGTTTCATCCTGCGTTTTGTATTTGTAAATTTCCGTATCTTTCATGTGGGCAGGGCTTAACATATCGGAATAGTCTGTTTGCACTATTGTCTTGTTTCTGATGGTATCGAAAACAATCACTTTACCCTTGGTTCTAGCGTCACTACTAACGACTAATAACTTATCTGCGTTTTCGTTCCAGTCATAAATCCGGTTGATTCGCCCCGGGTATGATTTATCCAGTGTTTGCTGATAGTTTTTAAATCGATCATCCAGCCAAACTGTTTTACGTTTGTCAGCACTGTAACTAAATCCCACCAATCTTTTATTCTTATAATCGTAGTGAAGTGAAACGCTCTCATCGGGGCTGCCCACATCGTAAATAGGGTCACTGCCGATGACTTCTTTTGCATTGGTGACATAATTATATTTTACCAGTTGATATCTATCTCCCGAGGTTTTTTCAGAGAGATACATGGTGTCTTTGTCATAGCCTATTTCGTGTACCACAACAGAGCGGTTTAAATATGATTTTGCATCATAATTTAGTTGATAGCTTTGATTGGCAATGTCGAGACTGGCCAATTCCAGATCATTCTGGTCGTTCACCAAACGATAAAATGAATGCTGTTCTTTTTTGATCTTTTCAACCAGAACAACTTTCCCGTCACGATCAGTATAAAGGCCGTCAGCTTTTAATTTTCCGGCATCATATAGATCTGTTTTCTCGCCTGTATATATATTGATTTTGTGCACATTGGCATGGCCATCGCTGTTATACGAGAGAAACAAAACATCTTCTTCGTTACCTCTGGGGCGTTTTAATAGTGACCAATAGCGAAGATTTTTCACTAAAGAAATATAGCCTTTGACTTTGTCTGCATCGTAAATGCTGCTAATCAGAATTCGTAAATCCGCCCCGTCTTGATTGACTGAATAAATAACCCCCGTCAAACCAAATACCAAACGACTGTTACTTATCCAGGTTAACTGTTCGGGTACATTTTTGCTGACTGGAAACTCATGTACTTCTACAAATTTTTCCAGATCAGTTATTACAATATTATAGGTTTGTGTGTACTTGCGAATAAAAGCCAGTTGTTTTCCATCAGGTGATATGCGATAGCTAAATTCAGTGTTTTCCTTGAAGAAATTTTCAGCAGGAATTTGTGCTGGATCTGTAATTCCTTCCAGGCCATACGCCGATGTAAGAAAGTTGGCGTAACCAAACGCTAGAAAAAGAAACAGGTATTTCAGCCTTGTCATAATTGCTCCTGATGAATCGTTATTTTAAAAGATGTTGCGCCGCTGATTTGCCCAGTTTTTTTACGATCAAGGCATAAGAATTATCAATCATCCGTTGCACTTCGCTGTCGGGAAGTGAACTGTTAATAATCACCGTATTCCAATGTTTTTTGTTCATGTGATAACCAGGTAGTACGGCATCAAACACCATGCGCAGTTGCTCTGCTTCAGCGGGATCGCATTTCAGATTGATACGAGCTGCGTTATTTGCCACACCGATCAAGGCAAATATTTTGTCGCGGATTTTATAGACAGCAACCTCGGGGCCGAAGGGGAAATCCTCGACGGCCTCGGGTTTGTTAAGCAGGTATTTTTTTACATCAAACGCCATGTGTTTACCGCTCCCGGGAAACCATTATTTATTCAGTTTCTTCATCGTAGTCTTCGGCGATCCACCCGCCTAATTCCTTCCAGCGATTCACAATCACGCAAAACAATTCCGCTGTTTTTTCGGCATCGTAAGCGGCTGAGTGGGCTGCACTGTTGCTGAACTCGATGCCCGCTACCTGACAGGTTTTAGCGAGTACCGTTTGACCAAACGCGAGGCCGGCGAGAGTGGCCGTATCGAATACCGAGAAAGGATGGAACGGGCTGCGTTTGATATTGCAGCGATCGATCACGGCGTTGACGAAATTCAAATCGAAGTGGGCGTTGTGGCCGACAATCACGGCGCGGGTGCAGCCGTTTTCTTTTACGGCGCGACGCACGGCGCTGAGTAAGTCGGTCATCACCATTAATTCCGGTTCAGCCATGCGATCAGGGCAGTCGAGATCGATACCGGTAAAATCCAGTGCGGCCTGTTCGATATTGGCGCCTTCAAATGGCTCGACATGAAACGAAAAAGTTTCGTGACGATGCAGGTAGCCATCTTGATCCATGCGAATGGTAACGGCGGCGATTTCCAATAACGCATCAGTTTGTGAGTTAAAGCCGCCGGTTTCTACATCGACAATCACGGGCAAAAAGCCGCGAAAGCGTTGCGCCATGGGTGAATCGGGATCGCGGTTATTTTCAGGTGGATTCACAAGGTCGCCTTAAGCAGTTTGCAACTGGCTGTTTTGCAACTGCCAGCGTAAGGTTTCACCAGCGCGCAATGGCACCAGCGTTTGGTCGCCCAAGCTCAAACTGTCTGGCACTTGCCAGTCTTGTTTAAGCAGGGTGATGGTGTCGGTATTGCGCGGCAGATCATAAAAATCGGCGCCGAAATGGCTGGCGAAAGCTTCGAGTTTATCGAGCGCACCCGCATCTTCAAAAGCTTCTGCGTAGAGCTCAATCGCCGCGTAAGCGGTGTAACTACCGGCGCAACCGCAGGCGGCTTCTTTTTTATCTTTGGCGTGGGGCGCGGAATCGGTTCCCAAAAAGAATTTGGGGCTACCGCTGGTTGCCGCCTTGATCAGCGCTTGCTGATGCGTGCCGCGCTTCAAAATCGGCAAGCAGTAATAATGAGGGCGAATACCGCCAGCGAGCATATGGTTGCGGTTGTACAGCAGGTGATGCGCGGTGATGGTGGCTGCGACATTGTTTGGCGCCTCAGCGACAAACTGGGCGGAATCGGCAGTGGTGATATGTTCCAAGACCATTTTCAACACCGGAAAATCTTTCACGATCTGGCTGAAGGTGCGGTCGAGGAAAACTTTTTCGCGGTCAAAAATATCTATCGTGCTATCGGTCACTTCGCCATGCAGTAAAAATGGCATACCGGTGTTTTGCATGGCGGCCAGTACCGGGTAGATTTTTTTCAGATCAGTCACACCCGAAGCAGAATTGGTTGTCGCACCGGCAGGGTAGAGTTTGCACGCGGTAACTCCCGCTGCCTTGGCGATGGCAATATCGGCTGGATCGGTATTGTCGGTGAGGTATAACACCATCAGCGGTTCAAATTGGCTGCCTTTGGGGCGTGCGTCGAGAATGCGCTCTTTGTAGGCTTGGGCCTGTTCGGCATTCATCACCGGCGGCACCAGATTGGGCATCACAATCGCGCGCGCAAATTGCTGGGCGGCATCACCTACAGTACGGGTGAGTGCCGTGCCATCGCGCAGGTGGATATGCCAATCGTCGGGGCGGGTAAGGGTTAGCTGTTGGGTCATGGGCGTGGGTAGTCCGTAAAAATAAACAGGCCTAAAAATGAAAAGGCGTAACAGTCAAAAGGGCTGGCTATCGATATTGTCCAGCTGAGTGTTAGGTAATAGCCAAGCAAATAGTCGACCAAAAGCCGTCGCATGCTACCAAAATTGGCTCTTATCCGCAGCCTTAATTCACTGTCGCCCCAGATGAAATGTTCCGCAACCGGCATTCTCCTGCTGGCTGGCTATACTGAAAAGATTCTCTTGTGTCATAGCCGGATTTGCTCATGTTGTTGTCTGCCCCACACCTTTTAATGCTTTTGTTATTTAAGCTCCCGCTCCTGCTGGCTCTGCTCGGCTGCGCCCAGTTGCTGCAAGCACAGGTTTACAGTGCTAGTTTTACTGACTCTCAATGGACGGCGCAGTCGGGGCCTTTTGCCTGCACTCTCAGCCATAAAATCCCGGGATTCGGCAGCGCGCGTTTTGGCCGCAATGCTGGTGCGGCAGAGTTCCTTGAGCTACGCCACACCAGTCAAGCGTTTCCTGTCGGCCCTGTGCGTATTGAATCCATGCCTCCCATGTGGCGCAGCGATTCTAGCCCCGCCGACCTTGGGCAAGCACAAAGCTCCGGCGTTGAGCCCGTGAAAGTGACGCTAAATCTGGTAGCGATAACGGAAACTCTGGAGCAAGGCACCAATGTAGTGTTCAGTAGCACCCGGATTAGTTCTGGTGGAACCAGTTTGCGGGTGGCATTGGCGGCCCGCAATTTCGGCTCTGCCTTCGGTCAATATCGTCAGTGTATTGAGGGGTTAATTCCTTACACTTTCGACCAGTTGTCGCGCACTGTTATCAACTACACCAGCAATGCTGATGACCTGAGCGTTGTCGCGAAAAGCCAGTTGGATAAAATAGTGCGCTATACCAAAGCCGATCCGCGTGTGCTGGGTATTCTCATCGATGCCCACAGCGACAAGTTTGCCACCCCGGAGGCGGGGGAGGAGGCGACGCAGCGGCAGGCAGAGTTGGTTACTCGCTATCTGATTGATAAGGGAGTGGGAGCAAATACCATTGCTACCCGCTGGCATGGTGATAAGTTTCCCATCGCCAACAACAATAGCAAGGCTGGCCAAGCAAAAAACCGCCGGGTGACGGTGCGGCTGGAAAATGACACTACCCGCCGGGAGATGGAAAAGAAAATTGCTGCGATCAAACTGGCTGAGCAACAAGCAGCTGAAAAAGCTGCTGCCCAATCCTCGGCTAGCAGTGTTGCACTGCCTTCCAGCCTGCAACAGTTGGAGCAGATGGTGGAGCAGCAGGACATCACCCGCGGTAAACAGCCGGATACGGCGTTGACGCGTTAAGTGTTTTACCCCGCCACTTGCATTTTTTAACCACAATTCCCAAATCATTCTTAACCCGGAATTTGCCCCCGGGTTTGGAATTTTTTTACGTCGTATGAGTCTGAAATTGCGAACTCAGATCATTAATGAACTGGTCGTTATTGTTTTATTCAGGAGTCATCCATGCATAAATTGAGTGCCAAGTGGGCGAGTTTAGTCGCAATAGTGAGTATCAGTGTGTTGTCGTTGAGTAGTCGTGCGGCGGAATTGCCGGACTTCACCCAGCTGATTGAACAGCATGCTCCGGCCGTCGTGAAAATCACGGCGGTATCCAAAGGCGAAATAGCCCAAGCGCCACAGCAATTGCCGCCAAATATGGAAGGTTTACCGGATATTTTTCGGGAGTTGCTGGAGCGCCGCCAAATACCGCGCGACCGGGGCTCACTCGGCTCCGGTTTTATTATCTCCAGTGATGGTTACGTGCTGACCAACGACCATGTAGTGGACAAGATGGATACCATTACGGTAATCCTCAATGACCAGCGTGAATACACTGCGACCTTGGTTGGCAGTGACGAACGCTCGGACTTGGCGTTGTTAAAAATCGATGCTAAAAATTTACCATCGCTTACTCTTGCTATGAATGAGCAACTAAAAGTAGGTCAATGGGTTGTCGCCATCGGATCGCCTTTTGGTTTGGATTATTCCGCAAGCCAAGGCATTATCAGTGCAATCGGGCGCAGTATTCCTTCAGCCCACAGTGAAAGTAACTACGTTCCGTATATCCAAACTGATGTATCAATCAATCCCGGTAATTCCGGGGGCCCTCTGTTTAATATGGATGGCGAAGTAGTCGGCATCAATTCGCAGATTTATTCTCCCAGTGGCGGTTCTGTCGGTCTTTCGTTTGCAATTCCGTCGTCTCTGGCTATTGATGTTGTCGCCCAATTGAAAGAGAAAGGCCGGGTAGATCGCGGTTGGTTGGGGGTGATGATTCAGGATGTAGACAAAGATCTGGCCAGTTCCTTGGGGATGGACAAACCCATGGGTGCCTTGATCAGTGAAGTGGACAGCGAAGGTCCAGCGGCAAAGTCGGGTCTGAAAGCGGGTGATTTGATTATCAAATTCAATGGTAATACGGTACATAACTCCAGTGATTTACCGTCGCTGGTGGGCCGGACCGCACCTAAATCCAAGGTGCCGGTAGTGATCATGCGCAAAGGCAAAGAGCAGGCCCTGAATGTTACTGTGGGTATTTTGCCGGTATCTCCCGCCGAAGCGGCGGCGCGTCCGGCTTCGGCACCGCTGCAAAATTCGATGGACGTGCTGGGGTTGGTTGTCAGCTCGCTGGAGCAAAGCCAGCGGGGGGGCGCTGAGGCGGGCGTGGTGGTACGTGACGTAAAACCCGGCAGCCCGGCGGCCGAAGCGGGTTTACAGCTGGGTGATGTGATTACCCAACTGGCGTTTAGCGACATCAAATCCCCAGCGGATTACGCCCGGATCGTTAAGGGGTTGCCCAAGAACGAACCTCAGGCAATCCGTTTCTATCGCCAAAACCGCCCGGTTTTCAGGTCGGTGATCATCAAATGATACTGCATCAGTATTAACTTTCTCCCCTTTGGATTAACGAGCATCTCCACAACACTTACCCCGAATAGTTTGGCTAGACAAGCTGTTCGGGCGTTTCTGTCATGCCAAGCCAGTTGTTCGAATGGAAACACAATAAACGGAAGGTGTTACCTCTCAAGTAACATATTTTCTCATCGACTATATGTATATTGTTCTTGTGACTATATGCTTATAGTTTTATTGACAATAAATGGGTCTGAATGTATACATGTATACATCGGCTACCGGGTGGTTTTAACAATAACAGCAAGCCTGTTTGGTATTCGATATACACCTGTCTGCAACAGGCAGGATCAACCTGGCAACAGTCCTCATCCTCTATGGGTGGTATTGGTTGAGAGGCTTTATCACGAGAATCTAATAATGAAATCAACTGGCAAAAAAATCCTGACCGCAATGATCGGCGCTGCAGCTCTGGCTGTAACAGCGGTTAGTGCGCAAACCCTCACCTCAAACTCAACCGGTACCAACAACGGATTTTATTACACATTTTGGAAAGATTCGGGCAGCGCTTCCATGAGCCTACAAGCTGGCGGCCGTTACACATCGCAATGGACCAGCAACACCAATAACTGGGTGGGCGGTAAAGGTTGGAATCCAGGTACCAGTTCACGCGTGGTCAGCTATTCCGGTAATTACGGCGTTACCAGCTCGCAAAACTCTTACATCGCATTTTATGGTTGGACCAGAAGCCCGCTAATTGAGTACTACATCATCGAAAGTTATGGTTCGTATAACCCGGCTTCTTGCTCGGGTGGTACCGACTACGGCAGCTTTACCAGCGATGGTGCTACCTACAACGTTCGTCGCTGTCTACGCACCCAGCAACCGTCCATCGATGGAACCCAAACGTTTTATCAATACTTCAGTGTGAGAAATCCCAAGAAAGGTTTCGGGAATATCTCCGGCACTATCACCTTTGCCAACCACGCAAACTTCTGGGCCAGCAAGGGCTTGAATCTGGGCAACCATGATTATCAGGTACTGGCGACCGAAGGTTATCAAAGTACCGGTAACTCGGATATCACCGTAAGTCAAGGTACTAGCGGTGGCGGCAGCTCCAGCTCAGCACCGTCGGGAAGCAAAACCATCGTAGTGCGCGCCAGAGGTACTGCCGGTGGTGAAAGCATTAGCCTTAAAGTGAACAATACGGTGGTGCGAACCTGGACACTGACCACCACTATGACCAACTACACGGCGACGACCAGCTTGTCTGGTGGCTCTCTGGTGGAATACACCAACGATTCCGGTAACCGCGATGTGCAAGTTGATTACATCAGCGTCAACGGCAGCGTGCGTCAATCAGAGGCGCAAAGCTACAACACCGGTGTTTACCAAAATGGTGCTTGCGGTGGCGGTAGCGGCGGCAGTGAGTGGATGCACTGCAACGGCGCTATCGGTTATGGCAACTTGTAAGTCCTGGATCGCATTAAGTAGGGATGTGTAATAAAAAAGGGGCGGATTATCTGCCCCTTTTTTTCGATAAAATCACCATAACAATAATAAAACCACACCATAAGGAGAGATTTAAACGATGAGTATCAGTTTCACCAAACTTTTTCTGTTGCCTGCCTGTATTGGAGCGGCGATTACCTACAGCGTGCTCACCTTAACCGCCGACGATTCCGTCCAGCGCGAGCAGGTAAGTTATCTGGAAAACCGGATTTTGGATCTGGAGTTATTACTTGCGCAAAAAGAGGAAGAATTAGCCGATGCACGCTTTTTTTCCACAGGTGCATTTGGTGCAACTAACGCGCTTGCACAGCCGCAAACGACTACAACGAAAACTCCACCCACCGTTGTAAATAACGCGCAGCCAGCACCAATCGACAGCGCAGTGGCCGTCGCCACTGACAAACCGGATAGCCAACAATTACTGCGCGATTTAGGCACAAAATCCGATCGCGACCCGCGCTCTTTCTCCGAAAAAGCCAATGACCTGCTCGCGGGTAACGCCAGCCAGGAAAGCATCGCCATCGTCAGTAAAAGCGTGTTCGATATGGCGGATAACCGCGAGATCCTGCCCGATTACGAATTGGAGTCGATGTACCAAAACCAATCGGACCCGGATTTAAAGCGGGTGATCGCCCAAGTGATGTCAACCCGTGGCGATAACAGCTTGCTGGAAAAACAGATCGCCAAAACGCAGACAAGTTTGCGCAGCGAGAACCCGGCGGAGCGCCAACAGGCATTGGTCGAGCTGGGTAAAACCCGTTACGCCAGCGCCGCTAATGCGATTCTGCCGATGCTGCAGGATGGCGATACTGGTGTGAAGTTGGACGCGCTACTAGCACTGCGCGCGACTGGCAACCAAAGCCATGTCCGACAGGTTGAAGTGCTAATGAATCATCCCGATCCGGCGGTCAGTTGGCTGGCAAAAGACGTTGTCAATAACCTGCAAAACCTGAGTGAAAAGGCGCGCACCCAGCTAGGTAGTGCAGATATTGTCGCCGAATTACCGGTGATGGCGGCGCCTTAGTATTGTTTGGCACTCTAATGAAAACATT
>DQHS01000233.1:2001-13351 GCA_003524365.1 Cellvibrio sp. | reverse complement strand
ATGGCGCCCGATAAACGCCTGTTCGCAAAGAACAGGATATGTCCCAAACAGCCCTTCCTCCTCTATGGTGGTATTGGTTGAGCGGCAATACTCTGGAGTCTAATAATGAAACTATCTACCAACAGCAAGTCTGTGCTTTCGTCCTTTATCTGTGCGGCCGCACTTTGCGCAACCACGGCGAGCGCGCAGACCCTAACATCCAATTCAACCGGTACCAACAACGGGTTTTACTACAGTTTTTGGAAAGATTCGGGTAATGCATCCATGACCTTACACGGCGGTGGCCGTTATGCCTCGCAATGGACTAATAACACCAATAACTGGGTGGGCGGTAAGGGCTGGAATCCGGGCAGCAGCTCAAAAGTGGTTAACTATTCGGGTTATTACGGCGTAAGTAACAGTCAAAACTCTTATTTGGCACTTTATGGCTGGACCAGAAGTCCGCTGATCGAGTACTACGTGATTGAAAGTT
This sequence comes from Cellvibrio sp., assembly GCA_003524365.1. Classification (GTDB taxonomy): domain Bacteria; phylum Pseudomonadota; class Gammaproteobacteria; order Pseudomonadales; family Cellvibrionaceae; genus Cellvibrio. Next base: position 12,879 of record DQHS01000233.1, on the reverse strand, counting down.
ACGGTTCTTATAATCCAGCTTCTTGCTCTGGTGGTACTGATTACGGCAGCTTCACCAGTGATGGCGCTACCTACAACGTTCGTCGCTGTCTGCGCAACCAACAACCGTCGATTGATGGAACCCAAACGTTTTATCAATACTTCAGTGTGAGAAATCCGAAGAAAGGTTTCGGTAATATCTCTGGCACTATTACCTTTGCCAACCATGCTAACTTCTGGGCGAGTAAAGGTTTGAATCTGGGTAATCACAATTACATGGTATTAGCGACCGAAGGCTACCAAAGCAACGGTAGTTCCGACCTCACCGTGGGTGAAGGTGCCGGAAATGGTGGTGGCGGCGGCAGTTCAAGCTCAGCACCTTCCACTGGCGGCGGTAAAACCATCGTAGTACGCGCGCGCGGCACAACTGGCCAGGAGAGCATTACCCTCAAGGTGAACAACACAACAGTAAGAACCTGGACTTTGTCTACCAATATGACCAATTACTCTGTGTCGACTAACCTGTCGGGCGGTAGCGTGGTGGAATACACCAACGATTCCGGCAACCGCGATGTGCAAGTGGATTACATCAGTGTGAACGGTTCTGTTCGCCAATCAGAAGCTCAAACCTACAATACTGGCGTTTACCAAAACGGTTCCTGTGGCGGCGGTAGCGGCAGAAGTGAATGGTTGCATTGCAACGGTGCGATTGGTTACGGCAATCTCTAATGGTGATTAATCAATTGTTAGTTGGATTGACTAATAGTTGATGGAAAAATTAAGGGGGCAGGATTTACTGCCCCTTTTTTATCGATACCTCTTACTTCCGCTGCCCGTTAATATCAGCAGTCTAAAAATAATAACGACAACCAATAAAAGACGAACGAAAGAAAATAACAAATAAAAAGAGACAACAATGACTAGTCCCCGCTATTCCACCGCACATCTTCTAATTGCAGCTTGCATCGGCGCTGCGCTGAGCTATGGCGTACTCGTTGCCGTAGTGGATGACACCGCGCAGCGCGAACAGATTGTTGCGCTTGAAAATAAAATTCAATCCTTGGCGCAGGCACAGCAACCGGCGCTTCCGCTAGCGGACGAAAGCGCAAACCCGGCTCTGGACATCGAACAAATTCGCAAAGATTTGAGTACCCGCTTTATTGGCGACCCACGCACCTTTGGTGAAAAAATACGCGACTTTGTGGCAGAAAATGCCTATAAGCAAACCATTGCTATCGCGTGCAAAGTGGTTGCTGATCTGGCCGAGAACCCGGATACCCTGACTAATCAAGAGCTGGATCAGCTCTATCACAATCAAACCAATAAAGAATTAAAACGTGTGCTTGCGCAAGTGCTGTCGTTGCGTGGTGATAACAGCCTGATGGAAAAGCTGGTCGCCGAAGCACAGACATCTTTGACCAGTATTAATCCCGCCGAGCGGCGCAAGGTGCTCGTCGAACTGGCAAAAACTCACTATGCCGGTGCTGCCAATGCGATTGCACCCTTAGTGCAAGATAGTGATATCAGCGTACAACTCGATGCTCTACTTGCACTGCGCGCCACCGGTAACGAGAGCCATATCCGTTACTTGGAAAATCTGGTTAATCACTCTGATCAGTCAGTGAGTTGGCTCGCCACTGATGCGATGAATCATCTGCAAAACCTGAGTGCCAAAGCACGCACTCGGCTTAGCAGTGCCGATATTGCCGCTGAGCTGCCTCTGCTGGGAAATCTGTAGCCCAGACATGGGGCGGTGGCGGCTGCGCATGGCACGCCCCTATCAAATAGGCTAGAATGCCGCCCAATCTTTCAGCCCCCCGTTCCGGGGACTATCTCCAACCTCCTTTAAAGTAGTTAAGCGCCTGTGACTGACCTGAGCCATATCCGTAACTTTTCCATCATCGCCCACATTGACCACGGTAAATCCACCATCGCCGACCGCTTCATCCAAATGTGCGGTGGCCTGAGTGATCGTGAAATGGAGTCGCAAGTGCTTGATTCCATGGACTTGGAGCGGGAGCGCGGGATTACCATCAAGGCCCACAGCGTAACCCTTTACTACAAGGCGCGCGATGGCAAAACCTATCAGCTCAACTTTATTGATACTCCCGGCCACGTAGATTTCACCTATGAAGTATCCCGTTCGTTGGCAGCTTGTGAAGGCGCGCTCTTGGTGGTGGATGCCGGACAGGGTGTTGAAGCGCAATCCGTAGCTAACTGCTACACCGCGATTGAGCAAGGCCTGGAAGTTATTCCTGTTTTGAACAAGATGGATTTACCTCAGGCTGAACCAGACCGTGTTGCGCAGGAAATTGAAGATATTATCGGCATCGATGCCACCGAAGCTGTGCGTTGCTCAGCCAAATCGGGCATGGGTATGGAAGACGTGCTGGAAGAGTTGGTGCGCTTGGTGCCAGCACCGGTGGGTGATGTTAATGCACCTTTGCAGGCATTGATTATCGATTCCTGGTTCGATAACTATCTGGGCGTTGTGTCGCTAGTGCGCGTTAAACAAGGCACGCTCAAACTCAAAGATAAAATCATCGCCAAAAGTATTGGCAAAGCCCAACTGGTAGATGGTGTGGGTGTGTTTAGTCCAAAACTGACGCAATTAAAAGAACTGAAAGCGGGTGAGGTGGGTTTTGTTGTTGCCGGTATTAAAGAGATCCTCGGCGCTCCCGTCGGCGATACCATCACGCACGCATCAACTCCCGATGTAGAAGCCCTTGCCGGGTTCCAAAAAATCAAACCGCAAGTGTATGCGGGTATGTTCCCGATCAGTTCAGATGATTTTGAAGATTTCCGCGAAGCTCTGGCCAAACTGACGCTCAATGATGCCTCCCTGTTCTACGAGCCTGAAAGCTCGGACGCATTGGGCTTTGGTTTCCGTGTCGGTTTCCTCGGCATGTTGCACATGGAAATTATTCAGGAGCGTTTGGAGCGCGAGTACGATCTGGATCTGATTACTACTGCCCCAACGGTGGTGTATGAAGTGGTCAAGCGTGGTGGGGAGGTCATCTTTGTTGATAACCCATCCAAATTACCTGATCCAGGTTCGATTGAAGAAATGCGCGAGCCGATTGTGGAAGCCAATATTCTGGTGCCGCAGGAGCATTTAGGTAATGTGATCACCCTGTGTATTGAAAAACGCGGCGTGCAAAAAGATTTGCAATTCACTGGTTCCCAAGTGCGTGTGCGCTATGAATTGCCAATGAATGAGGTGGTCACCGATTTCTTTGACCGATTAAAGTCAGTTAGCCGCGGTTATGCCTCTCTGGATTACAGCTTTATTCGCTTTCAGGCTGCCAATTTGGTGCGCCTGGATGTGTTAATCAATAGTGAGAAAGTGGATGCATTGGCCATTATCGTGCATCGCGATAAAGCTCATAAGATGGGCCATTCATTGACCGAGAAAATGAAAGAGTTAATTCCTCGCCAGATGTATGACGTTGCCATTCAAGCGGCGATTGGTGGCCAAATCGTTGCTCGCTCAACCGTAAAAGCCCTGCGTAAAGATGTAACAGCGAAATGTTACGGTGGCGATGCGACACGTAAGAAAAAGCTATTGGAAAAACAAAAAGCCGGCAAGAAACGCATGAAGCAGGTAGGTAGTGTCGAAATCCCTCAAGCAGCTTTCTTCGCTGTACTTAAAATAGACAGTTAATAAATAGCGGATAGCTAATAAATCGCTGACAAATAGCACACTAAGGAAACTCAATGAGCAGTATTAACCTTCCTCTGATTCTCACGCTCGCGGTATTGATTACTGGTCTGGTGTGGTTGTTTGATGCCTTGGTATTATCGCGTCCGCGCAAAGCTAAACTGGCTGCGGTAGAAAAACAATTTGCCGGCATGTCATTGGAAACTGAACACCAAAGAGAGGTATTCGAGGAGGCCAAAGCAGTAGCAACCAAAGAACCGCTACTGGTGGAGTATTCCAAATCTTTTTTCCCCGTGCTGTTTATCGTTTTCTTTTTGCGGTCATTTTTAGTCGAGCCTTTTCAAATTCCGTCAGGTTCTATGATCCCGACCTTGGAAGTAGGCGACTTTATTCTGGTGAATAAATTTGCTTACGGCGTGCGTGCGCCCGTACTCAATAAGGAAATCATTCCTATTGGCAAACCCGAGCGCGGCGATGTGATGGTGTTTTTTCCTCCGCATCAACCGGAAACTTACTACATCAAACGTGTAATTGGTTTGCCAGGAGATCAGGTTTCCTACAACAATCATGTGTTGAGTATTAATGGCAAAGTGATTGAAGAGAAGTTAGTAGCAGAGCTCCCGGCAGGTGCGCCAGTGTTGCGTATGGTCACCGAGAATATTGACGGTAAGGAGTTCACCGCCTATAAACACATACAGCCCAGCCGGTTAAGTGTGCGAGGTTCATGGGTAGTGCCTGAAGGTCATTACTTTATGATGGGCGATAACCGTGACAATAGTCTTGATAGCCGCGAATGGCTTTATGTGTCTGAAGATGCAATCGTTGGTAAGGCCTTTGCCGTTTGGATGCATTGGGAGAAATTCCTCAGTATCCCGTCCTTTGATCATGTCGGCGTTATTAAATAAGTGCCTGTGTTAAGTTGAATGTTGGTCATTCCTCTCAATCGGAGTCAATTACAATGAAAGCTGACAGTTTTAAATCGATCAAGCATCAGCGCGGACTGGGTATGTTGCAGTGGGCTTTGGTAATTGCAGTTGCTGGTTTTTTCCTGTTGTTTGCATTCAAGGTCATCCCACTTTATGCCGAGAACCGCTATGTTGAATCAGCATTGCGCTCCTTGGAAACTGGTGGAGAACAACTGGAGCAGATGACTGATGCGGAAATCAAAAGTAAGCTTGGCAAGTTTTACACTATTAATAATGTCCGCAGTGTAGGACCCACTGAAAGTATTAAAGTTGAACGCGACAGTGAGAATGCTTTAGTGACTGTGGATTATGAAACCCGCGTCCCGCTTTTCTGGAATATTGATTTGGTGGTGAGTTTTCAGAACCATCTCGACAGCAGTCGCCCCGGCCAATGCTGTAAACCTGCAGCCACCCCAAAGACCAAGTAATTTGTGTTAGCACTTAAATACCAGCGCCTTGAGCAACGTCTTGGCTATCACTTTGAGGATCAGCGCCAGCTACAGTTGGCGCTAACCCACCGCAGCCATGGCGCTATTAATAATGAGCGCCTTGAATTTCTGGGTGATTCCATTTTAAATTTTATTGTCGGTGAGGCACTGTTCAAACGTTTCCCTGAGGCGCGTGAAGGTCAGTTGAGCCGTCTGCGCTCGCAGATGGTGAAGGGCGATACCCTTGCTGAGCTTGCTCGTGAATTTGAGTTGGGTGAATGTTTGGTATTGGGCGAAGGTGAAATGAAATCCGGCGGTAACGCGCGTGATTCCATTTTGGCTGACAGTGTTGAAGCGATTATCGGTGCAATCTATCTTGTCAGTGGGCTAGATATTTGCCGCGAACGTGTGCTGGCGTGGTTTGCTCCGCGTCTCAATAAATTAAGCGTAGATACCAGCGCAAAAGATTCCAAATCGCGTCTGCAAGAATACATGCAAGCCCAGCGTCAGCCGTTACCAGAGTATGTTGTGGTAGATGTGGGTGGTGAGGGGCATGCGCAGATGTTTACCATAGAATGCCGCGTTGCGGTAACCAAACAGCCTACCAGTGCGACGGCATCCAGCCGCCGTGAAGCGGAAAAACAAGCAGCTGTATTGATGCTGGCGCAGTTAAAAATCGATTGATATCTGTAAAGCTAAGGCTTATTAAAAGATCCTTCCCAATTCCCATTCTCTCTTCCAGTAGTACTTATGACTTTTGAATCAGATGTAGATCAGCCCGAAACCACCGGCAGCCGCTGCGGTTATGTCGCCATTGTTGGTCGTCCCAATGTGGGTAAGTCCACGTTGCTTAATCATATTCTCGGGCAAAAAATCAGCATTACCTCGCGCAAACCGCAAACAACGCGCAATGCGGTAGTCGGTATTAAAACCGAAGGCGATGTGCAGATTATTTTTGTGGATACTCCTGGTATGCACCTCGGCCAACAAAAGGCCATTAATCGCTACATGAATAAAGCCGCAACCAGTGCGATGAAAGATGTGGACGTGGTGGTGTTTGTGATTGATCGTTTTATCTGGACTGAGGAAGACGAGGCGGTTGCTGAAAAATTGCAGCATCTTAGTTGCCCCATTATTTTGGCAGTAAATAAAGTCGATCAAATTGAAGACAAGGAGACATTGCTGCCGCATTTGCAAAGCCTGTCAGAAAAATTAAGCGTCGCTGAAATTGTTCCTATGTCAGCGCTGCGCAACACCAATCTTGATCGATTGGAGCAGCTTATTACTGAGATGTTGCCGCTGGGTATTCACATGTATCCGGAAGACCAGATTACTGATCGAAGCTCGCGTTTTATGGCCGCCGAAATCGTGCGCGAAAAAATCACCCGCCAGTTGGGTGATGAATTGCCCTATGAGATGGCGGTAGAAATTGAAGAGTTTAAGCAAGAAGGCAACTTACTTAATATTTCTGCACTTATTCTAGTTGAGCGCGATGGCCAGAAAAAAATCCTGATTGGCGATAAGGGTGAGCGTATCAAATTGATTGGCACTCAAGCGCGCATGGATATGGAAAAATTGTTTGAAATGAAAATTATGCTTAAACTTTGGGTAAAAGTTAGATCCGGTTGGTCCGATGACGAGCGCGCCCTGCGCAGTCTCGGTTACAACGAATTCTAATGCGCTACTATGCGAGTTGATCTCCAGCCCGCCTATATCCTGCACACTCGTCCCTATCGCGACACCAGTCTACTGATCGATTTCCTCACGCCCGACTTCGGGCGTGTCACCGCTGTTGCGCGCGGCGTACGCAAAAACAAAACCCCCAAGCGTCAATTGTTAAATCCGTTTAGCCGTTTGCTGGTTTGTTGGCAGGGTAAAACCGATATGAAATTGTTGACCAGTTTTGAATCAGACAATCATTTTCTTACGCTTACCGCCAATCATTTATATTCCGGTTTTTACCTTAATGAATTACTCGTGCGCCTGTTACCCGAAATGGATCGGCATAACGGTTTGTATTTTGCTTACGAACAAAGTCTGAATGCTTTGCAAAATAAAGACGATATTGAACCGCTCCTCCGCGAATTTGAGTTTCGATTATTAACGGAATTGGGTTACGGTTTGGATTTTACTGTGGATGCGCGTAACGACTGCGCAATTGAAGCGCAGTGGTTTTACGAGTGCCATGTGCAGGAAGGCTTTTTCAGTGCAGGGCCTGATATTGCCGAGCAGTTTTTATTAAAAGGTGAATGGTTGTTAGCAATAGCGGCGGGGGACTACTCTGATCCCGCAACCCGTCTCGCTGCCAAGCATCTATCCCGACGCATGTTAAGACCTTTGCTTGGTAGTCGCCCGCTCAATAGTAGGCAGTTGTTTGTGTCTGCAAAGCCAGATAAGCAATAAATTATTCGTCACTCCTGCGCAAGCAGGAGCCGTAGANNCAGCTCTTTGTCCCGTCCCCAATTAATTAGGTCATCGAGTGCATGATTCAACGCGGGGATTGCATCGCGTGCTTGTTCGTATTGTTCACTTTGGAAGAGTTTATCAAGCAGGCCGCTGATATGTTTTAAGCGCGGAACACCGCAATAACAACTGCTCCCATACAGACGGTGAATTAATTCGCCCAGTTCGTCATAATTACCGTTTGCCAGCGCGGCGTTGATTTGTTGCTTTTCACTTTCCAATCCACTAAGTAACATGCTGAGCATATCGCGTGCGAGCGCGGGTTTATTATTGGCCAGTTTTAAGCAGAGCTGGATATCAACCGAGCCAGTGAGATCTTGTGTCGGCAATGGCTCGCGCACATTGTGATTGTGTTTTTTTTCTTCTATCTGGATAACTACTTCTTTTTTGCCGGACAGGCTCGCCCAGCGATTAATAATATGTGCCAGCTGCGCCTCGTTAACCGGTTTGCTAATGCAGTCATCCATGCCGGCAATTAATAATTCTGCCTTCTGTTCGGTGATGGTGTGTGCCGTTAGCGCGATAATGGGGGTGCGGCGTTTGCCTTGTTCCAATGCGCGGATGTGGCGTGTGGCTTCCATACCGTCCATGCCTGGCATTTGGATGTCCATAAAAATCACATCAAATTCATTGTCATTGCAGGCATCAATCGCCTGTTTTCCATTGCTCGCTTGCACTACCTGGGTATTCAAACCGCGCAATAATTCCGACGCGAGTTGCAGGTTGGCGAGGTTATCGTCTACCAATAATACCGACACACTTGGGCGCAGCGCTTCCTCTTCATCTTGCTCACGCATATCTTTGATATGCAAATCCAATTGCCGACCTAGCGTTTGCAGCAGTGAATCGTAAGCAATAGGCTTGTTGATAAAGAGCACTTGCGATTTTTCCGAATTAGCGCGAAACAAACGCTGGTGTGCAGGTGTACAGCAGGCGATAAGAGTACAATTAAATTCGACATTTAATTGCTCGGCCAGATTGTTAAGTAACACCGGCGGGATTTTACGTTCGTTGGGTGCAATATCCAGAATCAATAAATCGAAATTATTATTGTTGTTGCGCGCATTGCGCAAAATAGGAAAGCAATCATGTATGGCGGGAATACTTTGTGTATTGCCATTCCATTCGCGCAATAAACTGTCAATTTGTTTCAGCGATGCCGGATTTTCACCGCAGAGTAAAATGCGATATTCCTCCAGATTGGCTAACTGGTTTATTGATGGTTGTCGTTTGTCGATACCTAGTCGCGCGGTGAACCAGAAAGTGGAACCTTGCTCTGGTTCGCTAACCACACCAATTTCGCCGTGCATGCGTTCGACCAAGCCTTTGCAGATTGCCAAGCCGAGGCCAGTTCCTTCGTGCTCGCGAGTGTTGGATGAATCGGCTTGATTGAAAGGGCTAAAGAGCTGCTCTTGTTCCTCGCGGGTTAGACCTATGCCCTCATCACTCACACAGACTTTAAGGGTGATTTGCGTTTCCTGCCGTTGCAGAATGCTAACATCAATTAAAATATTTCCAGTGCTGCTGTACTTGATGGCATTGCTAACCAAATTTGAAAGTACCTGCCTAAAGCGCAACGCGTCACCCAATAAATTTTTGGGCACACAAGGCTCTACATAATTAATCAGCTCCAGATTTTTTTCATGGGCATCAGGCGCCAATATGTGTAGCACTTCATCAATGCAGCCGCGAATAGGCACGGGCGCATAATCCAAGGTGAGTTTGCCAGATTCAATTTTGGAGAAATCGAGAATGCCGTTGATGACAGTAAGTAAGTTTTGCGCCGAATCGCGAATGGTTTCCAGATATTCGCGCTGCTGTTCATTGAGTTCTGTTTTTAAAGCGAGATTGATAAAGCCGAGAATGCCGTTCAGTGGTGTGCGAATTTCATGGCTGGTATTGGCAAGAAATTCAGATTTCACGCGACTTGCTTCCAGCGCTTCTTTGCGCGCTAAATCCAATTCGACGTTTTGAATTTCAATGGTTTCAAGTGTCTCGCGCAGATCTTCAATGGCGTGATCGATGTGCGATTGCATATCCGCCTGTGCGGCTTCCATATAGTCGGCCATGGTGTTGATCGATTCAGCTAATCCAAAAAACTCGCTGGAACTTTGCTTTTCGACCCGCTCATTCAAGCGGCCACGCGCGAGCGCATGCACAATATTTTTAATATGATCAAGCGGATCGGTAATGCGGTAGTAAAGTGAAATTGCAAAATAGGCACCGATAATCAAACACAACAGCGTGAGTGCGATAGTTAATACTATGGCTTCATAGCGCACCACAGCGTAGGGTGCGGTCATTAATTCAAGTTCAATCCAGCCAATTGGATTTTTGTTGTCGAGATCAACCAGCGGATGAGCGAAGCGCAGTGTGCGATCCGTGCGTCGTTCCACTGGCAGCTGCATATTGGGTTCGCCAGCATCATCGGTTTGCATAAATTGCGGGCCGCTGTGAAAGCGTTGGTCGGTATCGGCGTAATAAGCATGTATCGCGCGAATATAGGGCTCTTCGATAGACGCATCGAGAATGTATTGCACCAATTCGCGATTATTTTCCAGCATAGGTTTGTGCAGCAAATGTGCAGTTTTTTGTGCAAGCACACTGCCGCGCAAATCGATAAATTTATTGATTTGTGAAATGCACAAATAGGTTAGGCTGACGGCAATTAGAATAATAATACTGATGGAAGGGATAAAAATCAGACGCCAGACATCGGATTTAATACTACTGCGTTTATTATTCATGGAGTTTTGCCTTGTTTTACTATACCGGCGCGCGCCGAACCCGAATGAGTTTCACTACAGGGTGTTCGCAGGGTGGGTGATCACAGGTAGAATAGCCGCCCCACGCGCGCCAGTGCAACCGGCTATTTGCCTGAATTATCAGCTTTGAGGTCAGTATGGATTTTCCCACCATAGAAGCATTTGTTGGCAATACACCCCTGGTGCGCTTGCAGCGCTTGCCAGGTGTGTCGAGCAATACAATATTGGTGAAGCTGGAGGGCAATAATCCCGCCGGTTCAGTTAAAGATCGCCCCGCATTATCCATGATTAGCCGCGCCGAGTTGCGCGGCGATATTAAACCCGGCGATACGCTAATCGAAGCTACCAGTGGCAATACCGGCATCGCCNNATGATTTTAATCATGCCCGACAACTCCACTGCCGAGCGCAAAGCGTCTATGTTGGCTTACGGGGCGGAGCTGATTTTGGTGAGTAAAGAGGCGGGCATGGAGGGCGCCCGTGATCTTGCGTTGAAGATGCAAGCCGAAGGTAAGGGCAAAGTACTGGATCAATTTGGCAATAGCGATAATCCACTTGCGCATTACACCACTACTGGCCCGGAACTTTGGCAGCAGACCGGCGGCACTCTCACGCATTT
>DQHS01000233.1:0-1927 GCA_003524365.1 Cellvibrio sp. | reverse complement strand
TTATCGTCCGGATTGTTTAACCAGTGATTGCATATCGGTTTGCAATCCTGTGATTAACCTACTGTGTTCGTACATTTATTAAAAATAACTAATATGGATGGTTTTTTATGCCGGCAATAATTCGGTTTTCAATTATCGTTTTGACGGTGTTACTACAAGCCTGTGGCGGCGGCTCAGGCTCAAAAGATTCGGTTGCGAGTAGTGCGACGCTGGCGAGTTCAGTTGCCGCTATTATTTCATCGTCAAATAGTAGCTCTAGCTTTGCTTCGAGTATGCCAGCGGATTTTCCAGTTGGGACGGTTGAGACATTGCCAGTATTAAAAATTACGACCGATGGANNGCACCAATTCTCTCCAAAGAAACCTATGTCAATGCGACTTTTTCCCTGACGAGTGAAGGGGCAGCTGCCGTTGAGGGAACCACAGAAATTCGCGGGCGTGGTAACTCGACTTGGAGCTGGGTTAAAAAGCCTTATCGACTTAAATTGACCAATTCAACCGAAATGTTGGGTATGCCGGCCAGCAAACATTGGGTATTACTGGCTAACTATGCAGATAAAACCCTAGTGCGTAATGACATCGCGTTTATGTTTAGCCGCAACCTTGGTATGGAATATACCGTCAGAAATCAGCATGTGGAGGTAACACTCAATGGCGCTTACCAAGGCGTGTATCAATTGGTTGAGCACATCCGTGTAGCTAAAGACCGGGTCAATATTCCTGAGTTAAAAGTTGCTGATACCGACGCAGAAAAAATTACCGGTGGTTATTTAATGGAAGTGGATTTCCGTATGCACAAGGATTATTGCATAAACGCCACGTGGGAATCATTTTGTGTGAACGGTGTGAATATGGAGCGTGAAGCTACTTTCTGCGTGGATTCAACCTATGGAATGAATCCATTTTGTCTCGATACGCCGGAGACCTTGCTAGAAACAAGCTGGTCTGCGCAGCGCGACTATATCAACAAATACATTACCGATACCGAAGCGGCATTATTTGGTAATAATTTTACCGACCCGCAACTGGGTTATGCCGCTTATATCGATGTAGATTCTGCTATCAATTATTTTTTAATTAACGAACTTTTCAAGAATCCGGATGGTGCGGTAGCGAGTTTTTATTTGTATAAAAAACGCAATGGTAAATTATTCTTTGGGCCGATTTGGGATTTTGATTTGGCCTTCGGTAATGCAGGTTACGATGATGTCGATAAAACCTATGGCTGGCATATTCGCCCAGCACCTTGGTTTGATCGTTTATTCCAAGACCCTGCTTTTAAAACAAAAGTAAAAGAGCGATGGAATAATGCGAAAGCCGAAGGAAAGTTGGATTACATTTTCCTCTACGCAAACGCGCGTGCTGCTTGGTTAGATAAGCAACAACAGAAAAATTATATGCTGTGGTCGATCACGGATTTTGCGCCCTGGATTTTGCATGGTAGCCACGGTGGTACCGGCAGCTACGAGGCCGAAGTAAAAGAAATGGTTCGCTGGCAGCGCGAGCGTTATCAATGGCTAGATACTGAACTCAATAAGTAATCACGATAACGGCGCAGCCTTGCATTGAGGTGTGCGCCGTCACTTTCTGTAATACCGGGAACTTTTAATGTCCAATCGCAGTGGTAAAAATGGCAATTCGTCGAACGGTGGCTCATCAAGAGGCGGCGCATCAAAAACGAATGGACCCAAAAAAGGCGGTAGCCTATTAGGCCAAAAACCACGCCCTAAAAAAGCTGACGGAAAAGTCTACGTGCGCGATGATGCACCGCGCCGCAATCAAGCGCGTGCTGAAGAAAAACACTTGCCGCAAACCAATAAGCGTCTCGGTGAATTTACTATTGACCGGTTAAGCCATGATGGTCGCGGTGTTGCCAGCCTTGATGGTAAAACGATTTTTATTGATGGCGCATTGGTCGGTGAAAAAGT
>DQHS01000101.1 GCA_003524365.1 Cellvibrio sp. | reverse complement strand
GCACCGTCCAATTTTTTTATCAAATAACTGTCATCCGGTTTGCCGGGGTTGACGCGCATGAGGGTGGGAATTTCATCGGCCGTGCGATTGACTAAAAACGCGTAGGAGTTTTCTTCTGAGTCCAACCGCAAACCGCGCGGTGCATTGGCACCTGTGTGGCAATTAGTACAAATGGCTCCAAAAATATTTTGCTGTAATTGTGCGAGCGTAACCGCATCATCAGATGGGCTACTGCTACTACTTCCGCTGCTACTGGAAGTGGGCAGCCCCTGTTCATTTAATCCTTCACCGGAGCCGGCGCCGCAGGCCGCCAAGCCTGCGACAACCAGCAATAATAAAAATACTTTCATGCTGCAGTCCTCTCTCTTTTTTGTTGATCTGCGTGTGTGCCTAACAATAAAAAGGCACTGCAAATAATCTGCAGTGCCTGATTTTTTTATGGCCGCGCGATGGTCCAGTCGGTGTATTCGCCGGTTACATCACCGGGCGCGGTATCGCCAACAAAGAAGTAGAGCGGCAAACCTTTGTAAGCCCATTGTTTGGTTGTGGCGTCGCGTGTAATTACGCTGAAATCGCCAAAGGCTTGTGCATCGGCTGGGGCAAAGAGTGCAGGCCAAGCGGCCAGACAAGCGCCAAAACAGGTGGTGACACCGGGGGTATCGTCATCAAAGGTGTAGAGGGTGAAATCGAGGCGGGTGTTATCGGCAGCACCTGCGGCATTCAGGATATTGCCGTGGGCAACCAGCAGGCGGTTTTTGGTGGGATGGTTGTTTACCGCAACCGATGGCGTGCGCGCCACAAACCAGTTATTGCCGATTGCTTCACCATTGGTTTGGCCCGCTTGGGTATCGCCCGCAAAAAAGTAGAGCGGCATACCGTTTAGCGCCCACTGCATTTCACCACTGGCGCGCTGCACCAAACTGTAAGGTGCGCTGGCAACAGCTCCGGCGTGGGCAATCAAGGCTGGCCAATTGGTGAGGCATACATCGGAACAATTACTAACCCCGGTTGTGTCGTTATCAAAGGTATAGAGCGTAAAACCGTTGCGCTCTGTAGTACTGGTTTGCTCTGCACCGTTGACCGGCATCGCCAGTTTCACACTACCTGCTGCCGCAAGATGGCTACCGAGAGTGGCGTTGGCAACTATCTGTGTCGGCATTGGCCGTGCGAGCAACCAGTTGGGTATGGCTTTACCGGCAGTCTGACCTGCGGCTGTGTCATTTTTGAAAAAATAGAGTGGCTTGCCAAGATACGCCCACTGCAATGCAGTGCCAGCAGTACCCATGCTGCGCTCGATAATCGAATAGGGTGCGCTTGCCTGATCGCTTGGATTGGCCAGCAGCGGTGGCCAATTTACGAGGCAATTGCCGCTACAGTTGGAGACCCCGGTGGTGTCATTAGCAAAGGTGTAAAGGGCGAAGCCGGTGCGATTGAGTAACTGGCCGGTGAAGCTGGTATTGCCGCCACCTTCTGGCATGCCGACCAATACGTCGCCACTCGCGACAAAATAATCGCCATCAGCGGCATTGATTTGGGTATCAATCAGAACAACCGGCGGTACCAATGCCGGTGCTGCAGAGCTGGATGCCAACGAACTGGACGCGGGAGTGCTGGATGCAGCTGTGCTACTGGGTGCAACCGAACTGACCGGTGTACTGCTAGGTGCGACTGAGCTTGCCGGCGTACTGCTGGGCGCTATAGAGCTGGCGACCATACTGGAATAACCGGTGCTGCCCGGAGTTGATGAGTAGCCTTTACTTCCACCGCCACCGCCGCCGCCGCAGGCAGTGAGCAAACCGGTGCAGGCAAGGGTAAATAATAGAGAGCGACAGGATTTGTTGATAAATGGGTTCATTGTGGTTCCTCCTTAGATTGAATTGTCGGAGGAACTTACGGGCGACCTGCAAAAAGGTTGCAGTAGCGATGCGAGATAAATTGAAACCCGTCTTGCGCACCAAGAGATTTAAGCACAGAATAACTGTCTATATATACAGTGCGGTTGTGAGGGGGGCGGGGTCATGAGTGCAAACGATGAGGATTTTATTGAACCCGCGCCTTGGATCAATGCCGTACCCCAAGCCCATAAAGGGCGCGGCGCGATCAGCAATATCGCCGGGCGTTATGAAACCCAATTAATTGAAGTGGTAGACGATGGCTGGTTGCCCTACGCCGATGACACCGATATCAATCCTGCGCTCAAAACCAGCGTCACTCCAGAAATTGCCAAGACGATTCTCAGCCGCAATCAATCGCCGGATTTACCCTTCAGTGTCACGCTTAACCCCTATCGCGGCTGCGAGCATGGTTGTATCTATTGTTTTGCGCGCCCGACCCACGCCTATCTCGGCTTATCGCCCGGGCTGGATTTTGAAACCCGGCTCTACGCCAAAACCAATGCGCCGGAATTGTTGCGGCGCGAGCTGGCCCATAAAAGCTATGAACCCAGCCCCATCGCTTTTGGGATGAATACCGATGCCTACCAACCGTGCGAGCGCGAATTAAAAATCACCCGCCAGTGTTTGGAAGTGCTGCATGAGTGCGATCACCCGCTCGGGATGATTACCAAGTCGGCGCTGATCGAGCGGGATATCGATTTACTGCAAGACATGACCGCGAAAAATCTGGTCACTGTCGCCATCACCATTACCACACTCGATCATTCAATCGCACGAACATTAGAACCGCGCGCAGCATCCCCCACGCGCCGTTTGCAAACCATTGAAAAACTTGCGCGGGCGGGTATTCCGGTGCTGGTAAGTGTGGCGCCGGTGATTCCGTTTGTGACTGAACAGGAGCTGGAAAAGGTGATGCGCGCCGCCGCCGATGCCGGTGCAACTGCTGCCGGTTACACCGTGTTGCGTTTGCCCTGGGAGGTAAATCCGCTGTTTCAGCAGTGGCTCGCCACCCATTTCCCCGAGCGTGCCGAACGGGTGATGAACCGCATCCGCGATATGCGCGGTGGCAAAGATTACGATGCCAATTTTGCCACGCGCATGCGCGGCGAAGGTCTCTGGGCCGATATGATCCGCCAGCGTTTTGCCAAAGGTCTCAAACGTTATGGTCTGGGAAAAAGCGGGCGTTTTGTGCAGTTGGATTGCAGTTTGTTTCGCAAACCGCTGAGTATCCCGGCGGCGAAAAAAACGGATGGGCAGTTGGATATTTTTGGTTAAACCTACAGTTAGTTACATTTCTAGCCATATCAGCACCCTATACTCCCGCTATTGTCATCAACATGGAAAAGGGCGATGAGAGCTGCTGTTTACACCCGCTATGGCGCCCCGACTGTTGTGCAGGTTGAAGAGCGCGAATTGCCTGTACCAAAACCCCATCAACTGCTGATAAAGGTTCACGCCAGCTGCCTCAACTCCGCCGATGTTCGCCTGCGCAGCCTGCGTATACCGCTCGGTTTTGGCCTGATCTCCCGTTTAATATTTGGCATCCGTGCGCCGCGTCGCCCTATTCTGGGGGTGGATCTGGCCGGTACTGTGGTCGCTGTGGGAGATAATGTCAGCCGCTTTACATCGGGCGACGCCATTATCGCCCTCACTGGTATGGCCATGGGTGCCCATGCGGAATATGTCTGCCTCGATGCCGACGGTGCCATCGCCCATAAACCGGCGCGACTGGATTTTAACCAGGCAGCGGCCCTGGTGTTTGGCGGCACTACCGCGTTGGATTTTTTGCGCCGTGGGCAGTTAAAGGCAGGTGAGACGATTCTGATTAATGGCGCCGGTGGTGCCGTGGGCTGCGCCGCCCTGCAACTCGCCCGCCACTACGGCGCGCAGATTACTGCCGTGTGCAGTGCGGATAAGCGCGCTCTGGTTCTCTCGCTGGGCGCTCATGCAGTGGTGGATTACCGGCAGCAAGATTTTACCCACAACGGCCAGCGGTATGACGTGATTATGGATATCCATGGCAACGCCCCTTGGGCAAAGGCGCGTAGCGCTTTAGCACCCGGCGGTCGCCTGCTTGCAGTCTGCGCCACACTGCCACAAATGCTGCAGGCACTCTGGCTGCCCTTATGGCGGCGCGAACGGGTAATTGCCGGCCCCTGTGCTGAACGCGCGGAAGATCTGGCCGAGTTGGCTGCTCTGGCCGAGGCGGGAATTCTGGTGCCGGTGATTGATCGCAGCTACTCGCTGGCGCAGATAGCGGAGGCGCACGAGTATGTGGATAGCGGCCACAAGCAGGGCAGCGTGATTATTGAAATATCTCCCAATAGCCTGACAGGGTGAGATTTTTCGTCATCACAAAGACGCAATTAATTTTCCCAACAACGCTATCGCCGCTTCTGTTTCTTTATTCCATGGTTGACCGTAATTGATGCGCGCACAATTGCGAAAGCGTTGCGTCGCCGAAAATATTGGCCCAGGTGCAATGCTAATTCCCTGCGCCAGTGCCAGCGAAAATAATTTCAGCGTGTCTATGTGCTCTGGTAATTCCACCCACAAAAAATAACCGCCACTCGGCTGGGTTACTTTTGTTTGCGCAGGAAAATAACGGGCGATGGCAGCGAGCATTAATTGCTGCTGTGTTTCTAATGTATCGCGCAATTTGCGCAGGTGGCGATCATAACCGCCGTGCTGTAAATAATCGGCGATGGCAACTTGCGCGGGCACCGACGGCGATATAGTCGTCATCAATTTCANNGATAACCCGGTGCAAGGTTTTTGGAAAAAGAACCGCAGTGCATTACCAATCCCGCGCGATCAAAAAACTTTATCGGTTTGGGTGGCACCGTGCCAAAATACAATTCGGCATAGACATCATCTTCAATCAGCGGCACTTGATGCTGTTGCAGTAAATCATAAAGCGATTGTTTTTTTTCATCGCTCATAGACGCGCCGAGCGGGTTGTGAAAGCTGCTCATAAACCAGCAAGCTTTAATTGGTAAACGCTGCAAACTTTCTTGCAAGCTCGGCAAGTGAATGCCATCGCGCGGATGTACCGGAATTTCAACCGCTTTTAATTGCAAGCGTTCGAGAATTTGCAGTGCGGCATAAAAGGTGGGCGATTCAATTGCAACCAAATCCCCCGGTTTGGTGACGACTTGTAAACATAAATTCAAGGCTTCCAATGCACCGTTGGTAATGACTAATTCATCGGGTGAATTTATTACACCGCTCATCATCCCATTCATCATATAGCGCAATGTAATTTGGCGACGCAGATTGGGATTGCCGGATGTCATATCGGCAAGAATCGCGCGTGCGGGCAAGTGTTGAATCGTTTTGCTCATGGAGCGCGCCAAACGCGCGAGGGGAAACAAATCCGGGCTGGGAAATGCAGAGCCGAATGGAATGGTATCCGGGTCTTTGATCGATCCCAGAATTGAAAACACCAATTCACTTACGTCAACATCAGTGCTATCAGCACTGGGGGTGCTCATCTCCGGTTCGGCCAGCGCGCGTTTGGCTTGCGCGCGCACAAAATAGCCGGAACGCGCACGCGCTTGAATCAAACCGCGGCTTTCCAATAAATAATAGGCTTGAAATACCGTGGCCTGGCTCACGCCATGGGTTCGGCTGGCAGTGCGCACTGAAGGTACTTTCTCATTTTCGGCGAGCACACCGGTACGAATTAATTGCGCAATCTCATCGGCTAGCTGTTCATAGAGTTTCATTTCTGATCCACCGATTTATTTGCGTTTTATTCCCTCGCTCCCAAGCTCTGCTTGGGAGTGTATAGGTTGAAAATTTGCACTGACTGTTAATCGAGACTGTAGTAAATAATCAATTTGATTCCTGGCATATGCATTACCAATCGGAGCTTGGGAACGAGGTAAATAAGACACAATCAAAACGCCGGATAAATAAAATTCGCTGCTTCGCTCGTGAGTGAATTCGTACTATCCACCAGAACAAAATCAAAGTGAGTCATACCGGATTCTGCGCTTTTTCCTTTCATCACTACACTGATCGGCATATCCAAAATTTCGCCGGGTATTAAATCGAGTGTGTAATGGCGCGTAAGNNACCGTGCGATCTTTTACCACACTCATATCCACCAGTTCGCGCGCATCCAATGCAAACCATAACGCACCCAGCATAATGAAGATGGCTGTTGCATAAGCTATTAAGCGCGGGCGCAAAATTCGTGTTGCTTCGCCGGCGAGTGCTGTTTCGGAAGTATAACTGACCAACCCGCGTGCGTAGCCCATTTTATCCATCACATCGTCGCACGCGTCGATGCAGGCTGCGCAGCCGATACAATCCATTTGCAAACCATCGCGAATATCAATTCCGGTCGGGCAGACTTGCACACACATATAACAATCGATGCAATCACCTAATCCGAGTTCAGCGGGATTGTCTTCTTTTTTGCGCGAACCTCGTGCATCGCCGCGCGCGGCATCGTAAGAAATTACCAGCGTATCGCGATCAAACATCACACTCTGAAAGCGCGCGTAGGGGCACA
>DQHS01000343.1 GCA_003524365.1 Cellvibrio sp. | reverse complement strand
CCCTTCCAACCGAATTGCTGCCCCCGACACAAGCGGAACTTTTGCAGCAACACAGGCCGTGTTAATTGCGAAGCGGGTTTGAAAATTATCAGTGCAATCAACCACCACCGCCGCCAGTCTTACTTGTTCGAGAAGTTCATTTGTATCCAATAATTTTTCGATGCAAGTAATCGCAACTTCTGGATTTAATTCGCGCAAGCTTTGCGCCGCAGATGCCGATTTGTTCGCACCGATTCGCGCACTGGTATGTGCGATTTGGCGTTGCAGATTGCTGAGATCTACCGCATCAAAATCCACCAGCGTTAAATGACCAACACCCGCTGCTGCCAAATACATAGCCACCGGTGAACCCAAACCACCGAGGCCGATAATTAATACGCGCGCCGCTAGTAATTTTTCCTGCCCGTCGATATCAACATCGGGCAGCATAATTTGGCGCGAGTAGCGCAATAGTTGTTCGTCGTTCACGATACAGCCCCTTTTTTGCCGAGGGAAACTCGCTCGTTACCACCTAAATCGCGACGGGTTTCCACTTGCACAAAACCGCGTGCGCGAAATAAATCTCGCACCACCTGACCTTGGTCATACCCATGTTCCAACAACAACCACCCTTGCTCGCGCAAATAGTTCCAACTCTGTTGAACGATAAGTTCGATATCGGCCAAACCATTGTTGTCCGCAATTAACGCAGAGCGCGGTTCAAAGCGCACATCGCCTTGATCTAAATGCGGATCTTGGGGATCTATATAGGGCGGGTTGCTGACAATAACATCAAATTGTTGCGCAGGGATGGCAGAGAACCAATCACTATGCAGTATTTGTACGTTGGCAAATTGCAGGGCACTGCGATTTTTTTCAGCGAGGGCGACTGCATCGGCAGACCTATCCACCCCCACTAATTGCCACTCCGGTTTTTCACTGGCGATGGCCAAAACAATCGCGCCGGTTCCTGTTCCCAAATCCAAACAACTACGTTGTTGTACCGAATCATCTGCAAATAACTCCAACACTAATTCGACTAGCAACTCGGTATCAGGCCGTGGGATTAGGGTGGAATTATTTACTGTAAGTGGTAGCGACCAGAATTCACGTTGGCCAAGAATGTGTGCGATTGGCTCGCCGGATTTACGGCGATTGAAAAATTGCAAAAATTCTTCAGTCTGTTCTGGCAATAATGTTTTATCCGGCCAGGTAAAAAGATAAGTGCGATTTTTTTTCAATACGTGGCAGAGCAGTAATTCGATATCCAAACGAGCAGAATCACTTATGGATTCAAGTTCGTGTGCGAGCTGCAGGCATTGTGCAACGGTGATGTTGCTCATAGGGGAGTCACGTAGGTTGGGCAGCTATGCCCAACAACAAGTTGATACGATGTTTTTTGTTGGGCATAGCTGCCCAACCTACATTGGTATAAAGATTTAAAAATTAATCCGCAATCGCCGCCAACAGATCCGCTTGATATTCGTTTGCCAGCGGTTGCACAACCGGATTCAAATCACCCTGCATAATCGCATCCAACGAATAGAGCGTGAGGTTGATGCGGTGATCAGTCACGCGACCCTGCGGATAATTGTAAGTGCGGATGCGCTCTGAGCGATCACCGGAACCCACCAAGCTGCGGCGTTCGTCCGAAAGCGATTTATGCGCGGCATCTTCCTGCGCCTGTTTTAATTTTGTGGCGAGCAAACTCATAGCGCGCGCGCGGTTTTTATGTTGCGAGCGCTCGTCCTGACATTCAATCACCAAGCCGGTGGGCAAGTGCACAATACGGACAGCCGAATCCGTTTTGTTAACGTGCTGACCGCCCGCGCCGGATGCGCGAAAGGTATCGATACGCAAATCAGCTTTATTGATATTAATTTCTTCCATTTCATCCGCTTCCGGCATTACCGCCACGGTGCAAGCAGAGGTATGGATACGCCCTTGCGCTTCGGTTTCCGGTACGCGCTGCACGCGGTGTGCGCCCGATTCAAACTTTAATTTGGAATACACACCCTGGCCGCTCACCAAGCTAATCACTTCTTTAAAGCCGCCGTGCTCNNTCGTCGTTGGGATCTTTTGGCAACAAGAGTTTTTGCAATTCCAACTGCATGGGTTCGAGTTGCGCCTCGCAGTCTTTCAACTCTTCTTCTGCCATTTCTTTCATATCGGCATCGCCATCCACAATCAGGTGTTTGGCTTCGGCGATATTGGCGAGCAGGTTCAAATAGTTTTGGTAGCCTTGCACAACCGGCTCAAGCTCTGCGTACTCTTTGGAGAGATCGCGGAATCGGTTTTGGTTGTTGATGATGTCGGCTTCAGACAGCATCGCGCTTACTTCTTCGTAGCGCTCTTTAAGGCGGTCAAGCTTTTCTAAAATAGACGCTTTCATTATTGCTCACTTGCATCACTGCCAGAATCAGCAGCAGGGTTAACAGAATCTTCAGGAATCAGAGACAGATCAAACAGCTCTTGCGCCACTTGAATAACATGGTGGCGCGAGCTCGCACTTGCCTCTTTTAAAACAGTAGTCGGCGAATGGATTAATTTGTTGGTGAGGTTGCGCGCAAATTGCTGCAACACTTGTTCGGGATTAACACCGCTGTGCAAACTGCGCAGGGCTTTTTGCAATTCCAAATCGCGCATTTGCTCTGCTTTATTGCGATAGGCTTTTACGGTTTCAACCGCACTNNACGCGGGACTTTTTGTTTTCATCAATCACCGCGTGCAAATCATCCACAGTGTAAAGATACACATCGTCCAGCTCACCCACCTGCTCTTCAATATCGCGCGGTACGGCGATATCGAGCATAAACATAGGTTTGTGTTTGCGTTTTTTCAGCGCCGATTCAACCGCGCCTTTACCAAGCAATGGCAATTGGCTGGCAGTGGAGGAAATCACCAGATCCGCGCGGTGCAACTGCTCGGGAATATCGGCTAGCAAAATCGCCTCGCCATTAAATTCGCGCGCAAGCCGCTGCGCGCGGTCAAGCGTGCGGTTGGCCACAATAATATGTTTGATGCCCTGCTCTACCAAATGGCGTGCAACCAGTTCGATGGTTTCGCCTGCACCAATGAGGAGCGCAGTATCTTGTTTGAGATTGGAGAAAATTTGCTGCGCGAGACTGACCGCTGCGTAAGCGACCGAGACGGGGTTCTCACCAATCGCCGTTTCAGTACGCACGCGCTTGGCGATATTAAAAACCTGCTGGAAAGTTGCGTGTAATTCCGCCCCTAAAGTGCCCGCGTCTTTGGCGCTCGCAAAAGCCGACTTCATTTGGCCTAAAATTTGCGGTTCACCCAGCACGAGTGAATCGAGGCCACCGGCCACCTTCATCATATGGCGCACGGCTTCATGATCCTGATAGCAGTAATAACTGTTGGCCAGATCTGCCGCTTCAATCGCGGTGTGGTCGACTAACCACTGCTGAATCGCGGCAGCATCACCTTCACTCGCCGCATAGATTTCCGTGCGATTGCAGGTTGAGAGAATGGCAACTTCGGTCAAACCTGCATGGGCACAAGCCTCTTGCATCGCGCTGTGCAAATTCTCGGGCGCGAACGCAACCCGCTCGCGCAGGGCAAGTGGGGCGGTGGTGTGGTTGATGCCAAAGGCTAACAGGGTCATTGGGCAGGACTATTTTTTTAGGTCGCTATGGTTATGAAGGCCGGTATTGTCCGGTCACAGAGGGGGCGTGGCAAGAGGCGCGCGCGCAATCCTGTCATAAAGAAGGATTATTACGCCGATTAACTGACCAGTCGCATCCACACCTATACTCAATCACAGCCGCAGCCCAAGGATTTCTCTATGCGCAGACTGCCCCACCCGACCATTATTGATATTGAAGCCTCAGGTTTTGGCTCGCGCAGCTATCCGATCGAGATAGGTGTGGTCAAAACCAATGGCGATCGCTACTGTGCACTGATCGAACCGCCCCCCGAATGGGATCACTGGAGCGAGACAGCGCAGGCAATGCATGGCATTACCCGCAAACTCATCGAAACGCGCGGGCGCAAACCGCGCGATATCTGCAATGAACTCAACGAGTTTCTGGGTGAGATCACCGCCTATAGCGATGCATGGATCCACGACAGCCCCTGGCTCAACCGCCTGTTTTTTGCCGCGCGCATTAATCCCAGCTTTCATTTAAGCCCGATTGAAATGATCGCCACTGAGGCCCAGCTACTACTGTGGGATAAAACCAAAAAACACATGGAGAAGCGACTCGATATCAAACGCCACAGAGCCAGTGGCGACGCCTACTTGATCCAACAAACTTTCCTTGAAACCCGTCGCCTAGTCGATACCCAACCAGCGCTGGCGCGGCGTACCGGACTTTAAGCGGCGGGTACCGGCGGGATCTTTTCACAGCATTACCAGAACGGCCTTTTTATCATTCGCCTTCGCGTTTATGATGTCTGGCCGCGCATCCTGATTTGCGCCTATCCTTTTGTTCCGCTACCGGTCGCGCATGATCAAACACCGCCCTATTATTCTGTCGAGCATGACCCTCTATTGGGTACTGAGTGGCTGTAGCCTGCAGTCGGCGCGCACTGTAGCGGCGCCTGAACCACAGCCGGAAATTCTCATACAGACACCGGCCAAGCCCTTTCCGACCGAAACACTTTATTCGCTACTCACCGCTGAAATCGCCGGCAGCCGCGCGCAATACGACCTTGCGTTGAGCAACTACGTGCAGCAGGCACGCGAGACCCGCGACCCGCAGATCGCCGAGCGCGCCACTATGATCGCGCGCTATCTGGGCAACAATGCCGTGGCACTGGAGATGGCCCAAATCTGGGTTAAGTCCGCCCCGCACAGTAAAGATGCATTAGCGAATGTTTCTATGGCCTATATGCAAGCTGGCCAGATGCACGAAGCCTTTGAGTTCTCACGCCGCCTGATGGATGAGGGCGGCGAGCCGCTCTTCCAGAATATTGCCGCCAATGCGGCGAGCCTAGGCGATGCGGCACGAGCAATGCTGCTGAATGATTTTGCCACCCAACTGCAAAGCCATCCTGAAGATGAGCAGCTAATGGTGGGAACGGGAATACTGCTTCAACAGCAAGGTAAATATGATGAGGCCATGAACCTCACCCATCAGGCACTTAAAGTGCATCCGCGCAGCATTCCCGCCGCCATCCTCGAAGCTAACCTGTTACACCAATTGAAACGCGATCAGGAAGCACTTGCCAAAATGGACAGCCTGCTGGAGTTTTATCCGGATAACACCAGCCTGCGCCAGCAATACGCCCGCATCTTGGCCCATCACGATATGGAGTTGGCGCAGGAGCAATTTACGATTCTCACCCGCCAACTGCCCGGCAATGGCGACATGCTCTTGTCGCTGGGCATTATCGCGCTGGAACGCAAAGACATAGAAGCCGCACGCAATGCATTTGAGGAGTTGCTGGATCGCGACCTGCATACTTCAACCGCACACTATTATTTGGCGCGCATGGCCGAAGCGCGCAACGATCTTTCCGAGGCCATTCTTCACTACCTGCGCGTGGAAAGCGGCAACGATTTTCTCCCGGCCACCATCAGCCTGCTGGACATATTCGTGCGCCAGGAGGATTTCCTCAGCGCCCAACAACATATGAACCGCTTGCGTTTACGCTTCCCCGAGCAGAGCGAAGCCCTGTATGTGTTGCACGGTCAAACCCTGGTAAAACACAATTATCTGNNCGCAAACGCATCGCAGCAGCCGAGCGCGACCTGCGCCAAATATTGAAACAGCAGCCGGATAATATCGCCGCGCTCAATTCGCTCGGCTATATATTGGCTGATCGCACCCAGCGGCTTGCGGAAGCACGCGAACTGCTGGAAAAGGCCATTCGCCTGAAGCCCGATGATGCCGCCATCATGGATTCGATGGGCTGGCTGCTTTATCGCACCGGACAATACCCCGAAGCGCTGACTTACCTACGCAACGCCTATGCTGTGGAACCCAACGCAGAAATCGGTGCACATTTGGGCGAAATTTTGTGGGTACTGGGGGATAAAGACGAAGCACGTCGCATCTGGCAGGAAAGTATCGAATTGGCCCCCAAGGATCCGGCTCTTCTGGAAACCCTCAACCGACTCAAGGTCGATCTATGATGCAGCGCGTTTCACGCCTTCTTTTCCTAACGCTGTTGCTCGGCGGCTGCGTGCACAAGGGTTTATTAACGCCGCCTCAGGATGTACTCGAACATCAGCGGCAGGTGCAGGCGATTGGCGATTGGCAACTAACGGGCAAACTGGGCCTTCGCACAGCAGTCGATAGCGGCAGCGCTAGCGTCAAATGGGTGCAACAAATCGCCAATTACCAGATTAATCTCAGCGGCCCGCTCGGGCAAAAAAGCATGATCATCACCGGCACGCCCGACAAAGTGCGCCTGGAGCAAACGGGCGAACCCGCGCAAGAAGCCAAAACTGCCGAGGCGCTAATTAAAAAATCCGCTGGTTGGACACTACCCGTCGCCCAACTCGCTTACTGGGTGCGCGGTGTACCCGCGCCCAAACTGCGCATCACCCAACTACAACAAAACGAAAACGGGCTAATCGCCCAATTAATTCAAGGTGGTTGGAGCATTAATTACAGCAACTATCGCGATCAAACTTTCAATGGCGTTATTTTGCCGCTGCCGGGGAAAATCACCGCTGAATATAAAGATGTACGTTTGGTATTGGTGATCCGCAATTGGCAACTGGGGGCGGCGCAATGACGAGTTTAACGCTCTTGTCGCCCGCTAAACTCAACCTGTTTTTGCACATCACGGGTCGCCGTCCTGATGGCTACCACAATCTGCAAACCCTGTTTCAACTGCTCGACTACGGCGATACGCTCTCCTTCAATACCCGCATCGATGGCGAAATAACTCTCGCACCGGATTTGCCCGGCGTCGCCTTTGAGCAGAACCTGATTATTAAAGCCGTGCGTGCACTTGATGCGTATAAAGCTGTCGGCGCCGGAGTTGATATCCAACTCGAAAAACACCTGCCGATGGGTGGTGGAATCGGTGGTGGTAGCAGCAATGCCGCCACCACACTCGTCGCACTCAATCATTTATGGGGCTGTGGCCTGAACAAAAGCCAGCTGCAAAATATCGGTTTACAGCTCGGCGCCGATGTACCTGTATTTATCAACGCACAAACGGCATGGGCGGAAGGTGTGGGCGAAGCGTTACAGCCTATCGAAATGCAGCCAAAATGGTTTCTGGTTATCCAACCTGACTGCCATGTATCCACTGCTGAAATTTTTTCTCACAAAGATTTGACAAGAGATACTTCGGCCATTAAAGTGGCGGCCTTCCTTGAGCAGGGTGGTCAAAATGACTGCGAAGCCTTGGTGAGAAAGCTGTATCCGCAAGTCGATAACGCACTCATCTGGCTCCAGAAATTTGATCGCAATGCGCGAATGACGGGAACCGGAGCCTGCGTATTTGCAAGCTTTGAGTCGGCAGAAATAGCACACAGCGTGCAGGCACAATTGCCCAAACATCTGCCCGGTTTTGTAGCACAAGGTGTAAATCGATCACCGCTCTACAAGCTCCTTCCGTCAAGCTGATCAAGTACAACAGGGGCGTCGCCAAGTGGTAAGGCAGCGGGTTTTGATCCCGCCATTCGTAGGTTCGAGTCCTTCCGCCCCTGCCATCTATTTTCAGTCATTGTTCCAGGTGTGTTTACAAATTAATTCGCACCACCAACACGAACTCTACAACAATGACTATTCTGATTAATTTCCTTTCGCTACTTCTGAACGCAGGCAATCCGCAGGAATTTCCTAGGGTAAAAAACACTGCTTTGCGCAGACAGGCTTTGTGCAGACAGACTTTTTACAG
>DQHS01000080.1 GCA_003524365.1 Cellvibrio sp. | reverse complement strand
GACAAACCCAAATATCTCAACTCACCGGAAACCCCGGTATTCCATAAAGGTCAGGAACTTTACGGGCTTTATGAAGCGCGCCTCGCCTATCGCGAGCTGCCGCGCCTGCTGGTAGTTGAAGGCTATATGGATGTGGTCAGTCTGGCGCAATTCGGGATCGGCTACGGCGTCGCCACACTCGGCACCGCCTGCGGCCCCGACCATCTCGACCGCGCCTTCAAATACACCAATGAAGTAGTGTTTTGTTTTGATGGAGACAAAGCCGGTCGCAGTGCGGCTCATCGCGCGCTGGAAGCATCGCTCGATACCATGACCGATGGCCGCACCGTAAAATTCCTGTTCCTGCCCGAAGGCGAAGATCCGGATACACTGGTGCGCCAAATCGGCTCCGACAAATTCGAGCGCATGATCGAGCTTGCGGTACCTTTTGAAGATTATCTGTTTGATGCCGTCGCCGAAGGCTTAAACATCCGCACCATGGAAGGCCGCGCGACTTTTAGCAAACGTGCTGCGCCACTGTTGGAGCGCCTACCCAAAGGGGTGTTTCGCGAATTAATGTTTGAGAGCTTGGCTACCCGCACCGGACTCAATCGCAATATCCTGCAGGAATTGATTCAGGATCAGCAAAGCAAAGGCGAGATGCAGCCACTTTTTGCGGCGCCACCTGCCCCCATCAAGCCAGAAGAAACCGTACCGAGAGTTGTATTACCGAGAAGCTCCCCACCAAAAAAAACCGAACCCGAATGGGATCATCCGCCGCTCACAGCTTACGAGGAATACGGCGATTTCCCGCAGGAACTGCCGCCTCCGGACTACCACGAGTTTTACGAAGAACCACGCGCGCAGCGAAAAGCTATTAATACGGCCTACCAGCCGGAGCTGCAAGCGCGCGCTGCCAGCAAATATTTGATGCCGCCGGTGCGCAAAGCCTTGGCGCTACTGCTGACCTATCCAACATTAGCCAGCCTTGAATCAAACCATGAAGAATGGCTGATCGATCAATCAGACATCGACTGCCTAATGCTCGGGCGCCTGCTCAAAGTGTTGCATGAGCGACCGCACTACAATCTTTCACATTTGATTGGCTACTGGCGCGGCATCTACGGAGCAGAAAATACCGAGCGACTGGCAGCGGTTGCTGGGCATGATTTATTACAGGCGGCGAATGCCCTCACCCAAAGCCGGCAAGATAAGCCAGCCAAAGCCGATTACGACACCCAGGCAGCGTTTTGTGATGCCATGGAAAAACTGCGCCAGCAGCAAAATCAGAAAAAAACAGCAGAATCTTTGGCAAAACTGAAAAATGCCGACTTAACTCAACTCACCAAAGAAGAGCGCGACCAGTTGATACGCGCCGCATTAGCGCCAAAAGTGCAACCATAAATCGTAAAACTGGTCAAAACCCGCACAATTTGGTGCTATCTGACTGAAGAATATTGCCTCACCCACCAATCGCCTAGAATCCACCCAAGCAAGTGGAGTATAATTTTGGGCTTTGCATTTCACTCATCAGGTTTTAAATAGGGTTTCGAATGTCTGAAGACGTCCAACAGCAACAGTCCCGTATTAAAGAACTGATCGCCCGCGGTAAAGAGCAAGGTTACTTGACCTATGCCGAGGTAAACGATCACCTGCCGGAAGACATCTCTGATCCGGATCAGGTCGAAGACATCATCCAGATGATCAACGACATGGGTATCCGCGTCTATGAAACAGCCCCCGACGCCGACACCCTGTTAATGACCGATGGCGACTCTGCCGCCGATGAAATTGCCGCCGCCGAAGCCGCTGCTGCACTGGTTGCCGTAGAAACGGAAACCGGTCGCACCACTGACCCTGTGCGTATGTATATGCGCGAGATGGGCACAGTCGAGTTGCTGACCCGCGAAGGCGAAATTGTTATCGCCAAGCGTATCGAAGAAGGTGTGCGCGAGTTGATGCACGCTGTGGCTTACTGGCCAGGCGCTGTGCAACAAGTGCTCAACGAATATGCAATGGTCGCCAAAGAAGAGCGTCGCCTGGCCGACGTAATTATCGGCTGGCTCGACCCGGTCGAAGATATTCCCGCTACCGTCGTTGAAGTGGAAGAAATCCCCGTTGCTGTTGCTGGCGCGAAAGCTGCAGGTGACGACGAAGAGGAAGAAGCCGCCACTGAAGACGAAGAAGAAGCTATCTCAGGTGTAGATCCTGAAGAAGCGCGCGTGCGCTTTGAAGAGTTGCAAAAGCAGCAGGACAAAGTCAACAAGACTCTCGCTAAATACGGTTACGGCAGCAAGCAAGCCGAAAAAGAATTGTCCGCCCTTGGCGATCTGTTCAAATTTTTCAAATTGCCGACCCGCCAATTCGATCCGATTTACACCAAAGCGCGCGTAATGCTCGATAACGTGCGCAGACAAGAGCGCCACATCATGGATCTGTGTACCCGCAGAGCCCAGATGCAACGCAAAACCTTTATCAAAGAATTCCCTGGCAATGAAACTAACGATGCCTGGTTACCGGAATTTCTTAAAGGCAAAGTTGACCACGCCGACAAACTCGAACGCGTATTGCCCGATGTACAAACTGCACAGCAGCAACTTGCACAGATCGAAGAAGAAAGCGGTTTAAGTCTTGCCAGTATTAAAGACATCAACCGTCGCATGTCGATTGGTGAAGCGCGTGCACGTCGTGCGAAAAAAGAAATGGTCGAAGCCAACTTGCGCCTGGTTATTTCTATCGCGAAAAAATACACCAACCGCGGCCTTCAGTTCCTCGATTTGATTCAGGAAGGCAACATCGGCTTGATGAAAGCGGTGGATAAATTTGAATACCGTCGCGGTTACAAATTTTCTACTTATGCTACATGGTGGATTCGTCAGGCGATCACACGCTCTATCGCAGATCAGGCGCGCACCATTCGTATCCCGGTACACATGATTGAGACTATCAACAAACTCAATCGCGTATCGCGTCAAATGTTGCAAGAAATGGGGCGCGAGCCAACGCCGGAAGAACTCGGCGAGCGCATGGAAATGCCTGAAGACAAAGTACGTAAAGTGCTGAAAATTGCCAAAGAGCCAATCTCCATGGAAACGCCCATCGGCGACGATGAAGATTCACATCTGGGCGATTTTATCGAAGACACCACCATTATTTCTCCGGTGGAGTCAGCGACGATGGAAGGCTTAATGGAAGCAACGCGCGAAGTATTAGCTGGCCTCACTGCGCGTGAAGCCAAAGTACTGCGTATGCGTTTTGGCATCGACATGCACACTGACCACACACTGGAAGAAGTAGGTAAACAGTTTGATGTAACGCGCGAGCGTATTCGTCAGATCGAAGCCAAGGCATTGCGCAAATTGCGCCACCCATCGCGCTCTGATCACCTGCGCAGCTTCCTGGATGATTAATAAATCATCACCCAATAAAACCCGCTTCGGCGGGTTTTGTTTTATTCACCTCATCGAAACCTGACGCTCAACCAGAGTTGAGCGGTTACCAATAATCTGTGCTCACAAATCCTGCACTTCTTCTTTTTACAATAAAGCTTCAACTTTCTGCACCCATCAAACATTCCTGCATTTCAATCAAGCCATTTGGCACTTTCGCGGCTAATATCCCCGCGAACTTTGAAGTTAGTGGTTCACAAAATAACGATTACACACCCATCCCCCACTTAACAATGAAGGAATTATCCATGTTCAATAAAAATAATATGCTGGGAAAATTACTTTTCTCGATGTTGTTATCAACTGCAGCAAATCAAGTTTTTGCCGCGCCTGATCCAAATTTTCATATTTACTTGATGTTTGGCCAATCCAACATGGAAGGCGCTGCTCCCATTGAAAACCAGGATCGCGTTACAAATCCCCGGGTAAAAGTAATGGCAGACTTAAATTGCGGTAATTTAGGTCGCACCTATGGCAACTGGTATGTCGCATCACCGCCGCTCAATCGATGCTACAGCGGACTGGGGCCTGGTGATTATTTTGGAAAAAACATGGCAGACGGCATGCCGAGCTCCATCACCATTGGATTAGTTCCGGCTGCAGTATCAGGCACTCCAATTGAGCTGTATCAGAAATCGGCGCCTATAGGTCGAAACAACCAAAACTTGCCAACACAGTTCAACGGCGGCTATGCCTGGCTACTCGACATGGCAAAAAAAGCCCAACAAGCAGGTGTCATTAAAGGAATTATTTTCCATCAAGGCGAGAGCGATACCAGCGATCCGAATTGGAAAAACCAAGTTAAAGAAATCGTTACGGATTTGCGAAGAGATCTTGGTATTGGCGATGTCCCTTTTCTCGCCGGCGAATTGCTCTACGCGGATTATGGATCCTGCTGCCACTGGCACAATACCGAGGTTAGAAAGCTGCCCGGATTAATCAACAATGCCCACGTGGTTTCGGCGATGGGCCTGCCAGGAATGGATGTGTATCACTTCACCACCGCATCCTATCGCGAATTTGGCAGACGCTATGCGCAAATCATGCTCGACAAGATAGATAGAAACAGCGTGGTCAGCTCCGTCTCATCCAGCAGCGCTCGCAGTTTATCTTCCAGCTCTTCAACTAGCTCACGCATTTCTGTTTCGTCACGGGCCTCAAGTAGCGCGACCACATCACGAAGTGTCTCAAGCTCCTCCAGAGCCACCAGTACGGGAAAATGTGTTTACACAATCACTAATGATTGGGGGAATGGATTTACCGCATCGATAAAAATCACCAACACCAGCGCGACTACACTTAATGGCTGGAGTGTAAGCTGGAACTACACTAACGCGACCCGCGTAACCAACCTGTGGAATGGAGTAGTGACTGGAAGTAACCCCTATACCACCACCCACATGGATTGGAACAAAACCATTCAACCCGGTCAGTCGGTCGAATTCGGCTTCCAAGGCACCAAACCAAACGGAACCGCAGCTGTACCCGCCGTAACCGGCAATGTGTGTAATTAGGGGTTCGCACCCACAGTAGCGCAAATACAAAAAAACCGCCGATGGGCGGTTTTTTTGATCTCTATTTGATAAAAATCCGACAGAATTAACCCTAGCCACATAGAGCACAACTCACTATAATGCCGCCCACTGCGTTTCTGCAGTTTCCTTTGGGGCCTATAGCTCAGTTGGTTAGAGCATCCGACTCATAATCGGCAGGTCGCTGGTTCAAGTCCAGCTGGGCCCACCATATTTAAA
>DQHS01000096.1 GCA_003524365.1 Cellvibrio sp. | reverse complement strand
CATTGAGCGCGAGCAAGTTGGTTTGGTAGGCAATGTCATCAATCACACTGATACGTTCAGCAATTTTTTGCATAGCCTCTACGGTACCCATTACCGCATCGCCGCCGGTCGCAGCATCACGTGCGGCTTTTTGAGCCATGCCATCAGTAATTTTTGCGTTCTCACTATTTTGCGAAATTGACGCTGACATTTCTTCCATCGACGCCGAAGTTTCTTCCACGCTCGCCGCTTGCACTGAAGCACCTTTAGCGAGCGATTGCGCCGTAGCATTTACCTCTTCAGAAGCAGATGAAAGGGCATCAGCGGAGCTGCGCACATCACCAATGATTTCAGCAAGCTGTTTACTCATATTGGCCACACTGGCAAGCAGCGAGCTGTTATCACCTGGTTTTAGTTGGATATCAATGTTGAGATTCCCATCGGCAACCTGGGAGACAACATTGGCTGTGTATGCCGGTTCACCACCGAGGATGTTGAACATATCGCGGAAAATAAATGCCATTAACGCAATGATAAGGACCGACGCACTAACGCAAACAATCACCAGCAAACGCACAGTCTCGCTGTAAATTTTTCCAGTTTTGATATCTGAATCATGCAAATATTGGTGAAATCCACTGGTAGTATTATCAGCCAACTCCTGCATTTGTCGGCTGGCTTCCCGGTCCATACCACTCACTAATTTATCAACTATTTTTCCCGCCTCTGTATTTTCCTGATCAAAACTTTTGAGCGCTTCACGATAGTTTTTTCCTAATTGGGTATGCTCTTTTTGTAATAGAAGTACCGCGTCGGTAGATACACCCTCTTCTTTTTGAAATTCAAGCGCAGCGGCAAGGTGTTTTTGAACAACACCCTCTGATTTAATAAAACCATCAACGTACTTGGTAAATTGCTCAGGGTTATTGCCGCGAATCAGGATATTTTTCCACTCCTGCACTTGGGTTTTAAAATTAATCGCGGCACTTTGAATCTCTACCAGGATATCGGAGCGGCGCTGGCTGTGGGTGGCAGTTTCATCAACCACAACATTATAGGAGCGGATTTGCAAATAGGCCGTTAGCCCTAAGGTGGATAAACCCAGTACCACTAAACAACTGAGCAACAAAATTTTAAACTTCAACGTCAGGCGGCTAAACATGATGATTCCCTCAAAGACTCTGAGTTATTAAATGGGGAAATTATTGCAGCTGCGCCTCAACCAGATGCGCCAGCTCGCGGATAGAAAGAGCATTGTTTGCATCCAGCAATACCACAAACTCATCGTCGCGCTTGGCAATACCCTGAATAAAATCAGCGCGAATGTTGGCTCCAAAAGAAGGCGCGTCTTCAATATTGTCATCATTCATATCTATCACTTCACTGACTGAATCAGCTAGTAAACCGAGCACATGATTTTGCTCATTGTTTTCCAACTCCACTACAATAATGCAGGTGCGTTTTTGCACCTCAATGGGTTTGCGGCCAAGGCGAACCGCCAAATCAATTACCGGCACTACTTCGCCGCGCAGATTGATAACGCCGCGCAAAAAATTCGGCATCAATGGAACTTCTGTGATACCACTGTACTCAATAATTTCACGCGTTTGCGACAACTCTAATCCGTAATTCTCATTGCCGATGCGAAACGTCAAATATTGTTTAATGACTTCTACTGATTGCGTCTTTTTCTGTCTGCTTGACTGATTCATTGTTCCTGCTCCTGCGCGCTCACTGAAAAGGCGTTGTTGCGTAAATGTTCACGATTAATAGCAAAACTAATCAACTGTTGGACATCCAGGATCAGCGACACCGCCCCCGTGCCCAATAAACTGGAGCCACCTATGCCTTTGAGCGCCTGGAAAATCGGCCCCATGGGTTTTACTACGGTTTGAATTTCTCCGTGCAATTCATCTACGACTATGCCGGCACGCTTCTCGCCAAATTGCACTACCACAATTTTTTCACGGGTGTGATCTTTGGGTTGCAATGAAAAAATTTCACGCAGGCGAATATAAGGAACTTGCTCGCCGCGTAAGTTCACGCAGTTCTGCCCTTGTACATGGCTCAATGAATTTAAATCCACACACTCAAGGATGGTGTTTTGCGGCACAATAAAATCGATATGCCCCGCAGTAACATGGAAGCCGTCAATAATCGCGAGTGTTAGCGGTAGGCGAATACTAAAGCTGGTGCCCACGCCGAGCTCACTTTCGATTTCAATACCACCTTGCAAGGCTTCTATATTGCGTTTAACCACATCCATACCCACGCCACGGCCAGACAAGTTAGTCACTTGTTCAGCAGTGGATAAGCCGGGATGGAAAATTAATTGGAATAATTCCTGCCGCGATAGATGAATACCCTCTTCCAGAATGCCGTTGGCAACGGCTTTTTTGCGGATTCGCTCCACGTCCAAACCGCCACCGTCATCGTGAATACCGATAACAATGTTGCCCGCATCATGACGGGCCGTGAGTTTGATGGTGCCGGAATCCGGTTTGTCGCGCGTCTGCCGCACAGCAATGGATTCAATACCATGATCCATTGCATTGCGCACAATATGCATCAGCGGATCATTTAATTTTTCCACCATGGATCTATCCAGCTCGGTTTCCGCGCCTTCAATTTCCAACTCAATTTCTTTGCCAATCGACTTGGCAGTATCGCGTACTACGCGTTTGAATTTTTGGAAGGTATCGCCAATAGGCACCATGCGTAAGGTGAGCGCCGCATCGCGGATCGCCTCAGTGAAATTACCCATTGAAGTGACTGCTTCAATCAAGGTGGGGTTGCCCATTTTGGATGAGAGCAAATCAACCCGCTGACGATTAATAACCAGCTCGCCAATTAAATTAATCAATGCATCCAAGCGCTCTGCGTC
This sequence comes from Cellvibrio sp., assembly GCA_003524365.1. Taxonomy (GTDB): domain Bacteria; phylum Pseudomonadota; class Gammaproteobacteria; order Pseudomonadales; family Cellvibrionaceae; genus Cellvibrio. The sequence goes on along the minus strand of DQHS01000096.1, from coordinate 26,903 downwards.
GACACGAATAAAGCGATTTTCGGCGTTGGATTTTTTCTCGCTGACTTTCTTTTGTTTATCGAGTGCGGCATTGACAATCTCTACCGGAATTGCCTGTTCTTCTATAAGAATATCGCCCAACATACCCACTGCACCGGTGGTTTTTGCCTGATGTTTTTGCGTGGCCAGGGCCGCATCCAATTCCTGAAAACTAATCGCGTGGCTTTTCACCAAGATCTCACCCAGACGCTGGGTGTTTTCAGGCAGGGATTTAATTAAATTCACATAGGCTTCGATGTTGCTGCGCGGCGGAATGAGTTTGATATCTGAATCATCACGCACAAACATAAATGCATCTTCAATTTGCGCTTGCGAGGCATTACTTACCAGCGTAATTTCAAAACCGAGGTATAACTGCTCAGGATCAAACTCGTTGTATTCAGGCAAATGATCGGTGATGGTCGTGATATGGGTGATGTTACCCAGTGTGCGCAAGAAGCGCAGAATAGATAGAGGGTCCATTCCATTGCGCAATAAGTCCGGTCCCAAACGCACGGAGATATGCCAAGCTTCATGATCCGTTTCAACACTACCACTTGTGTTCCTGGTCGCTGCAACAGCGACAGGAGCAATAGCCCCTGCCGTTTTTTCTGTTGCTTCCAACCAGGGCGCTAATGAATCGAGCAAGGCCTTGCCTTGCGCAAGACATGCTGCATCATTTTCCTGCTCGTTCCGCGCATTTTCTACCAGAGTCGCGATGTGATCGCGGCAGGGTAAAAATATGCTGAGTAGATCACTGGTGATAAGAATTTTTTCGTCGCGTGCGCGATCCAATACATTTTCTACGATATGCGTAAAGCTCACAATATCATCCAGCCCAAATAATCCTGCCGAGCCTTTGATGGTGTGCGCTGCACGAAAAATTTCGTTAATGGTTTCCATATCGTTATCGCCCTCATCCATACGCAGCAACGCTGCCTCCATGGAGTTGAGCAAATCATCCGCTTCCGCGAAAAATGTCTGCAAGGCACCGTCGAGATTCATAATGGATTCCTTATGCTGCCAAAGCAAATTGAGGTTTCACATCCAACACCGTTAACACGGTGTCTACCGACTCATTACTTTTGCTGATAAATAAAGACCTGTGTGCCGAGGTGAAAAACTTTTTTGCAAATAGCAGCAGCTGTACGCCAGCGGTATCTATTTCAGTTACGCCTTCCAAATCCAGCGCCACTTTGTCGCCCAGCTTTTCATAATCGGCAAACAGCTCATCTTTTATTTGGGCAACGTAATAAATCGTGATGTCGCCTTCAAATACCAGGGTAGTTGTGTCCTTGCTCTTTTTACGCGAAATATTCATGACCCGTACCTATTAAAAGATAGTTCCTGTAAAAGAGAGTTGTTATCAGATCAACATGGAAACCGCTTGCAGCATTTGCTCAGGACGGAAAGGTTTTACAATCCAGGCTTTTGCTCCAGCGGCTTGGCCTTCGCGTTTTTTCTCTTCTGCGCCTTCCGTAGTCAACATGATCACCGGCGTAAATTTGTAATTGGCCTTGGTTTTCATTTCTTTCAAAAACGTAATGCCGTCCATATTCGGCATATTGACATCAGAGATCACCAAATTGATTTTTTGGCCGTCCAATTTGGTCAGGGCATCTTTGCCATCGCTGGCTTCAACCACCGTATAACCGGCGCCGCGCAGTGCAATTCCGACTACTTGCCGAACGCTGGCGGAGTCATCAACAACTAAAATTACTTTGGACATTCACTACTCCTAAAAAAACGTGATTTCTGAATTATTCGAACCTTTGGCTTTAGATCCGTTACCGCGATGCACATCAACCTGCTCTAATGTGGTGTAAGTTTTTTGCAGCGAGCGTAACCATTCACCAGTGTCAATGGTGATTACCGGCTCACCGTGGCGCAGGCGAGTTTCCTGATCGGCAATCGCGCCAACCAGTTTTTCCATATCGTCAATCACATGGCCTAAAATTTGACTGACACGATCCTGAAATTGCAGGTTCACTAATACTTCTTCAACACTCGACTGAACAGCGGCACTTTCCTGCTCCAGGATGTGTGCTGACTGCAAAATGTTTTCACTGGAGCCCCGAAATTGTTCGAGTACTTGCGCGATGGAGGTTTCGGATTTAGTAAGACGCGAATTATCTTCTGCGGCGTACTCAGCGGTTCTGTCCAGTGTTGTTTGCAGCGCGGAGTTAACCTGTTCGATGCGGCGACCAATACGCGCACCGGTTTCACCAGAGCGAGTTGAAAGCGTGCGCACTTCATCTGCCACTACCGCAAACCCGCGCCCGTATTCGCCGGCACGTGCCGCTTCAATTGCCGCGTTGAGCGCGAGTAAATTGGTTTGCGAGGCGATACCCGCAACCTCTGCACTCATCCCACTTAATTCAACGGTGATTTTGGAGAGGCCGGAAATTTCATTGAGCAACTCATCGCGCTGATCAATTGCCTGGCGCAAGGTGTGAGTGATTTGGCTCAACTCGTCGTTGGCGAAATGAATGACGCCGCCCAGTCCGGTATCACCTTTCATGCTGCTAGCAGTAGATGATGAGCTGGCAACCGCTGCCTGCAAGCGCTGATGAATGTCGGAGAAGCGCCCCACTAATTCAGTGATGCTGCCCTCTAGTTGGTTCCGCGCCAATTCAGTTTGGCGCTGCCACAGCGGCAGGATTTCTTTTAGCAAATGCTGATAGTTTTCCAGCAGTGGGCGGTACATTTGTGCAAGCTGTTGCCCACCTTGGGCGTGCATTAGCTCGACCTTAATATCGCTCTCACATTTTGCCGATTGCGCAACTTGCACTCCGGCCATCACCGCCGCACCGAGTACCGCCAACAGCAGTAAGGCTTTCCAGAACAACGAGAGTTCTGCGAGGGAAAGCAGTACGAGTCCAATTAAACCCAATACAGCAATTGCCCCAATCACCATGACGTGAGATGACCCGCGCTGCGTATGAAGATATGAAGAAAGAGCGGGAGAACTCCCGTGGAGGTAGCGGCTATTCATTGGTTGTTTCCGTCAAATTCAATAGCAAAAACGCAGGATGCTAATTGTAGTTATCCCTGCACACTTTGCTGCCATATGGGTTAACTAGGTATAGACGGGGTTTACTGGGGTGTCAAAAAGCAGCTTTGAGTGGAGTTACTCAGCGCGGGGCAGATAAAAAATGGCGCAATGGAAATAATCCATTGCGCCATTTTCAGGTATCGGAATATAGGTAAGTAGATCAACCCGTATTGCGCATACCCGCCGCAATACCCGCCATAGTCACCTTGAGCGCGCGCTCAAGATCCGGGCTGATATTTTCGCTGCTGCGATAGCGTTTCAACAACTCGGCTTGCAAGTAGTTGAGCGGATCAACGTAAGGCTTACGCACTTCCAACGATTGGCGCAGCATGGGGTCGTCGTTAAGCAAAACATCCTGCTTCTTCATTTTATTGATAAGGCCTTCGAGCGCCTTCAAATCGCCGCGCAGCTCCTGACCCAAACCGCGATATTCCACCGGCACCAACTGCTCTTCGTAGTAGGTACAGATAGGACCATCGGCTTTACCGATCACCATTTCCAACAGGTCGAGGAAGCTGGAGAAAAACGCCCAGTTGCTGACCATATCCTCCAACAGCGCCGGGTCATGTTTCATCGCATATTCGAATGCCTGGCGGGTGCCCAACCATGCGGGCAAGTTCAAACGCACTTGCGTCCAAGCGAACACCCAGGGAATGGCGCGCAGGCTTTCTACACCGCCGGTCGATTTGCGTTTGGCCGGGCGGCTGCCCAGTGCGAGCAAGCTCAACTCTTGTTCTGGCGTAAGGTTACGGAAGTAAGGAACGAAGTCTTTGTGTCCACGAACAACGGCGCGATAGGCCTCAAGACTTGCTTTGCCCATGCGTTCAATCAGATCGCGCCACTCGGGTTTAGGTGAAGCGTTTGGCGCCATAGTCGCGCGCATAGTCGCGACCACATAAGAAGACAGACTGCTGAAGGCAACGCGCGGCAAACCGAACTTGTAGCGGATCATCTCGCCCTGCTCGGTCACACGGATACGGCCTTTGACCGAACCCGGTGGCTGCGATGCCATGGCTTTTTCTACCGGGCCGCCGCCGCGACCAACGGTACCGCCACGGCCATGGAAGAGCACCAGCGATACACCAAATTTATCGGCCAGGGCGACCAACTTTTCCTGTGCCTTATATTGCGCCCAGGTTGCCGCCAGTTTGCCCGCATCTTTGGCGGAGTCGGAGTAGCCAATCATCACCGTTTGCTGATGCGCGGAATACTGTTGGTACCACTCCAGATCCCACAAGCGCTCCATCACAATCGGTGCGCGATCGAGGTCATCGAGGGTTTCAAACAACGGCACAATCGGCATATTCCAGGTCATGCCGCACTCTTTGAGTAAGAGGGCTACCGCCAACACATCCGACGGCTGCTGCGCCATGGAAATAACATAGTGCGAAAGAATTTCGCGCGGCTCTTGCGCCACTACGCGACAAGTCGCGAGAACTTCGGCAGTTTCATCACTCATCGGCCAGCTGATGGGCAGCAATGGGCGTTTGCTGGTCAATGACTCCAACAGGAATGCCTGACGCTTTTCTTCCGGCCATTCGCGATATTCGCCAATGCCGAGGTACTGCACCAACTCGTCAATTGCCTGCACATGGCGGTCGCCATCCTGACGGATATCCAGCGGCACCAGATTAATACCAAAGCAGTGAATGCGGCGAATCGTATCGACCAGTGGACCATTAGCGATATGCGGCAGGCCGACTTCATGGAGCGAGCGGAAGCAGAGCATTAACGGGGATAACAAATCTTCGCGGCTGGTGATCAGATCGGCCGGCGCTTCTACCGAGCGACCTTGAAGGCGGGCTTCAGCCCACTCCAGGGTGGACTGGATACGGCGGCGCAGATCAAACATCACATCGCGATACGGGGTTGTGCTGTCCGGGTATTGGGCGCGCAACTCTTCGCTCGCCTCGATCATACTCAGGTCGCCGCCCAAGCTATAAACATCGCGCGAATAGAGTTCGGNNTGCCGTCGCGGTCGCCGCCCATCCATGAGTAGAACTTGATGGGGCGAATATCCACCGGCAGTGACTCACCCAAGTGGCGAGAGCACATGCGATCCAAATGGCGGATAAAGTCCGGCACTGCCTGCCAAAGGCTGTTCTCGATCACCGCAAAGCCCCATTTGGCTTCATCGACAGCCGTTGGCCGGGTGGTACGGATTTCATCGGTAGCCCAGATTTCTTCCACCAAACGGTGCAAGCGGCCACGCAATTTGTCTTGTTCGAAGTTTAACAGGCTGCCGTTTTGGCGATCGGCCAGGGTGTCAACGATCTGGTCGTATTTGCGAATCAATGTGCGACGGGTAACTTCGGTCGGGTGCGCCGAGAGTACCAATTCAATGCGCAGCTTATTGATAATTTGGGTCAGGGCATTTTTGCCATGTACAGCGGCAAACTCCTGAATCATCGTTTGCAAGCTGTCGTCGCGCTCGGCTTCGGCGCTGGAGAAGTATTCCTGATCGGCGATATTCGCCAGGTTCAGAAATTGGTTGAAGGCGCGCACTATGGGCAGGATGTTCTGGTCATCCAGGCTACTCAGCATCGCCACCAGCGGGGCAGAATCGCCATTTTCCGCTTTGGTAATCGCCTTACCCAACTTGCGAATACCTTCTACCTTGGTAAACAGTTCTGCACCTTCATGGGCATGAATCGTCTCACCTAAGAGCTCCCCCAGCAGGCGGACATTTTCGCGCAGGGTTTCAGGCAGCTTTAACATTGAGCTTCTCCAACAGATCAAGGGATTAAAAAAACGCACAGGCGAATCACCAAAAGCGGGCAACAGTTTACGTCACCTCCCATTTCAACGATAGAAACTGGCCGATGAAAAACTTCGCTCACTGATAAAAACTCGCATCGCAGAGTGATTCAGGGGTCTAGCGGCCGCGCAGATTACAAAGGTGCACGAGGCTATGCAAGCGCACCAAACGAGAGCGGACCAGAAGATGAAATAAAATGCGCAGAATTTACACTTGATTGAACCCGATAGGTGACTTCAACCAGTTCAAGCCCACCCAAGCCCCAAAACACCGCGCCAGCAGCCAAACCCGTCCAGCTATAAAACTGCAGCGGTTAGCTATTTTCTGCTGCTGAAAGCGAAGCAGCAAATACTGTGCCCATGAATGGCAGCATCCACCGGCCAACTCAACAATGGAGCCGACCTCCCCTCGATCACGAAAAATACATTACCCTCGTAGATGCGTATTAAAAAAATCGACAGTGCGCTTCCAAGCCAAGGCAGCGGCGGCCTCATCAAAACGCGGAGTGGTATCGTTGTTAAAACCGTGTTGGGTCTTGGGGTAGATGTGGGCTTCGAATTTTTTACCCGCCGATTTCAGCGCAGTTTCATATTCTGGCCAGCCTGCGTTGATGCGTTCGTCTTCACTGGCAAAATGTATTAACAAAGGGGCCTTTTTACCCTTCTTAAACCTTAATCCTGCTTACAATTACAGATGCACCGAGGGAACCCATGGCCCAACCTTTGAAACGCTATAATGCGCCCCGTGTTTATATATTGATCAGCTAGACTACAGGGGCACCAAGCGTCTCAAAGCCACACCAGCGATGGCTCCCGACCATCTGCTCATAGTTTTGCCACAGCTTTGTCCACACCCTCAGTGGATAAAATTCACCTCGACCGCAAATATATCGCTAACGCTTTCCCGGATCCCGAGCGCAAGCTTTCAAGATTGCCCTCCTCCTTGTCGCCAAATAACTCTCTTGACCTACTAATCGTGATCATCATCTCGCTCTACTGAAAAAGCATCGGCAGACCGTAAGGCAGTGGGCTACTCTATTCTCTCGATATCAAAGAATTCCCTCAGCGCCTCACCATGCACACGATAGGTGAACTGCGGAAGATACGCGGTTAGTAAAAGGACCAGCCAATGTCAAAGCACCGCTTGCTACGCAGTACATTTTCGAGCACCACCGTCGTAGGGACGCTGCTGCTCGCCCCACCAACTTACGCACTTACCACGCTCGAATATTTTGATCTCACGCTGGAACAATTGCTGGAGGTCAAGGTACACAGCGTTTCAAAAAAAGCGGAAACCGTCGCCAATGCACCCGCTGCAATTTATGTAGTGACCAGCGAAGACATCATCAGATCCGGTGTTACTACGATTCCCGATGCGCTGCGCATGGTGCCCGGTATACAAGTAGCACGCACCGACTCCAACAGTTGGGCAATCAGTATTCGCGGTTTTAACAGCGGCCTTGCCAACAAGCTATTGGTGTTAGTTGATGGGCGAACGATCTACAACCCGGTGTTTGGCGGTGTGCTCTGGGAGGCACACATCCTGATGCTGGAGGACGTTGAACGGATTGAAGTTGTGCGCGGCCCGGGCGGCACTCTCTGGGGCGCCAATGCGGTCAACGGCGTGATCAATATCATCTCCAAACATACGCGCGACACCCAGGGTAATCTCACCAGCGCCGTTTACGGTAATGAAGAAAAGGGAACGTTGAGCACACGTCAGGGGGGTAGTTTCGGCGATGACGGAGCCTATCGCATTTATGCCAAGGCGTTTAAACAAGACACGTCACTCAAACCACNNCCCCACTGCCACCAGCGATAAACAACCAGACACCTACGACGAATGGGATGGTTTTCGCACCGGATTCCGCGCTGATTGGGCTGATCGATTCACTCTGCAAGGCGACGCCTATCGCACCGACACTGATCAACTGCGCCCCGAATTTTCGCTAATTGCGCCCTATGCACCCATCAGACAACAACGTATTCGCTACGAAGGGATAAATCTTTTAGGGCGCTGGACAGACAAACACCAGGACGGCTCGCAACTCAGCGTGCAAACCTATGTCGATTGGGCCAAACGCGACGAACCGTTTAACTTTATTGATGACCGCATAACTTACGATCTTGATGCGCAATACAACCTTGCACCGCTGGCCACGCACAACATTATTATCGGAGCGGGATATCGCTACCTAACTGATGATCAGAAAGGCGATAAGAATACGTCTTTCTCGCCGCAGCAGCGCCACAACAGTCTTTACAGCGCTTTCGCGCAAGACAAAATTACACTCGTGCCGGATGCCTGGTTTTTAACGCTGGGCGCTAAATTTGAACACAATGATTTCTCCGGTTTTGAATTCCAACCCAATGCACGTTTGCAATGGCATCCCGACCAACGCCAGACTTTTTGGGCTTCAATATCGCGCGCAGTACGTACACCAACACCCATCGAAGAAGACTTAACCAGCACACTTGCAACTGCCGCGAATGTACGTGCAGCATTTATTCCCAACAATCATTTCAAATCAGAAAAACTCACCGCTTATGAGCTGGGTTATCGCCGCCAATTATCACCGGAAGTATCGGTCGATATAGCCACGTTTTACAATGATTATGATTATCTCAGCACTACCATGGCCGATACCGAAAATGTGACGTTTGTGAATAACGGGGTTGATCCACCGCATCTTTTTATTCCCTTTATATTTACCAACAATATGCAAGGGACATCTGAAGGCATTGAAACCGCAATTAACTGGTCAGTGAATACGGATTTAAAAATCGCCGTCAATTACAGTTACTTGCACATGTCGCTCACCGCACTTGACCCAGAGCAAGAAGGAGCAGAAGGATTAGCGCCCAAACATCAAGCGGGTGTGAAAATATTCTGGAATATCAGCAACCACTGGACGCTGGATACCACCACCACTTATGTCGATGAATTGCCTGCAATCAATGTAGATAGCTATATACGCCTCGATATTAATCTCAGCACCCGGCTCAGCAAAACCCTGCGCATCAATATCACCGGACAAAATCTGACTGACAGCAGTCACCGCGAGTTCGGTTCAGTCGCTGACATGAATGTCGGTGAAATTGAACGTAGCGTTTTCGCTAAACTGACTTGGGAATTTTAGTTTTACCGCCGCTACGCTCACCTGAACCCAAATCCTGCAAATGTGAACCTTATCAATCTCAATTGACGCCTCAATTGCCCTTCGCACCTGTGCGTTATTTTTTGTCGCAAAGTCGAACACAAAAACACCAATTTGGCGAAAAGTCAGACTAGCGTTTTGGTGCAAGCGCCGTAGACTCGACCTTCGAATAAAAATTTATGCGCACTGTGTGCACGGCTTTTTTATTCGCTCAAAAACATTCGTGTGTTTTTGGAAAGCTCCAACAAGCCAACAATTTTTTATGGAGAGTGAAAGTGAAAATAATCAACAATCAACCCGCTGTTTCACGTTTTAAATCGTTCAACCTTTTTAGCTTGTCTGCGGTATTAGGTGCAACTACCTTACTGGGTGCAATCGAAGCGAACGCCCACGGTTATGTTTCCAGCCCCAAAAGCCGCGCGTTCCTGTGTACGTCTGCACAGGGCGGCGGCAGCTCGCCCGCGTGCCAGGCAGCTGCGGCTGCAGGCAATTCGAGCCAGTATGAACCCCAATCAATCGGTATTGGCGGCGCTAATGACAATCACCAAAGCCTGATTCCCGATGGCAAACTCTGCAGCGCGAATATTGGTAGCATGAACGGATTAAACCTCGCACGGGGCGATTGGGGTACAACCACCGTCAGTGCAGGCACGCGCGCATTTGTGTGGACCAACACCGCACAGCACAAGACCAAATACTTTCGCTATTACATTACCAAGCAAGGCTTTAACCCGGCGACAACTCCACTAAAGTGGTCTGACCTGGAACAAATCCATCAATCAGGCCCGTCTGATCGTGAAGCCACATCCACTCACATGGTGAATCTGCCCGCGCGTACTGGCCGCCATATTGTGTACAGCATTTGGCAGCGCGATCCAATAACAGATGCGCCGGAAGCCTTCTATCAATGTATTGATGTTGTGTATGGCAACTCGAACAGCTCCGTCCCTGTAGCTTCATCATCTGCACCATCGTCGGTCAGTTCATCAACTGGAACTACCTCCAGTATTTCCAACAACACCTGCGCCGGCTTGCCCACCTGGAATGCCGCAACTGTCTACAACAAACCGCAACAAGTACAACACATCAGCAAACGCTATCAAGCAAACTACTGGACACAGGGTAACGACCCGGCGCTCACCTCTGGCCAATACAACTACTGGTTGGATTTGGGTGCATGTAGTGAAGGTGGTACATCCAGCGTTGCGTCCTCAGTAGTGGCCAGTGTCGCCAGCAGTGTGCGCTCATCCGTTGCCTCATCGACCGCAACCGGCAATTGCACATCGCCAACATTTGTTAATGGCGCAAGCTATGCAAACAACGCATTGGTGCAAAATATTGGCAATGAATACCGCTGCACTGTTGGAGGATGGTGTTCACAAGGGGGAGCCTATGCTCCAGGCACTGGCTGGGCATGGACTAATGCATGGACGTTAGTGCGCAGCTGTCAATAAATAATTTTTGCGATGTGAAATAAAAACGGCAACTTCGGTTGCCGTTTTTTATTGGTCATTACCATAACGATTAATCAACACAAAACTCGACTCATTAGCAAGATCACCACTTTTATCCCAAACACTACAAACAGTCTCTCCACACAAACAACACATTCACTCCATAAAAAAACCATACTCACAAGCGATTATAGGTTCACTCAATCCACTGGGAGAACCCGATGAAAAAGCCCCTGTTATTTAAATTACTCACTATTGGCCTGTTGATGCTGCTACTGCTGATCCCCATCAGCATGATTGGCAACTCTATTGAAGAGCGTCAGCGCTACAGCGAATCGGTGGTACAGGACATTGCCAAAAGTTCCAGCTACAGCCAAACCCTTACCGGCCCGGTGCTGGTCATCCCCTATATCAAAACCGAGCGCATAGCACATCTGAATGAAAATAAAGAACGGGTAATTGAAGAGAAGCAAGTGAGAGGAAAGTTGCATTTTTTGCCCGAACTCTTGCGTGTTGATACCAGTATGAATACCGAACTGCGCAAACGCGGAATTTATCGCGCGCACCTTTATCATGCGCTCAACAACATCGATGGCAACTTTGTCGTGCCCGACCAATTCGGTTTGGGAGATGCACTGAGCGACTATCAACTTCAACCCGCTTATATTGCATTAGGCATTAGCGATATTCGCGGTATCGAAAACTCCTTAAGCCTGCAATGGAACCAAGCCACCTTCCCTGCCGCACCGGGTAGCCAACTATCGGCATTGGGCAATGGCGTGCATATAAAACTCGGCGCTGTCGCAGCAGGAAAACGTTATGATTTTTCACTCGCCCTACAATTACAAGGTACTGGTCAATTCAATCTGGTTCCGATCGGTAAAGAAACCCATCTCAATCTCGGTTCCGATTGGCCACATCCGAGTTTTATTGGCGATTATTTACCGGTAGAGCGCAGCATCAACCAAAACGGTTTTACCGCACGTTGGCAAACCAGTTTTTTCTCAACCAATATGGCCGAACTGTTTTCGCACTGTGCCAACAAACGTGAATGTGGTGCCTTTGCGCAAAGCCAGCTGGGTGTGAATTTAATCGATCCCATTAATCAATACGTTAAAAGTGATCGCGCCATTAAATACGCGCTATTATTTATCGCACTCACTTTTGCCGGATTTTTTCTATTTGAAATTCTCAAGCGTTTGCAGGTTCACCCTATTCAATATGCACTAGTGGGATTATCACTGGCGTTTTTCTACCTACTACTTATTTCACTTTCTGAACATCTCGGCTTTGCCCTCGCCTACGGAATTTCTGCTACTGCCTGCATCAGCCTGATTGGTTTTTATGTCAGTTATGTATTGCACAGCGTTGGCCGCGCGCTGGGTTTTACCTTTGCAATCGCACTACTCTATGCATTGTTATACGGCTTACTCAGCGCCGAAGACTACGCGCTATTAATGGGATCACTCTTGTTGTTTAGCCTACTCGGCGCGTTTATGGCACTCACCCGCAACGTAGACTGGTACAACCTGAATAATGCAGGTAAACCGGCAGGTGAAGTATGATGATTGTTATTGGCTCACTGGTGATTTTGTTACTGCCGCTCGTGATAGCCTTCGTCATCACCCTATACTGTTGGCGACAAGGTTGGAGTGCGCGCATTGTGTTGATTCTTTGTGCCGCACTAATTAGTTTGCACACCCACGCACATTATTTTCCGTCAACGCCACTAAAAGAACGCTACGCAAACATAATGTTGAAAAATCAGCCAGCCGAGTGATGTAAATATCCACAAAAGCTGTGGATAAGATTGTGGATGCAGCTGTGGTAAGACGCACAAAGCCCGCGAATAGCGGGCTTTGTGCGGTTGGTTACTATAGAAGCAAGTGGGGCTGCCTGTTCGAACACAATTCTGGATTAACCGAAGAATTACATCATCATTTTGCTTATCCCACACTCAACAACGCCTTAAAACTTTCCCGATAACGACGCGAGAGTGTGAATTTTATTTGATTGTGCAAAGTCAGTTCATAACGTTCGGTTCAGGCGCAGTTTTTAAGCAGCGCATTTACGATAAACTTCGCGCAGCGATTAGCTAAATGCGCTGCTTAAAAACTGTCGGGCGTAAGCGCGAAGCCTGGCGCGGCGCGGCAACCGTTTGTTATGAATTGCTCAGAACATCATAGCCAGTAATTGCGAATATACTGACTATGAATATAAGAAAGGCTATGATTAGGCCTCTAACTATGTAGAAAAAACCAGAATAATTCGAGTTTCGTGCGCAAGCCCAGATAAAGCGAACAGTGCAGATGTAATAAATGAAACTGAGTATTGCCAATGTAACTTGGAAAATTGAAGCCGCTGTATTTGGTTCGGACGATAAAGCTTGAATACCTCTACTTGACACAACAAAGACTAAAGTAAATAAAAAATTACCTAAGATGAAATGCCCCCAAAAAGCGGTTAGCAACTTTGCTCGACCATTCCAATGCCGCAAAAAACTAAGCAAAAAAGATTCTAAAGCTCCTTTCGCAACCACCTCGTTGCTGAGTTGTGCTGCTGGTGGATTATATGGATTTTCATTCATTACTCTATTCCTTTCATAACGTAGTGTTCAACCGCAGTTTGTAAGTGGCAAGCTGGCTAAATTTGCGTTGCAGGTATTGATTTTTCACCACAGTCGCTTGTTAAATGTTTTTTCACAAGGTACAAACTTTGCCGATTACTTTTGTTTTTAAAGTTCTTTGTATTTGGAAATGCTAAGCGCAATTATAAAAACCAACGCTCCGCCATAAAATATACCATTAAATATAACTGATTCTGTCTGTGAAACATTCATTTTAAAAATTGGGTCAATAACATGCTGTGTGATAATTGGCCATGCAACTACAGTGATAGTTGCAAGAAGATACGGAATAAGAAAAGACGGCCGAGCACTTATTCGTATTTCTTTTGCACGAAAATATGTATGAATTACTGCATAAGACAAAAGCCATACTGCCAATAGTACGATTTGCAATATTAAAATTAAGAAGATCAAAATTCCAAACATAGATTTAACCCAGCAATTCTTTAGCTACGAAGCAATCAGCATTTAACGTTGCGTTCACCTGTGGATTGTAAGTAGCGCATTGCGATAAGCTTCGCGAAGCGATATTGCAAAAGCGCTACTTACAATACGTCAGGTGCAATGCTTGTTATACATTTTTTGGAATTACTTAATATAGGGTTTGGCGAAAGTAAATGCATGTTCAGTTGGTCCGTGCTCCTCAAGATGGAGCAGTCTTGCCTCACCCTCTCTAACAGTAGGTATATGCCCAACAGGAACATGCCAAAGAACTTGATGAGGTGTATTCATTTTATGAAACCATTCATTCTTACCACGGATTAATTCTATATGAACAGACTTATAAACGTAATTTCTTAAAGACTCAATATTCTCCCAAACGCTCATATTTAATATAAGACTTGGGTCATCAAATATTTTAAATGACGTAGCATCACCTTCTTCAGTTTGTAACCGCCAGACAAACCCAAGCGAATCATCTGCTAACGTATTAATTTCATTCAAACGATCAACGAATCCCTTCATGACAATAGAGGTAAGTTCATCTTTAGCTTTTGCAATATTAAGCTGAGCTAAGTGAAAATGAGACATAATTAGATTTTCCCTAAATTGAGATTAAATACTGCGGAAAGATTTGTATAACGCCGCAATAAACGGTGGTTTTTAAGTTGCACTTTTGCCATAAAATGGAGCGAAGCGGAATAGCAAAAGTGCAAGTCGAGTAGACCGGAGGAACCGCCCCGTCAGCCCCTCACAGAACCGTACGTGACACTCTCGCGTCATACGGCTCTTGTTATTCCAGTTGATAGCAATTTATCTACTGCAACTGTGCATTGATTGTTGAATCCTACCTTGCGGTTGTTGGTTCAATCACTGCTGAATAACACCGCCCCTTCGCTCCATTGTCATTACAACAACTTCAACACTACTACGAGCGACTCCGCCACTGTGTGCTGCATTGATACTCTCACCTTACGGGGTCACCGCTTTCGACTTCTCTCTTAACATCAGCACGACAGCTTCCCGAGCTCCTCACAAAAGCCTGATAAACGGTCACGCCTTCTTTACGCCGGTTGCCATCGAGTCAGTAAGCAGTTTTCTTCTCGATTTCTCTCAGTAGTTGTAAGGGCCACTGATTTTGACAACGGGTTCGACTTCACGACGCCTCATCAAAGGTTCACTTGCGTTCGTCTCCGCTTATCTTACCTGCCGAATAAATTTCGACTTTTCTTCAACGCTCACGACAATGACTCTTTATCAATGCCGCTTGAAGTGGTTTGCATTCTCTTACTGCAAAGCGAATGCGGTGGGCCTTCCACCATCTTTTGCGAAGTTACGTAAATAGTTTTATCGCTACGCGATAAAACTATTTACTCTCGGCACACCTTAAAAACCATCCGGTTCATTGCCTTGTCAGGCTATTAGCATTAGCCGTTATAGAAATATAGGACTAGTTTTCTTCTTGGACATACGACAATTAAACCAATTCTACCGTACGCATAGTAGCTACCTTCACTATTCACTATAGAATTTGCTTCCTCCACTATTTCAGGCTTAATGTCGATACAAAAACCATAAGCGCAGATATAATCATAAATTTCTAACATCCGTTTATTTTCTTTTGGTTTCCAGTGAGCGCTTGATTTGATGGGTGTTTCTAACCAGTTTTCGTAGTTTCCGCGCCATTTTCTATTTTTGTGATTTTTATTTGGTGGCAAATATTTGAAAAATTCAATACCGCGCGAAGAAATATTCTCCGACATTTTTTCTGACAATGGATAGACTATAATTCCCGCTTCATTACCCCCAGGACCACCACCCCAAGATTCTTCTTCGCTGTAAGATATAGAATTTACGTCAAGAGCATCGGGTATGTAACTTAACATCAGGTTTCTTTCATATATTTTAAAGCTCCCAAGAGGAATTGCTATAAAAATAAAAAGTAACAATACAAAATACGGCAGAGAAATGTTTTTATATGCGTAAATAAACCCGCCGATTATTGCTGCTAGGATTAGCAACAGAGCTATTAAAATTAGGTAAACCATATTTTTATGCCTAACAGTTTATTCAACGGCCAAAGCCGTATATTTACGGACAGGTGGATCTTAGTCCATCCAATAAAGCTTTTCGCAACAATACCTTAGCAGCAAGCACAAATAAAGCTGGAGATATATGCTTTAATAAATTTGGAGATATACGGCCGGCACTTATTAAAGACTATCCCAGCAATTCCCACAAATCGGAATTACTTCCTATTACAAGTTACCCGCATCGCCAGCAGGATGATCTTTAAACCAAGCCGCAATACTTGGCATGGCTTGCTCAAAATTACCCGGCACAGAAAAATTAAGTACGCCCGCTTTTGCATCGCTGCGATTTTCAAAATCGTGTGTCACGCCAGCTGGAATTAAAACAAATGAACCTTTCGTGGCATGAATCCATTCATCGCCCATCAGAAAACTCATTACACCCTCGATAACGTAAAAAATATCATCTTCATCATGGCTATGCGCTCCAGGCCCTTGAGTATGAGGCTCTAACCACCACTCGGAAATGGAATAGCGTCCTGCAGTTTCTTCGCCGTCCGCTTTGAATAAAGCAGAGATCCTACCCATCGGATANNCATTGCAGCCTCCAGTTATTAATCTGCTTTGCACATACCGTAGCGGTAGCACGTAGAAGTAATTCCTAATACATCAACTTACTTTACCTTCAACCTACACTCAGCAACGCTTTAAAATTTTCACGATAGCGACGCGAGAGCGTAAGTTTTATTTGATTGTGTAACCTCACCTCATAATCACCAGTATCCAGCGCCTGAATTTCATGAATCTGTTCCAGATTAACAATGGAAGAGCGATGAATGCGAATGAAATTGGCAGGCAAAAGCTTTTCCAATTTATCCATGGTGATACGCATGGGGTACACGCTGTCTTTGATGTGTAAATTCGCGTAATTACCTGAGGCTTCAATCCATTCAATATCGTTAGTTTGAATTAAAAATTCCCGCCCCAGTTTTTTGATCAGCAGCCGCTCGGGTGGCAATTCAGGTTCAATCGTTTCGCTCTCTGCACTATCCGCCAGATAACTCGCCTCACCTTGCAAACGCCGCACAATAAAACGATAGCCCGCAATCACCAGTGCGAGGGTTAAATAGGCTTGTGCATCTTTGCGATATTCGTAAAAAAATTCCATCGGCAAGTCGCCAAAGCGATAGTGCGAATCCATCAGGTAATACCAAAGGTGACGAATACTCACCATGCCCGCCACATGCAACACTGAGAAAGGCAGCGTGACTAACGCATGAGCGGCTAACCATTGCTTAAATCCCAAACGGGCGAACCAGCGGTCGTTTAACCATAGCCCCAAGGGAATTAACAACAGCAAGATTACGCAACTGGAAATCTCCCAGCAAAAGGGTTCCCATAGCGCAAGATGGTTACCTACTCGCTGGTGCTCCATCAATTGGCTAGTTGCCAACACCACAACGTTAATGCAAAACCAACTCACCAATAACACAACGCCCCACAAGCGCTGATGGGATAAAAAATACTTGAGCCGTTGTTGTTGCTTATCGATGGGGGTCATTAAAATCTCGTCACAGCGGGCTTCCGCTCATCACATTTTCATGTAGAACAATCACTTAATTGCACCCAACTAAATGGGGTTTCCCTAGCATAGCGCTTTCATCACAGCTCAGGGAACCCAACCAATGACACAACTGCAAACCTTTCTGCCACTCCAACAACAGAAACCTCAACAACAGTTTCACCAACAGCGGCTGGTTGAACTGGATTGGCTCAGGGTTTTGGTATTTGGTTTATTGATTCTATACCACACCGGCATGCTCTACGCCGATGACTGGGATTGGCATTACAAAAGCACTTACACCAGCGAACTGCTCACCAATTTTATGCTTTGGTCAAACCAGTGGCGCATGTCATTGTTGTTTTTAATCAGCGGCGCAGCTGTCTCTTTTTTACTCGCCCTACAACCTTGGGGACGATTTATTCGCCGTCGTATTCCCCTACTTTTATTACCATTAGTGTTTGGCATGCTGGTGATAGTCGTGCCGCAAGTTTATGTTGAGGCGCATAGCAAAGGCTTGATCAATAGCCCAAACTATTGGCATTTTTGGTACCTCTACCTCGACCAAACCAGCGCAGAATTCGCCCCACATAAAACCTTGGGCAAAATGCATCTCACCTGGAATCATCTCTGGTTTTTACCTTACATACTCGCTTACACCATAATTCTTTGGGCGATGTATCCGTTAATCAATTCGCACATCTGCGCGCCTGTTTGGCATTGGCTAGGCAAAACAATATCAATCCGCTTGGTGATTCTTGTACCTATTGCACTATTTTACGGTATCGGCTGGTGGCTCTACGACAAGTACCCCACAACCCATAATTTTGTACAGGATTGGTTTAACCACGCGCGATCGTTTTTATGTTTTGTATTGGGTTTTGTATTAGTGCGGACGCCTCACGTGTGGAACCAATTTGCATCGTTGCGCTGGTATTTATTACCCGCCGCGTTACTGACCTACGCTTACACAATATTCGCTTTTAATGGCGGCTCGCTCGGCGATGGTGTTATTGCAAAAGAAATAAGCGGCTTAATATGGTCGGCCAATGGCTGGCTATGGATATTAGCGATCATCGCTTGGGCGCAATATTGGTTTACGTTTAGCAATCCACTATTGAAATACTTAAACAGCGGCGTCTACTGCTTTTATATTTTGCATCAGACGCTGATCATTTCTATCGCTTATGGTTTGGTGCCACATAAATTGGGGCCGATAGTTGAACCGCTGTTTATCATTAGTGCGGTTGCGATTAGTTGTGTGGTTTTATTTAAGGTAATTAAACGGCTTCCGGTCGTGCGGGTTTTGTTTGGGATTCACGTTAATTAGCTATTTAATTTACATACTAAGAAGTTAAATGGCTAATATCCACGGTGACTGTTGCTGTGCCTTCGGTAAAACCCCCTTCACCATTATCAGTACCTCCGTCCACACACCAAAGACCGCCTACGTATTTTTTATTGGTCGTTGCTTTTACGTTCACATTCCCTGTTTTACCTTGAGCCTCCCAACCTGGCACACTGACTTTGGTTAAGCGTTCGTTAAACTCTTCACTTTTTCCGTATTCACAACTCCAGTCGCCCTCTGGGGGAACGCTATCAGTACTATCTTTTATTGCTGTTTTCCAATCCGCTTCTTTAGCAAGATTATTCGGTGCAGTACCTTCAACTATCCCCGGCGGCTTACCTGTCGCAATTCGTCTCTCGGTAACTTGCTCCGCCTCAGCTTTATCATTAGCGACATGTTTGTCGATAAACTCCTGATTTAATGTGAATGTCACATCATCGTCCTCCTGAGCAGTACCCGCAGCGCCTTTTAAACGCTGCACAACAGGATTAGCACTCACCGAACGGCCAGCTATTGAATTATTCGCCATTGCCTGAAGCTTCAATTGCGCTGCAGTTCCTTCCCTGCTATCAACAAACTGCACAGCAGATTCTGAACCTGTTTGTTTTCTTGCAAATGATGCTGAATGCAGTTGAGTACCAGTATCCAGGTTTTTTGCTGTGCGGTTATACATAATTAATTTCCTACCAAGCTCATTATCATTGAAATATTATTCGGCATATTTATTAATATTATTTCCTATGCCGAAGATTTTTTACTCTGCCGTTTAGTTAACACAATCCACTGTATATTACTGAAAGCTACTTTCCCAATATTGTAGTACAGAGTCTCTGCACCACTGTAATAGTCTGTAATGGCAATTCCCCTCAAATAACAGTATTAAAAAGGAGCACTGAAGTTCTACCCCGTTTTAACGTTCCACCGTTTAATTTTCATTTACGCACTACAACCACCATTGTTCAATTTGGGTGAATCTAATCACTGATTGATAGGCGTGGCGCCTCTTGCAACATTTTTATGCCATGACTTTTCTTTTTCTATACTGAAATGGCAATACTGTTTCACTAGGGAAAAACAAATATGAGGATGCGCTGATGAAGTGCCCTGCGATATTTCCGAACGAATACGAACGATTAATGGCGTTATCCAGTTACGGGCTTGATGACGAGCAGATGCTGAAAAGCCTTGACCCCGTAGTTCATATT
Source organism: Cellvibrio sp. (assembly GCA_003524365.1). Classification (GTDB taxonomy): domain Bacteria; phylum Pseudomonadota; class Gammaproteobacteria; order Pseudomonadales; family Cellvibrionaceae; genus Cellvibrio. The sequence continues at coordinate 7,250 of DQHS01000096.1, read as the reverse complement.
GCATCGCGCATGTTTGATATGCCCGTTGCCGCCGTCAACATGATTGGCAGTGACCATGTCTTTTTTGCTGCGAGTGTAGGCGTAGGCGAAGTGGATATGCGCCGCGATGTTTCATTTTGTGCGCACGCCATTACCCAAAACAACGTCATGGTTGTGCCAGACGCAACCCTTGACGAACGCTTCCACGATAATCCTTTGGTCACCGGTGATGCCAACTTGCGCTTTTACGCCGGTGTGCCGCTGTTCTCGCCCAACGGACTCGCCCTGGGTGCACTCTGTGTGATTGACGACCGGCCGCATGCCGATTTCTCACAAGAAGATCGGCAACGTTTGCTGGAGTTAGCGAAGATGGCCTCTGACCGGCTGGAATTGCGGCGCATTGAAGTTGCAACCGAACGCACCAGGCCCCCCTTTGAAGAATACGCAGGAAGCTCTTCTACACCGGTCATCTGGTTTGACGAGTACTTACAAATTATCGAATGGAATCAGGCAGCCGCCGCCTCCCATGGCTACGCACTGCACGACAAAAAAGCGCTGCAATTTGACCTGCTGCTGCCCGAACTTGAGCGCGCCACCTTCCGTGAACTTATCGAACAGGCAATCGAAGTAGGGTCACTCGATCAAATTGATATCCCCATAGAAGCAAACGGGCTGCGTAAAGATGGCAGTGAATTTCGTTTTGGTTTTGCACTCTTTGGCTGGCGCGATGCGGGCCATATGAGATTTGAAGCGATTCTTAAGGATCTGACCTCGCAGCAGCGCGAGGAAGAGGAACTGCGCCAGCAAGCGAATATCGATGGGCTTACGGGCCTTGCCAATCGCGGAAAATTTTATCGCAGCGTAGAAGAAGTTCTGCTGAGCCCAGCGCCCGCCACAGTACTGATGATCGATCTCGATGGTTTTAAAGACGTGAACGATACGCTTGGACACACACTGGGCGACGCCATCTTGCGCGAAGTTGCCAATCGCTTGCAGCAGCTGGCCGGCGACAATGATGTGGTTGCGCGCATTGGGGGGGATGAGTTCGCTATTTTGTTAGCAAGCGTGGCGGATTCCCACTCGGCTATGCAGCGGGCCGATGCAATGATTAGCGCGATCGCCCAGCCAATTACTATCGATGGCAATGAGGTTCGCGTTGCCGCGAGTTGCGGCGTAGCACTCGCTCCTACACAAGCGCAGGAAGCGTTGGAGTTAGTGGGCAATGCGGATTTAGCGTTATTCAAAGCAAAAAGTAGCGGGCGCGGGCGCGTATTTATGTTTGTACCCGCGTTGCGCATGGAGGCGATAGCGCGGCGGCTGTACGGACTGGAATTACACCGCGCTGTCGATAAAGGTGAATTCATTCTGTTCTATCAACCGCAAATCAGTATGGCCGATGGCTCCATCACCGGTGCCGAAGCCTTGATCCGCTGGCATCACCCCGAGCGCGGAATATTATCGCCCGCCGCCTTTTTACCCGCACTGGAAGGTGGCCCACTGGCAGCGACAGTCGGCTCCTGGATACTGAACGAAGCCTGTGCACAAGCCGCTTACTGGCGCCGCAGCGGAGCACCCAGATTTCGCATCGGTGTCAACCTGTTCGGCGCACAATTTCGCGTGGGGGATTTAGTCGCTGAAGTGATGGAAACCCTGATGCGCCACGGATTACCAGCAGAAGCTTTGGAGCTGGAAGTGACGGAAAATATTGTGCTCGATAACGACGATATTGTGCTGGGGATTTTGCAGCGATTACATGAGCAAGGCGTAGGCATTGCGTTTGATGATTTCGGAACAGGCTATGCCTCGCTCAGTTTGTTAAAAACCTATCCGCTGTCACGCATCAAAATTGACCAATCATTTGTGCGCGGAATTTTGATCTCCAAACGCGATGCATCCGTAATTCGCGCAATTATCGATATGGCAAAAAGTTTTGAACTGGAAACCATCGCCGAAGGTATCGAAACAGAAGCGGAATACAAATATTTGCGCAACGAAAAATGCGATGAAGGCCAAGGTTACCTTTTTGGAAAACCTATGACTGGACTACAGTTTGAATTGTTATTAGGTATCGGCAGTTCAGTGAAAGCAATTGCGTAAAAAATACAAAAACCCTGCGCTGGCAGGGCTTTTGTGACGCGATCAAAATTGTTCCTGATTTAAATTACTTTCTCCAAATACCTGTGTAATTTGAACCGCAGTACCACCAACCTGTTCTGGTGTAACCCTTGGTGGCGTAGTAAGTGGATTTGTTATTGAAATCCGTCAGCGACATACCAGCATGGGCGTACCATGAACCAGTGGTGGGGATCCAGGTGGTGTTATAAATCTGACCGCCATCGGTGCATGGTAGGGTATTCAACATTACACCTGAATCGGCGAAGTGATTGAACCAGGCTTGAAAGCGTTCGTCAGGAATATTGTTTACTGTCCAATTACCAACGGAGTGCGGTGCCCACACCAACACTTTACCTGTAGGTAACGCATTACCTTTTAATAGTGTCCATGGGCCATTCACAGACGCCGTGTTGTTTGCATAAGAAGTCGTTTGGCCGTGATCAAATTTAATCGTGACAGGATCACCATTTTTCTCCATGTGTACATGCAAATGTGGGCCAGTCGAATTACCACTATTGCCCACGACACCTAATACTTGTCCCTTTGCGACACGTACACCATTGGTCACCCTGCCAGCCTGGGTCCAGGGACTGGATTTTTCCGGACTGGGTAGGTATGTCGCATTGTGCGGACAAATGGCCGCAGGCACAGTACCCGGTTGAGCGTGTGCATAAAGCACATACACACCATCATCTTGCAAAAGCCACACGTGGTTTCCGCCTAAGGCGATGTACCCGTCCAACACTTTTTGCAATTTGCTACCCGCTGTGTTTTGCGGTGAATTGCGCCAGCAACCAACAACAGTTCCCGCTTCCATCGCGCGGATTTTTGCACCGTAAATCAGGTGATTCGAGTTAACTGTGCCATCGGCACCGTCGCTCTTCAGGTGATGCCATTTGTTGTTGCCGGTATGGCGTACTGCGCCAATGTCAAAACCTTTTTCCTGAGTGCCGCCAGACCAGTGAGCACCGGTTGAGTAGCGATGATTAAGATTAAGGTCATCAGCGCGTAAGGGGAACTCAGCTGCACTTGCCGAAATAGAAGCCAAGGCAGCTGAAGCAAATAATATAGCGTGGGTAACATAACGAATTGAGTTCATTTTCAAACATCCTTATAGAGTCAAAAAAGTTGAGTGAGGGTTCCGGTACCTATCCACGCCTTATTGAAAACCTTTTCAATTCGAGGCTGGTCAGGCACCGCTAAGCGTGCAGATTGCAACACTATGGAGGCCATTCTACGGAATTCGCAAAACAGAAATAGTCGGTAAAAGCGGAGTCTTTTGTAAGCCATTTGCTGGGAAGTAACTTTCTCACCGGATGGATGTGAATTTATCACAAAAGACTAAATAAAGAGGCGCGACGAAAAACAGATTAACGAATACAGGCAATACGGGTCAGCAGAAAGGTAATTTTTCATTAGAGGAGCCAGGTTATTTTGAATCAGCGGTAGAAACCGCAAACTCCAAAGGCTTAATCCGCGCACCGCGCCGATCTGCATAAATTCGTGTGAACTCAGCGCCGAATAAAAGAATAAGCCCCGCATAAGAGACCCATAGCATTAGCAAAATTATTGTTCCCGCTGCGCCATAAGCAGATGCTGGATTGCTGTGGCCAAAATATAACCCTAACGCAAACTTTGCGATTACAAAGAGCAGTGCGGTCACTAAAGAACCAAACCACACATCCTTCCAGGGAATTTTTGCGTCGGGGAGAAATTTAAAAATGGCCGCAAATAAAAACGTCACCACACTGAGCGACAAAGACAGATCAAGAATGCGAAATAGGATATTAAACTTTTCAGAAAAATAATATTCCACCCAACTACTCACTATGGAAAGCATCGCAGACAGCACCAACGAAACCAGAAGCAAAAAACCTACGGCAAGAACCAAGCCGAATGAAAACATCCGATCCAACGCCATTTTCACTATTTTACGTTTAGGTTGTGGTTTCACTTCCCAAATCATATTAAGTGTTTGCTGCAATTGATAGAACACACCGGTAGCGCCAAAAATGAGTGTTGCGATACCGACCAGCGACGCGAAGGTAAAATCCTGATGTACACTGGCATTCGCGATAATCGCTTCAATATCTTTTGCTGTATCACGCCCGATCATATTGCCGATTTCACCGCTGATACGACGTGCTACTGCCGCTTCTCCATAAAAATAGCCAGCCAGATTAATAATAATTACCAGCAAGCCCGGCAGTGAAAAAATAGTATAAAACGAAATTACCGCACTATTTCTGAACGGCTCTCGCTCCAGCCATTGATGAAACGTATCGCGAAAAATAAACGCTAACTCTTTTAGCCTTGCAAATAGCGTCATTTTTAGCCCCTTGTTTATGGATTTACAGCCAACGTAGTTTATTGTCCCTATCAAATATTGCTCTGTATGTACGCTCTCACACATCCCTGCAGACTTTCTAGAATGGATAAACCTGCCCCCTCCAAAAACACTCTCTCAGTTCCGATTACCAGCTTAAACGTTTAATTATTGAATGAGCCATAATGAAAAAGCCCGCTGCGAAGCGGGCTGTTCTATTATAAATAATCAGCTGCAATAATCAGGTTACAACTACCACACCGTCCGCTTGCACGACAGTTTTCGCTTCGGAACGCTCAATCATTTTTACCAGCGCTGATTGAATAACTTCATCTTCGCGTGCATCAGTTTTACTGGCAAATCGCTCCGTTTGAATATCAGCGCCATCCTCCAACACAAACTCGACCACCACTTCATCGGCATGGCTGGTGGTTTTACCGTAGTAAGTCAATGAAATTTTAGGGTAACCCTGAAACCCCATTTTGGATCTCTTTGCGATACGTTTTTTTGATTTATCCAAATTCATAGTCAACTCTCAGCGACGAANNTGCAGGTAGCGTCTAGCTTAGCGGATTTGGTGTTTCTGTTGGGAAGTTTTGCATCCAGCCAGGGTAATGGCAATTGCATAAGTCAACAATGAACTTTGAGCCTACAATAAGGCCAAAATCTCATATCATCACCATTAGGCTGTTTTGGTGGAGGTCAGTTGAGCAATTATCGGGTTACCGGTGAGGAGTGACGCTATGGCCAGTGNNCAAATAGATGCGAGCATAGAAGATGCAGTAAAGCTGGCTCGCAGTCGCCTCCCTGAGGGCGAGAGCCTGACGCACTGTGAAGAATGTAATACCGAAATTCCGGAAGCACGCCGCAAAATTATTCCCGGAGTGCGCTTATGCGTGAAATGTCAGGAAGTGCACGACTTGGACGAAACAGTGTATTCCACGATTAACCGGCGCGGCAGTAAAGATAGTCAGCTGCGATAGCTGATTCCGCCATCAAGTTATTCCGGCTTCGTGTAATGTATTTCTACTATTGGTGCGACCACTTCCTTTTTAGGTTTCTTCTTGAACGGGCTATCCGGATCATTAATTTCTATATCGTCCGTTAAATCGCCACCTTCCATCCGGTTTTTAGGGCCATTGCCGCGCTCGTTGGCATGCTCGTAATCTTGCTCGGTAATTATCGTCATCTGTTAGCCACTCTTTTAAAGAAGGGATACCAGTCTACGGGAATAGCTTAAGTGGGTAAGTTTGATAGCGAACAATAAGACCCGATTTATCTCTAACCGGACAAGATGTTTTTTATAGGTTGCACAGCGCACTTAATCCGTAAGAGTTTCGTGATATACATTTGTTATCGTAACGCGCGATAACATCTTGCGAGTGCACACACCAGAAAATAGTTACTATCCAAATCATCGAGAATGCAATTAATGAAAACAGCCATAATCGTTTTATTGTGTCTATGTGCCATGCCCTATATTTTTGCAGTTATTTCCCACTACTACCGGAAACAACAGCTAGGTGAAGTTGACAATCAATATCCGCGCGCACAGTACGCTCATTTACAAGGGCCGGGTGCTCGCGCAGTCGCGGCACAACAAAATTCATGGGAAGCGCTGGCTATATACAGCGCAGCATTGCTCGCAGTGGTTGCATCCGGGCTTGATATTAAATATTTGGCTGAAGCTGCCATTATTGTATTAATTGGTCGCTTACTACACGGTGTTTTCTATTTGACAAATTTGGATAAACTACGGACATTAGCGTTCGTGATTGCCGTAACCCCCTGCTTTTATTTGTTTTATGTTGTACTTGCCGTATTCTAGTATGTTGAATTTTTTATTTTCCTTAAGCGTCGGGCGACTAAATTCACGCAAGGTAGATCTCGCTGTTTTATCTACTAATGCAAATCGGGATCTACCTTATTCTTTAATTNNTGGCTCACTAATTTTTATGGAGCCTATCATGCCAAACGAACACGAAATCAGCGAGCTTGCCTATTACCTCTGGGTGTCTGAAGGCAAACCAAGCGGGCAATCAGATCGACATTGGAAAATCGCAACCAAAATGGCGGTGGAGCAAGAAGATAGACACATTACGTCTAAAAGCTCTACTGATCCATCTGAAGCAAAAGGGACTACGGAACCTGCACAACCGGATCAAACATAGCTAATACTGGTTATATATATTGCAGCCTAGCTCTAAAGACGATTCTAAATCCCAAGAGGCATCGCCGAGTAAGTGGTGGAACTTGCAGTAGGTCTGCTAGAAAAGTTACCCATGCCATTTCAAGTGGGGCCTGAACCGATTCTGCTTAAACCCTGATTAAGCAACAAATCCAATTCAGTAGTAATATCCGCTGCATGTTGTAACTGCGCAAACCAATCACTAAGTCCATCGCTCGTCACCAAACCCAATATCACTCCCAGCACAGCACCGCGATGGCAATTATCGCCACCGAGATTGGCGTTAACAATCAAGGCCTGTTGTGGATCATCACTATATTTCCACGCGAGGTACAACAGACTCGGCCAGGAATCATCAATATAACAAGCACGCGAAAATTTTCCGCCCACTACCTGATTATCATCCTGATATTTTTGCGCGAGCAACTGCACATCAATACCGGCAGATTGTTTCGCCGTTGCAGAAATTAACACGCGAGAATCCTCTGCTTCATTGAATAGCAGCCCATCAATTAGCGTGACGTAGGAATCGCAGATTCTTCCCAAGTGTTCGTCGGGATGTGTGAGAAATAAATGTGTGCGACACAAGTGTTGCACGCGGCGCAATGAGCGCTCATGCAACAACTCTGCGATGGCAATCGG
>DQHS01000003.1 GCA_003524365.1 Cellvibrio sp. | reverse complement strand
CAAACCGATTGTTAACTCCATCAGTTTGAAAGAAGGCGAAGAAGAATTCCTCGCCAAAGCCAAACTCTGCATGCGTTACGGTGCAGCCGTAGTGGTAATGGCATTTGATGAAACCGGCCAAGCGGATACGCAAGCGCGCAAAAAAGAAATTTGCGAACGCTCTTATCGCACACTGGTCGATAAACTCGATTTCCCGCCCGAAGATATTATTTTCGACCCGAATATTTTTGCGGTCGCCACCGGTATTGAAGAACACAACAATTACGCGGTCGATTTTATTGAAGCCACGCGCTGGATTCGCGCGAACCTACCGCACGCCGGTATTAGCGGCGGAGTATCCAACGTGTCTTTCTCGTTCCGTGGCAACAATCCGGTGCGTGAAGCAATTCACTCGGTATTTTTGTACCACGCCATTAAAGCCGGCATGAACATGGGTATCGTTAACGCCAGCCAGTTGGCGGTGTATGACGATTTACCACAAGAATTAAAAGACAAAGTTGAAGACGTAATTCTTAACCGCCATAGCGGTGGCACAGAAGCGCTGCTCGATATTGCCGAAAAATATCGCGGTGATGGTTCGACGGGTGAAGTAAAAGAAGACGCCGAATGGCGCTCTCTGCCGATTGCAAAACGCATTGAACACTCCTTGGTAAAAGGTATTTCAACTCACATTGAAGCCGACACCGAAGAAGCGCGCCAGCACTACCCGCGCCCACTCGATGTAATCGAAGGCCCACTCATGGACGGCATGAACGTGGTCGGTGATTTATTCGGTGCCGGTAAAATGTTTTTGCCGCAAGTGGTGANNAATCCGCACGCGTAATGAAACAATCGGTAGCCTATTTGCAACCGTTTATTGAAGCAGAAAAAACCGAAGCATCAAAACCTAATGGCCGCATTTTAATGGCGACCGTTAAGGGCGATGTGCATGACATCGGTAAAAATATTGTCGGCGTGGTGCTGCAGTGTAATAACTTCGCCGTGGTTGATCTGGGGGTGATGGTGCCCTGCGATAAAATCATCGACACTGCCATCGAACAAAACTGCGACATTATCGGCCTCTCGGGTTTGATCACTCCATCGCTGGATGAAATGGTATTTGTCGCGCGCGAAATGGAACGCCGTGGCATTAATAAACCGCTGATGATTGGCGGCGCTACTACATCCAAAGCCCACACCGCTGTAAAAATTGATCCGGCATTTAAACTCAATCAAGTTGTGTACGTTGCGGATGCATCGCGCGCGGTGGGTGTTGCCAGCACTTTGCTGTCCGACGAATTGCGCCCGAAATTTGTAGCGGATCTTAAGCAAGAATATATCGAAGTACGCGAGCGCAACGCCAACCGTAAACCACGCGGCACAGTGCGCACCTACCCCGAAGCTATCGCCAAAGGCCTGAAACTGGATTGGGATAATTACACTCCTCCAACACCCGCATTTACCGGCGTGAAAGTATTTGAAGACTACGATTTATATACGCTGGTTGATTTTATCGACTGGACGCCATTCTTTATCAGCTGGGACCTCGCTGGGAAATATCCAAAAATTCTGGACGACGAAATCGTCGGTGAAGCGGCACGTAATTTATTTGCTGATGCGCAGGAAATGCTGCGCAAGTTAATCGACGAAAAACTGATTCGCGCCAATGGCGTGATTGGTTTCTGGCCTGCTAACACGGTCAATTCCGATGACATCGCGGTATTCGATGCAGATGGGAAACAAATCAATACTCTGCATCACATCCGCCAGCAGCATTTAAAACAAGGTATGGAATCCCGACCGCACTACTCGCTCGCCGATTTTGTCGCGCCAAAAGAAACCGGCAAACAAGATTATATCGGCGGCTTTGCCGTCACTACCGGCATAGGCGCAGAAGAACTCGCCAAGCAATATCAAGACGCGGGTGACGACTACAACAGCATCATGGTAAAAGCCCTCGCTGACCGCTTGGCCGAAGCTTTCGCTGAACATATGCATCAACGGGTACGCAAAGAATTCTGGGGCTACGACCGCGATGAAAATCTATCAAACGAAGATTTAATCAAAGAACAATACAAAGGTATCCGCCCTGCCCCAGGTTATCCCGCCTGCCCGGATCACACTGAAAAAACGCAATTGTTTGCGCTGCTGGATGGTGAGAAAAATACTGGCATCACGCTAACTGAACATTTTGCGATGCTTCCGACTGCTGCGGTTTCCGGTTGGTATTTTGCGCATCCGCAAGCGGAGTATTTTAATACCGGCAAGATTGAGAAAGATCAGGTGGAGAGTTTGGCGCAGCGTAAAGGCGTTAGTGTTCAAGAGATTGAGCGTTGGATGAGTCCGGTGTTGGCGTATGAGCCAGGAGCGAGTGAGTAATTTTTATGTAGCCTGTAAGGAGTGAAACGGATTACGGGGGAATTTTTCTGGGTGGTTAGCCCAGCATTTCGTTTCACTCCATGCGGGCTAGTTGCCAAATCAGTTTTTTGCAGGCGATCATTTAAGGAATTACTATGATTCAGGACATAACTCCTCGCACCAATTGCATAATCTGCAACAACGAAACAACAGCAACAAATCCATTCTCAGATGAACACCTCATTCCAGAATTTTTGGGTGGAGGATTGGAACTTAAACAATGCATTTGCAAAAACTGCAATAGCAGAATGGGAGCTGATTTTGAAGGAAGATTATCTAATAGCTTTCTAATAACATCGTTCAGACATACACATAACATAAAGGGAAAAGCCAATATATTAAAAAGCCCCTTCCAAGGCGTTTACAATCTTCCAGATGGAACAAAATTTAGGGTTACACATAACCACACCCTTGAGGCATTAACAAGCACAATAGAAGGTCCGGACAATAACCTAAGAGTAGTTACAGATCAAAAAAATACTCAAGATCTTGAAAGCGTTATAAAAAAGAAAATACATAGAAAAACAAAATATGACCCTCACAAAAAAGATCTATCAGAAACAATAAACAATATTATCTCGTCAGCAACTCATACAACGATTGAAAATCCAGAAATAACCATTAACATCGATATTGATCTTAATGATTTTGACCTTCTTTTTACAAAAATCACATTCGAAGCCCAATTTTATTTCTTAGGTGACCATTTTCTATCCAGCAAAGACAGTGCTCAAATGGCAACTGCATTACAAACCTGTAAAATGTCTCCAGAAATTAAAATAGACATGCCATTACCTGAAGAAAATATACTGAATTCAATATTCGATTCTGACTTCCACTGGATACATAAACAAAACAAAATTATTTTTATAAAGATACATCCATTTTCTGGCATCGTTTATTTAAATGATAGCAACATAGAAAACATTCCGAGAACCTTAAAGTTTTGTTACAAAACACAATCATATGAGGAAGTTAATATTTACAATCAGCTTGCCAGAGAAATGAGAAATAAAAGACTTGAAGAGTTGTTTAACAAAGTCCCATAGCCGTAGGTTGGGCAGCAATGCCCAACACCACACCATCAAAAACCACCCACGTTGGGCATAACTGCCCAACCTACCAAACGATAAATAATTAATTGTTGTGCCATCCTGACAAATCGCTGTTGGGGTTCGTCCCTCAGCCTACGCGGCCCGCCGCAACCTACACTTGCCATCTATACGCACCGAGCGTATATTTTGAATTATTCAGGCTATGCCAGAGGCGGACAATGAAACGCAATCTGTTCGATGAATTAAACGAAGGGTTACGAGCCCTTCGCGATGAGCGCGAAGGCAAAATCACACTCAAAAAACACACCGTCGAAAAAATTTCCGCACCAGAATTAAAAAGCAGTGAGTTGGTTGAGCTGCGCCAAAAATTGAATGTTTCCCAAGCGGTCTTCGCACAATACTTGCGCATTAACAAACGCACACTGGAGAATTGGGAACAAGGCCGCGCCAAACCAAATGCACAAGCTGCCGTATTAATTAAAATGGTAGAGAAGTACCCTGACACCTTATCGCGCTTGGCAAGTGTTTAAATGGAGACGATCATGACCAACCCAACAAATGAAGACCTAATTCAAGCATTAAAAATTGCCTTTTGTTATATGCCCAAAGCTATCGAAGTAAACAAATACGAATACGGAGATAGATACCAAACCGTGCTTGACCATATTCAAACGGTGCGAGAGACTTTACTCATTAATGAGGTAGACCCGGAAGAAGTCTATGGGGAAATTAATCCCGACAGCACACCGAACTCTTCTTATTAATCATTGCGCAAAACAATCAGCCCAACTAAAACACAACCGTGACAGAAGGTGCACTACGCTTAGCTATACCGTGGTAAACCGCTTCAATATTGTTGCCATCAGGATCTAGCACAAAAGCCGCGTAATAGCCGGGGTGATAATCGCGTTCGTCTGGCTTGCCATTATCTTTTCCGCCATTCGCCAAAGCTGCCTTGTAAAACGCATCGACCATAGCTTCGTCTCGTGCCTGAAACGCCAAGTGATGGCGCCCCGTCAATATGCCTTGTGCAGCGTCGCTTTCGGGAGTGGATACAAATAGTTCGTCTGCCCAAAAGAATCCTTCGCCAGAACCGCCTAGTGGAATATCCAGCGCGTCAAATACAGCGGTGTAAAATTTTTGAGAGGCGGCGAGATCTTTTACCACTAGTTGGATGTGGTCTATTAACCGTCCGCGATGTAATTTTTGCGTTTCCATATTGAACTCCTTTACTAAAAAGCCGTAAATATCAAAAACATTTTTCAATATGCTATCTATTTTTTGTTATATGCCGCATGCAAAGCAGCAAGATCAAATTTCTTCATTTTAAGAAATGCTTCGGTAATTCGGGCAACTTTTTCGGGATCTTCATCCTGCATCATCTCGTCCAGTACCGTTGGGACCACCTGCCATGACAGACCATATTGATCTTTCAACCAACCACATTGCTCGGCTTCTGGCACCGCAGAAAGTTGCTCCCAGTAATGATTGATCTCTTCTTGAGTATCGCAATTGACGATAAAGGAAATCGATTCATTAAACTTAAACAGAGGGCCAGCGCTAATCGCCATAAACGACTGTCCTGAAAGGGAAAATGAAACCACATCACATTCTCCCGAGGGAGTGTCGTGAAGCTTGGTAATACTGAGAACTTTCGAGTCAGGGAAAACCGAGCAGTAAAAACGTGCAGCTTCTTTTGCTTCTGTAGCAAACCATAAATGNNCTCATGGGGACCATTATTAATTAGGATTACCTGACTCCACATATGTTCCGCGATCTAACCATGCCAATATAAATAACAAAGCATTTTTTAATGCATTTAATCATTAGGTCAAAAGGCGTATTGCCAAGGCATTGAATATGCTGGTATCTACGATGTTTATCATCAATAGCGCCCCATCGATCAGCAGTCAATATCAATCAGGAAAATCACCATGAAACTTATCTCCATCAATATCGGTCAGCAAGAGACATTGGATACGCCTAATGGCCAGGTGCAAACCGGCATTATCAAAAAACCGGTTTCGACTGCAGTTGTAGTGACTGAGCTAGGACTTGAGGGCGACGCTATAGTCGACACCAGCGTTCATGGCGGGCTTGATCAAGCGCTTTATCTTTACAGCCAGGAAGATTATGACTGGTGGTCGGAGCGCTTGGGGAAGACGCTTTCGCCGGGAATTTTTGGCGAGAATCTGACGCTATCCAGTTTTGGCGATGCGCCACTAATGATTGGCGACAGGTTACAGATTGGCGATGTGATCATCGAAATATCCGCACCGCGCACACCTTGCTTTAAACTTGCCACCCGCATGGGCAACCCTGCTTTCATCAAAGACTTTGTGCAGGCTGCACGTACAGGCGCTTACGCTCGCGTAATAAAAACCGGCGAAATAACCGCTGGCGGCAATATTGTTTTGATAAAGACAACAGAAGATTTTCCGTCAGTGACGGATATTTTTAAAACCTGCCACTCCAAAACCCCTAATATGGAGATAGTGCAAAAAGCATTGGCATCTCCGCTTGGCCGCTATCATAAAAATATCATTCAAGGGATTTATGGTAGGAATATTAGTTAGTCTGCAAATCAGTCACCTGCACTCGCAGTTCCTTGCTAAACCATCGGATCAAAGTGTATATTTTCACGCTATTTAATTATCACATGGAGAAATAACATGAATAAAAGTGTATTGGTAATGTTCTTGTTGCTTTTGAGTTGTGGCGGCAACGACAAAGCGGACCAGAAAGATGACATCAAAGACACAAATTTTAGTCTTGAGAAAATTACCAGCCTAACACAAGGAACTTTGTACTCTTCTGAATTGGTAGATAAGGAGACTTCTGAATATGGCTATATTAAATTTGAAAACCAGCCGGAAATAGTCGTTAATGGTGTGATGGTAACCCCGCAATATCGTTATTTCACCTATAGCCATTCGCGCTTCGGCAGCGGCAATATCTCTGCTCCCAAATGGGAAACAACTTTTAATATAGATACTGCAACGAAAAATCTAATTTCCTTTAAAACATTTGTAAGCCGCAGTGGAATGGGACCAACAATAAATTGTGTATCCTCTTCCCCCTATCACCTGCCGACCCAAGTAAAATTAGGCGATAACGACTCAATCCCCAGTTTTACCTGCGATAACAATATTAATCTTGCTCAGGGCAGCTGGCGTACTGAAAATGCAGGGGATGGGAAATTAAACTTCATCATCCGCACACAAACTATCGACACATCGAGTAGTGTCATTGATGAAACCACCACTTACACCATAGATACTGCAGGCAATATTTTGTCACTGCAAATCAATAAGCTCAAAAGCTTCACCGATTAGCAAATTTATTGTCATTAATTGATATGCAACTTTGTGGCTTAGGCTCACCAACCAGCAGCGTCAACTTCTACATCGCCAATCGCCCGCCGATTGATGACTATCCAGTCATGAGCGAACTACGCGGTCTGGCGATGGGCGAGCTTGCGCATATTGTGAAGCACACCAGCAACCACTGGCGTAAAGTATTTAATGTTTACGCCAAGTTGTTGTTCGATTGGTATAAATTACGAGGCCGCAACGATTTACCTGATACATGGCAAAGCTATCGCGACCTTGAGCTTTTTCAATCCCACTCCAAAGAAGCGCTACTATTCAATGCTCCGCAGTTTGATAGAGATAACACAACCATTCATATCATCGCTGGAAAAACCTACGCAGCTCATTTGGATTTGCCCGCATTAGTTTGGCTGAATCCCTATTTCGCCATTAACAAAGAATTCCACCTGATAGTTGCCCCCTACCCGGATTACCGCCAACTTTCCAATGAACGAATTGAGCGATTGATTGAACTTATGCGCGCAGAACAGTGATAATACCGCCCTGCCGCTGTTCTCCAACTCACCGGCCACAAGTCCCCATCACTTCTACCGCAATTCACACAACTAACACATTAAACATATCAGGGAGACACATGCATCACCCCATGGAAACACATAACAATAATCGCCTTTACGGACTGGATACTCTTCGCGCTATTGCCATTATTATCGTGTTGATCTATCACTACCAAGTAGTGGTCAGTAAGGAAAACGTCTTTGGGTTTATGAGCCAATTGGGCTGGACGGGTGTCGATCTATTTTTTGTATTGAGCGGTTATTTGATTGGCAACCAGATTCTGTCAGCCTTCGCCAAAAGGCAGGATTTTTCGCTCAAACTTTTTTATATTCGCCGCTTTCTGCGCACGCTGCCCAATTATTATTTTGTACTTGTACTCTATTTTATTTTTCCGGTCGCATTGAACGGCACCGCCACTGCGCCCCTCTGGTCATTTCTCACCTTTACCCAAAATCTGGATATGCGCGCTGGCGAAACCTTTACGCATTCCTGGTCGCTCTGTATTGAAGAGCAGTTTTATTTAATTTTTCCTGTTATCGCCCTACTGATTGCTTATACCAAACGATCCATCATGCTTGGCTGGATAGCAATTGTTTGCGCTATGTTATTCGCTATGTTTCTGCGTGGATTTAACTGGTATGCGCACGGCGAAGCAACGATCCCCATGCAATCATTTATGGAACACATCTACTACTCCAGTTTTACCCGTTTTGATGAATTACTTCCCGGCGTTGCGATTGCATTGCTTAAAAATTTCCACCCGGACACTTACACAAGAATATTACGCAGAGGCAATCTCCTGTTAATTATTGGATTGGCAAGTGTGAGTGCAATGTTTTATGTTTATTATCATTACCCTTATGGCACCTCATTGTTAGTCACCAGCACTGGCTATTCATTATTAGCCATCAGCTTTGCCATTCTGGTACTCGCCGCACTCAGCCCCAACTCAGTGTTACATCGCATACGAATCCCCGGTGCTGCCAGCATAGCACTTTGGTCTTATGCGATTTATTTAATTCACAAACCCATATTTCAGGTATTGAAAGCACCGCTAACAGAATATGGAATTAATATTAATGATTGGCTCGGCGTGGCGATCATTATGGCGGCGAGTATTTTTTGCGGCTGGGCGCTCTACTTTTTTGTAGAAACGCCTTTTATGAATATAAGGGGGAAATATTTTCCGTCAAATTCGAAAGAAGAATTGTTGATAGATAAAAAACTACAACCGAGCCAGTAGAAACAAAAAACTGTTCATCTAGATAACTCCTTCTCTCGCTGCACACAGGAAAAGCGGTGCTGCATTATTGCAGCACTTTCAATGCCTTTAGCAGGCGAAAAAAATCGCCGTTAAGCAGGTAATATTTAACCAATCCCTTTCTGCCCATACCAATATTATGGTAGAGGCGGGACCGATAAGCTGCTTTATCCAAGGTAATTTCTTTGTCAATGCGTTGACTTTCTTTTATTGCGGAAACGTAATTTCGGACGCAAAAGCGCACAAAGAAATAACGGGTAGCTACTTTCATTTTTGGCAATTTTTTAGACCACAATGCCCATACACCATCCACTCCAGACATCATGTCATCCACTTTTTTAAACGTGAACGATGCAAGAATACTTCCCTCGCGCTGGCGATAGCGAACCCACACTTGTGGGCAGTAGTAATAATTTTGTACAGCCAACGCAAGACGCGGGGTAGTCACCATATCCTCAAAATATTTAGCCTCCGGAAACTGCAGGCCCTGCAACCACAAATTACGTTTTGACACCTTTGACCATGTATGCAACTTCCCCTTTTTATATAGCCCTTTAAACAGAGCTTCAGGATCTTGTAACAAACAATTTGTGTAGCCACCAAAAGTTGTGATATGCGACTCTTTTTTGTGTCTGTGAGAATTAACAGTAACGCCTGGACGCCATATCTGATAATCACACATCACCAAATCTGGCGAGTGACGATTGACGATATCTCTAAGCTGGTCAATAGCTCCATCAACTAATGCGTCGTCGGAGTCCAAAAACCATACATATTCACCCGTGGCCGCAGCCACAAGCGAATTACGCGCGGCACTCAGGCCACGATTATGTGTATGTTGTAGAATTTTTATGGAATGGGAGGTTTTTGCAGCGAGTGCCTGTAGATATTCAAATGAGCCATCGGTTGACTGGTCATCCAATGCTATGATTTCTATATTCTCATCGCACTGCGAAATAACAGATTGAAAGCAATCATCAAGATAATCCTTGACGTTATATACGGGAATTAAAACACTTAACCAAGGCGTCGCCATAGTTATAATCCTTTAGCACTTCATTTTCGTACATCAAAAAAGTGTTAACTATTCTTGTTATTGTCCTTTTTTAACAGCCCACTAAATTTACGCCTGTATTTTATACCTACAAACATAAAAAGCAATCCCGATAAAACCCTCAGAATCCACAATTAACTTGCCACTTTGGGGTGACGAGTGTAGCTTTTAGTCGCCGCGATCTACCCTGTAGATATAACCAACTTCAAGCAAGATCTAACACCTAAAGAATACTTATGAGCAAAAAAGTAATTGTTTATCAAGATGGCTTACTGTCCTACTCTGAGACATTTATCAAGCAACAGACTCTTGCACTCAAATCCTGGCGACCAATACTTATTGGGCATAAATATCTCAACCGCAGTCTTGATTTCTCGATGATTGAGTCGCAACTGCTGTTGCCCGAGGGTAGCTCTATACCACGCCGCTTGCTTTATATGGTTTATCGCTGGCTCAATAAAGCTGATCCCGCTGGCATCAATACACTAAAAGATATCAATGCAGATCTGGTTCACGCACACTTTGGCACATCAGCGATTGATATTTGGCCTTACGCAAAAGCATTGAATTTACCTATGCTTGTGACACTGCACGGCTTTGATATCAGTATTTATAAAGAATGGTGGGAATCGGGGAAGCGTGGCCGTAGAAAACGTAAGTATCCCCAACAATTGTTACAACTTGCCCTAGAGCCTAACGTGCATTTTCTTGCAGTATCCAGTGCGATTAAGGAACGCGCGATTCAGTTTGGTATTCCTGCCGACAAGATTACTGTGAGCTATATAGGAGTAAACTCCGAAGATTTTACTCCAGGGTCAATTCCAATTTTAGAGCGTAAAAATCGCATTCTTTATGTTGGTCGCCTTGTGGAAAAGAAGGGGGCTAAATATCTTATTGAGGCCTTTGCGAAAGTCAAAAAGACCATTCCAGATGCCGAACTAGTAATTGTTGGCAAAGGTGGAATGGAAGAACAATTACTCAGCCAAGTGAAGCAATTGAATTTAGCTGATGTCACCTTCACCGGTGCGCTAACCAGTGCTCAAGTCAAAGAACAAATCGATAATTGCAAAATATTTTGCTTGCCGAGCATTACAGCGAATAGTGGTGACGCAGAAGGCTTGCCAATATCTATTCTTGAGGCACAGGCGAGTGGCGTGTTTGTGGTTAGCTCATCGTCTGGGGGGGTTGGCGATAATCTAATAGACAGAGAAACTTGCTTTACTTTTGCTGAGAAAGATAGCAATGCACTAACGAGTATACTGACCGACATACTCGACACTCCAGAAAACTATTTAGGGATCATTAACAATCAACAGGAATTAATAAAAAGCAAATTCCAAATAAGAAACTGCGCATTAGAACTAGAAAAGCTCTACGCTATTTATTCCAAACCATGATGGTCTTATCAAAACCCAAAAGCACTTTTGGCGCAGAGTAAATTTAACACTTCTCTACGAGTTAATTATCGACAGCTATCTGTTTCATGCTCCAAGAAATGATCTAGATCACCAATGCGCCTATCAAGCCAGCCGAGAATTAAGGTCAAAGCCTCTGGCGGTGCGTTTTCGAGGCTCTGAAAGCATGCAAACACGTAGGACTCGTCACGCTCCGCCTGAGCGAGCTTAGCTCTTATTCGTATCAAAGCCTGATCACCAGGCTTAATTTGCAATGTCCTCAGCTGATTATCCACTATTGCCATCTCCATTTTTAATAGACAGTGCGCACTGAAGCCCTCCGGCACAAATTGCAGCGCCGAACGTAAGCGGAAGCTAATATTAGCCCTCAAGGAATCCGGATTTCGTTCACAATAGTCACGCCACACTGATTTCAGCCAAGGATGAGGATTATGCTCTAACTGAAATACATTCTCCATGTAACCAAACATTCTTGCGCTGTTTTCTTGAACACCGATAAACCGCACCCGAGAATTAGAATTATCTTTTTCCTCCAAGCCAAAACATCCTTTAAACCAGCGCACTATTTTTTTTATTACTCTTCGCTCAGTTTGAACCTTCCACGAACCACGCAAAACTACTTTTCCATCCCGATAAAATGCGTCAGGAGACAACGGACGAATTAAAGAAAAATCATCATTCAAAAATATAAAGCGCTCTGCTAAATCCGGGATTCGCCACAGCAAACTCGCAATCGACATACTACTAAATGACGGAAGACAATCTTCATACCCTGCAAAAATTGTGCGGTGATCAATTACTTTCACGCGCGACTCATACTTTGTACCAGCAAGTTTTTTAATAAAACCAGGAGCCTGATCATCACTCACCACATATATAGTTCCTATCCACGGTGCGAATTTAAGTAGCGATACCACACAATATTCAATTTCATTGAGACTATGAAAACGTGCTGCACCTGCGGCCCTAGGCCGTTGCCCACCAATGCTCAAAATATAATTCTCAAGTTTTTCTTTATGAGCAGGGTCAGCACCATCAACCCAAGTTATCACTGCATCTATAGAAGAATTTTGTATTGCTGAATCGGTCATAAGCAACCCAAGACTATTGAGAAAGTTGTAGGTGATTATTCTAACCTATCAGAGGTTCGACTAGGCCATACCAGCGCCAGACTGTATAATCGTCAGCCTGATTTTACGCCTATTGATCAGCCGCGCTGCGGCATTCGCAAGAGTCTGTTATTGCCATGGAAAAAACCTACGAACCTCACGCTATTGAACGCCAGTGGTATCAAACCTGGGAAGAAAAAGGCTATTTCAAGCCCGCCGGTAACGGCACGCCCTATTGCATGATGATCCCACCACCCAATGTCACCGGCAGTTTGCACATGGGGCACGGATTTAATAATGCGGTGATGGATACCATGATTCGCTATCGCCGTATGAAAGGCGACGATACTTTGTGGCAAGTAGGCACCGACCACGCCGGTATCGCCACACAAATGGTTGTAGAGCGCCAGCTTGCTGCGCAGGGTGTGAGCCGTCACGATCTTGGCCGCGAAAAATTCCTTGAAAAAGTGTGGGAATGGAAAGAGCAATCAGGCGGCACTATCACTCGCCAGATTCGCCGTTTGGGCTCTTCTGTAGATTGGAGCCGCGAGCGTTTTACCATGGATGATGGTTTATCGA
>DQHS01000141.1 GCA_003524365.1 Cellvibrio sp. | reverse complement strand
GGGCGCAATAAATTGCGCCCCTACGTAAATAATTCAAAAAGTAATTAATTCTTGTGCAATGCAGTATTTAATTGCAGCGCACTTTTATTGGTTACCACTTCAACTCGTCCGGTAATGGAATTGCGGCGGAAAACCAAATCAGAAACGCCAGCAAGTTCACGGGCTTTCAGGGTTTTGACTTCGCTGCCTGCATCATCCAATACTACGACTTTGGTTCCGGCGGTGATGTAGAGGCCGGATTCTACTTTGCAGCGGTCGCCCAATGGAATACCGATGCCAGCATTAGCGCCAATTAAGGATTCTTTGCCGACGGAGATCACGATATTGCCACCACCGGAGAGGGTACCCATAGTGGAGCTGCCGCCACCCAGATCGGAACCAGCACCTACAAATACACCTGCGGAGATGCGACCTTCGATCATCGCCGGGCCTTCGGTGCCCGCGTTAAAGTTAACAAAACCCTCATGCATGATAGTTGTGCCTTCGCCTAGATATGCACCCAAACGCACGCGTGCAGTGTGCGCAACACGCACACCTTTCGGTACCACGTAGTTGGTCATCTTGGGGAATTTATCAACGCAGGATACTTCCAACTCCTCGCCATTCAAACGTGCTTGCAACTGACGAGCGGGCAGTTCGTTGACATCGATTGCACCTTGATTGGTCCAAGCAACATTGGGCAATACACCGAAAATACCAGCGAGCACAGTATTATGGGGTTTAACCAAGCGGTGCGATAACAAATGCAATTTCAAATAGCCTTCCGGTACCGATGCAGGATTGGTATCTGTGGCGAGCAATGTGGCAACCAGCGGGCGTTTACTATTAACCAGTGCTTTGGCGATTTCAGCTTGCGCAGTATCGCCAGCAATTGTCAGCGCCTGTGCAATTTCGCTTGCTTGATTATTGCTTAAGGCGATGGCTTGGTTGCCTTCGGTGTAACCAACAATATTGGCAATAGCTCGCGCACTGGCTTCTGTTGGATTCAAGACGGGATGTGCATAAAACACCTCCAGCCATTCACCTTTTGCGTTTTGTGTGCCTATACCTAAACCGAGTGCGTAGAGTTGAGTCATAACGTGTCCTAAGGAAATTACAAATAATTAATTAAAAATCTTGGTGTATTCAGTGTCTTTGAAACCGACGTATTTTTGTTTGCCGGTATCGAGTAATGGGCGCTTTATTAATGTTGGATTTTCACTGATAACAGTTGCCGCATTGCTTTCGTCAAAATGGGTTTTGGTTGCTTCGTCCAATTCTTTCCAGGTAGTGCTGCGTTTATTGACGAGGGTTTCCAAACCGTTTTCTGCAATCCAGATTTTTACTTGTGCGGCGCTGAGGCCATCTGCACGAAAATCGTGAAAGTGATAATCCACCTTATTTTGTTCAAGCCAAGTGCGAGCTTTTTTTACTGTATCGCAGTTTTTGATGCCGTATAGAGTTGTCATATTCTTCCACCTATATTTTTTACCCCCTCTCAACCTCCCCCTTGTCATGGGGAGGAGCTTTACTCCCTACTTAATGCGGAGTCGGATTTGTTCCCTCCCTTTGTTAAGGGGAGGGTTAGGGTGGGGTTATGGTTTCAATACAATCTTGGGTTTCGTGCGATTCGGATAACAAGTTCTGCAAATTTCACAGGCAGTGCCATTGCAACCGCGTGCCGAACAATATTCGCGTCCGTAATAAATAATTTGTAAGTGCAATGCATTCCATGTTTCTTGAGGAAAAAGGCGTTTTAAATCTTTTTCAGTCTGCACCACATTTTTACCGTTCGTTAAACCCCAGCGCTGGGCGAGACGATGGATGTGGGTGTCCACTGCAAACGCTGGATGACCAAACGCCTGACTCATCACTACACTTGCGGTTTTATGGCCTACACCCGGTAGGCGTTCAAGTGCATCCCAATCGGCGGGAACCTGACCTTGGTGTTCATCAACCAATATTTGCGATAACACCGAAATCGCTCTGGATTTTTGTGGCGATAAACCGCAGGGGCGAATAATTGCCTGAATTTTTTCGATCGGTACTTTTGCCATATCGAATGGGTTATCCGCTAACGCAAAGAGCGCAGGTGTTACTGTGTTGACACGCTCATCCGTACACTGGGCCGAGAGTAGTACAGCAATTAAGAGTGTGTAAGCATCTTTGTGGTGTAACGGAATCGGTGGATTGGGGTAAAGGCTTTGCAGCTTGTGCAAAATAAATTTTACCCGCTCCGTCTTCGTCAGGTTTTTGCTTTCACTCATAGCGATTGTACGAACGTTTTAATCCGCGTTGCAGCTTCAATACATTCTGCCAGTGGTGCAACCAGCGCAAGGCGCACATAATTTTCACCGGGGTTAGCTCCATCGGCTACGCGCGCTAAATAACTACCAGGTAATACAGTGACTTTCTGCCTCGCAAATAATTGCTGCGCAAAATCTTCGCCGTTAATGGGCGTTTTAGGCCACAGATAAAAACTGGCATCGGGTTTTGCTACATCCAGCACGCCATCTAATATCGCTAACACCGCATCGAACTTTTGACGATAAGCTTCGCGGTTGTCGATCACGTGGCTTTCATCTTGCCAAGCGGCAACGCTCGCTAATTGCGTTGGTACGGGCATGGCACAGCCGTGATAGGTGCGATAGAGTAAAAACTTTTCCAGAATTTTTGCGTCACCCCCCACAAAACCTGAGCGCAGGCCCGGTAAATTGGAGCGTTTGGACAGGCTGTGAAATACCACGCAGCGGGCAAAGTCATCGCGATCTAATTCTGCGCAGGCTTGCAGTAAACCTACTGGCGGGTTTTGTTCATCAAAATATAATTCGGAGTAGCACACATCCGAGGCGATAACAAAATCATACTGATCAGCGAGAGCAATCAATTGTTTTAGTTGCGCGTTGCTCATGACGGCACCGGTTGGATTGCCGGGCGAGCAAATGAATAATAATTGGCAACGCTCCCAGATTGCTGCGGGTACTGCTGCAAAATCGGGAATAAAATTGTTCTCTGGTGTGCAGTTTAAAAAGTAAGGTTCTGCACCAGATAAAATCGCCGCACCTTCATAAATTTGATAGAAAGGGTTAGGCGATACAATGAGTGGATTTGGTTTGCTGCGGTCAACAACCGCCTGCGCAAATGCAAAGAGTGCTTCGCGAGTACCATTTACTGGCAGAATGTGTTTGTCTGCAGTAAAAGTGTCGGTGTTCAAATGAAAGCGTTTGCTTGCCCACTTAGCGATAACTTCGCGCAGTTCTGGTAAGCCTTTGGTGGTTGGGTAGTTGGATAATTTACCGAGATTGTTCACCAGGGTTTCAAGTACAAACGCCGGGGGAGCATGCTTGGGTTCGCCGATGGACAGCATAATGTCGGTGAGCTGTGCAGGTGCGGAAACAGCCGCCTTGAGGGCGGCGAGCTTTTCAAACGGGTAGGGATGTAACTGGTTTAAATCCGGATTCATAATTAATTGTCAAAATAAATTAAAGTTTATCGACGCGTTTATCCAATTGCTCGCAGATTTGCTGTTGTAATTTTTCGCAAAATTCGGGATCGCTCAAGGGTTTTCCTTCGCTGTCCACGATAAAGAATATGTCTTCTATGCGCTCGCCCAAGGTGGCGATTCGGGCATTAAGCAGTTGAATGTCAAAATCCATAAATACATGGCCAATACAGGCGAGCAGGCCGGGGCGATCCGGGCTGATCACTTCCAATACGCTGCAATTGCGGATCGTATCGGTGTTGAGTGTGGTGCGTGTCGGCGATGCAAAATATTTCAGGCGGCGCGGTGTGCGACGGCCGATAACTTCGCGGTAGTTGTCATCCACCAGGCTGAGTTCATCGATCAGTGCCTGCTGGATCTTCTTAAGCAAAGTGGCATTGTTGCCTAGTGGCTGGCCATTTTCATTGAGCACAAAAAAGGTATCAATGGTATAGCCGGATTTGGAACTGTAAATTTTCGCATCTTGAATGCTGAGGTTGGAGTTGCTCAAGGCAGTGGCGGCGGCAACAAACACATTTTTTTGATTCTTGCTGTAAATAAAAATCTGTGTTGCACCAGCCAATTCTTTGCTGCTGGTTTTTTTGATCAACACCAGAGGTTTGTCATCCTTGCGCGCAGCAATAGCCTCAGTGTGCCAGGCGATATCGACAAAGTTTTCACGCAGAAAATAATCGTCGCCCATATCGCCCCATAGCGCGAGCACTTGTTCTTTACTTAAACCTTTGCGTGCAAGCTTGCGAATGGCGGCCTGTTGCGTTTCATCGATCAGATCCTGTTTGTCGACATTGTTTTCCAGGCCGCGACGCAATGCGCGGCGGGTATCCAAATATAAGTTGCGCATTAAACTCGCGCGCCAGGTATTCCACAATTCTTTGTTGGTACCGTTAATGTCAGCGACTGTGAGGCAGTACAGATAATCCAAATGTAATTGGTCACCGACGGTGAGTGCAAAATTATGGATTACCTCGGGATCGGAAATGTCCTGCTTTTGTGATACTTGTGACATCAGCAAATGTTTTTCAACCAGCCAACAAATCAGGCGTGTTTCACGCGGCGATATGCCGTGGCGCACACAAAACTCTTCAGCGTCTACCGCACCTAATGTTGAGTGATCACCGCCGCGGCCTTTGCCTATATCGTGATATAAACCGGCGATATACAGCAGCTCCAGTTTTGGCAGGCGATTCATAATCGTTGCGGCAACCGGGAAATCTTCTTTCGCAGATGGCAACAGGAAGTTACACATGTTTTGCACCACTTTCAGCGTGTGTGCATCCACGGTGTAGATATGAAATAAATCATGCTGCATTTGGCCGGTAACCAAACCAAACTCGGGTAAATACAAACCCAGAATACCGTAGCGCGACATGCGTTTTAATTGTTCGACCAAACCGGCGGGCTGCTGCAATAATTTGATAAAAAGCTGGGTGTTTTTTGGATTGGAGCGGAAGTTATCGTCGATTAGATGACGGCTCTCGCGAATCCAGCGAATAGTGGATGCGCGCACACCTTCGATCTGCGGGTTTTGCGCCATAAGCACAAACATTTCCAACAGCGCTGAAGGGTTCTCTTCAAATACATAGGTGTGTGTTGCTTCGATATAATTGTCGCGCAACTGGAAGCGTTCGTTGATCGAGACAACGCTTTTGGTTTTGCCTTTTTGCAAAATAGCTTCAGATAAAAATTGCAGCACGACATCATTAAGCTCACGTAAAGCCAGCACAGTGCGATAGTACTTGTGCATAAACTGCTCTACCGCCAGCCCTTCCTTACCGTCGGAATAGCCAAAGGATTTAGCAATCTCGCGCTGGTAATCAAACAGCAAACGCTCTTCTGGTCGTTTGGCGATCATGTGTAGTGCATAGCGCACGCGCCACAAATATTCTTCGCCGGAGTTGAGCAGGGAAAACTCTTCGTCGGTAAAAAAGCCTTTGCCTTCCAGTTGTTTAATGGTGCGCACACCAAAATAGCGCTTGGTAACCCAATTGATGGTTTGGATATCGCGCAGGCCGCCGGGGGCATTTTTAATATTGGGTTCCAGGTTGTATTCGGTATCGTTAAATTTTTTGTGGCGATCCAATTGTTCCTGATATTTTGCGCGGAAAAATTCTTCAATTGGCCAAATCTTATCGGGTGTTGATGCTTGCAGTAATTCGTAACGTAGAGATGAATCGCCCACCAGCGTGCGCGATTCCATAATGTTGGTGGCGACGGTGATATCGGTGCGTGCGATGTCAATGGTTTGATTGACGGTGCGTACGCTGCTGCCGATTTCTAGGCCAATATCCCATAAGAGTGTGAGGAATTTTTCGATATTATCTTTGCAGCTTTCAAATATTTCGGGGCGATGCAAAATTAACAGATCGATATCGGAGCCGGGATGCAACTCCCCGCGCCCATAACCACCAACGGCTTCCAGACTGATGCTTTCCGGCCAGGCAAATTGGTACCAGGCGTAATGTAAAACACAATCCACAAAGAGGGCGCGTTCATAAATCAGGGTGCGAATGTCTTCGCCTTCAATAAAACGGCGATTTGCTTGAGTGCCAGCGGCGTGAATAGCGTCTTTAAAAACGGTGATGATCGGCTGTTCGCCCAGCGCGCGCCGAAAGCGGCTCTGATCAAAGAAAAACAGGGGCCGCTCAAAATAGGGCACCGCATTAATCGATACGGGCTTGCTGGGTTCTTGCAGTGCTACCGGCTGCGCGGGTGCCGCAGTTGGTGCCGGTTTATTAAAAACCCGCTTTAAAAAATCAGGTAGGCTCATGGATTAAAACACTTCGCCAGCGCGAGCAGTTAACACTTCAACGCCGTCTTTGGTGACCACCATGGTGTGCTCCCATTGCGCAGATAGGCGGCCGTCTTTTGTTTCCACTGTCCAGCCATCACTTTTTAATTTGGTTTGTGGTTTGCCCGCGTTAATCATAGGCTCGATGGTAAAGGCCATGCCTTCTTTTAATTCCATGCCGGTGCCGGGGCGACCGTAGTGCAGGATTTGCGGATCTTCATGGAATACCTTACCAATTCCATGGCCGCAATATTCGCGCACTACCGAGTAGTAGGCGCCTTCGGCATGCTGTTGGATGACGTGGCCGATATCACCCAGACGACAACCAGGCTTCACCAGCTTAATGGCTTTGTACATGCATTCTTGCGTGATATTAACCAGACGCTCGGCGTGTGGTGCAGGAGGACCAACAAAATACATGGCACTGGTGTCACCGTGATAGCCCTCGTAAATCACGGTCACATCAATGTTGATAATATCACCGGTCTTGAGCACTTTTTTATCAGAGGGGATTCCGTGGCAGACCACTTGATTGACTGAGGTGCAAATCGATTTTGGGAAGCCACGATAACCGAGACAGGCTGGAATGGCTTTTTGCACATTCACGATATGGTCGTGGCAGAGCTTATCCAGTTCTTCGGTGGTTACGCCCGGTTGGACATATTGACCAATCATTTCCAGCACTTCGGCAGCCATACGGCCAGCGATGCGCATTTTCTCGATTTCTTCCGGAGTTTTAATAGTGACTGACATGAATTCGGGCAATCTCGGCTGGGGATTAAAAAGATGCCGCATTCTAAACGATTCTGTGCCCGTTTGACCAAGATCAATCCTTTATTGCTGCAATAGCCAGAACTCGTAGCCCGCTATGAAGCCCAGCGGAATACGGGATCTCTCCCGTTTCCGTCAATACTCTTATTTACTGTGCGACTCGCGCGCGCAAGCTGGTCAAGGTATGAATCACTCCCCGCAACTCCGCCAAACCTTTCATCCTGCCCGCGTAGGAATAGCCAGGGTTGATACCGGGTTTGCCAATTTCATCACCCATCAGATGACCATGATCGGGGCGCATGGCGATAGCAGGAAGGTTGATGTGGTTGCGTTTGCGACGCTCCTCTTCATCCAGCAATGCATCTATTAAACCGACCATGTCGTTGTCGCCATCGAGATGATCTGACTCAAAGAAAGAACCATCTTCCTCGCGCTTGATATTGCGCAGGTGCACAAAGTAAATACGCTCGCCGAACTCGCGAGCCATAGCGACCAGATCGTTATCGCAACGCGCGCCGTAGGAACCGGCACAAAGCGTCAGGCCATTCGCGGGGCTGGGAATGGCATTGAGCAGCGCACGTGCATCATCGGCAGTTGATACTACACGCGGCAGTCCGAATAGGGAGAAGGGCGGGTCATCGGGGTGGATGCACATACGCACGCCCGCTTCTTCGGCGACTGGAATGATTTCGCGCAGGAAGGCAAACAGGTTGGCGCGCATACCTTCATCGCCCATTTGGATAAACAAGTCGATAGCCGCGCGGATGCCGTCGCGATCATAAGATCCTTCACCGCCCGGCAAACCGGCGATGATATTTTTCTCCAGCAGGATTTTTTCTTCGTCGCTCATTACGTCCAAACGTGCCTTGGCTTTGGCAAGCACGTCCGGGCGATAGGATTGTTCGGCACCGGGACGTTTAAGGATATACGCATCGTAAGCGGCGAAATCGCTCATCTCAAAACGTAAAGCGCGGGAATTATTGGGCAATGTGTAGTTGAGGTTGGTGCGGGTCCAATCCACCACGGGCATAAAGTTGTAGCAGACATCGCGAACGCCTGCGGCGCCAACGTTGCGAATCGACTCTTTATAGTTGTCGATATAGCGCTGGAAATCGCCGGTGCGGTTTTTGATATCGTTATGAAGCGGAATGCTCTCGATCACTGCCCATTCAAGGCCGCCGGCCTCGATTAAGCGTTTACGCTCAAGGATGTCAGCCATCGGCCAAACAGCCCCGGTCGGAACATGGTGTAGGGAGGTCACTATGCCGGTCGCTCCCGCTTGCGCGATATTTTCCAGGCTCACTGTGTCTTTAGGGCCAAACCAACGCCAGGTTTCTTTCATTGCGGACTCTCTGGAAAACGGTTTAAGGAGATTTAATCTTACTAGTATACAAGTTGTGTCGATGTCAGCCTAGAGTCTAAGCAATTTCTTACACTGCTAAAATCCACTCTAAACCACGCTTTTGGTTTCTCCGGCAGGATTTATGTGGTATAAAGCGCGCCTCTTTTTGGGGTAAGTCCAACTTAAACCAATGGAGAACTCTGTTTTTTAACCTAATTTACCAACGTCACATATATACCGACACGCAAAACCTGGGTGCCCAATGCTCGCTTTGGCGAACATGATGGTTGGTTAGCGGGGTATATAGAGGCCTAACCCAATACACAGGAAAATCATTATGCAAGTTAGCATGCGCGACATGTTGTCTGCCGGTGTCCACTTTGGTCACCAAACCCGTTACTGGAACCCAAAGATGGGTAAATACATCTTCGGTGCACGTAACAAGATTCATATTATCAACCTTGAGCACACCGTTCCTGCATTCAACGAAGCTTTGGCTTTGGTGCAGCAAATGGCTTCGCAAAAGAAAAAAATTCTGTTTGTTGGTACCAAGCGC
Source organism: Cellvibrio sp. (assembly GCA_003524365.1). Taxonomy (GTDB): domain Bacteria; phylum Pseudomonadota; class Gammaproteobacteria; order Pseudomonadales; family Cellvibrionaceae; genus Cellvibrio. The sequence continues at coordinate 411 of DQHS01000141.1, read as the reverse complement.
GCTGCGCAAAAAATTATCAAAGAGCAGGCTGAACGTGCTGGCCAGCCTTTCGTAAGCCATCGTTGGTTGGGTGGTATGTTGACCAACTACAAAACCATCCGCGCCTCTATCCGTCGCTTGGCAGAACTGACTGTACAAAGCCAGGACGGTACCTTCACCAAGCTGACCAAAAAAGAAGCTTTGATGCGTACCCGCGATATGGAAAAACTGGAACGTTCTATCGGTGGTATCAAAAACATTGCTGGCTTGCCTGATGCATTGTTTGTAATCGACGTAGACCACGAGCGTATTGCGATTCAAGAAGCTAACAAGCTCGGTATTCCTGTTATCGGTATCGTTGATACCAACAGCAATCCTGAAGGCGTTGACTACGTGATCCCAGGTAACGACGACGCCATCCGCGCGATCAAG
>DQHS01000007.1:16900-26671 GCA_003524365.1 Cellvibrio sp. | reverse complement strand
TCCGCACGCGCCTGCCGCTGATCTAATAAACGCTGCTCAGCCTCAAAGCGCTCCTGATCCGCCTGTAGCCGCTCCTCTTCTTGCGCCAAGCGCTGCTTTTCGCTCTCAGAGTTTTCTTGTGCACGCGTGTCATCTTGCGCCGGTTCATTCGCTTCAGCGGTTTGAACTTGCTGTTCCGGCGCAACACCCTCACGGCGCTGCTCTGACTCTATCGACTGCTGCTCACGCAGCTCAGCACGTGCCTGCTGCTCCATCTGTGCAGCCTGTGCAGCCACGCTGCTATCCTGAGAGGAGGGATCAGCAGGAGCATTAGCAGCGCGACGCAATTGTTGCGCCTTGCGCAAAGTCGCCTCCGGATCGCCCGGGATAGGCGAGGANNCCTCGCCACCCACCGCGTAACTCACACCATCCGGGCCGCGCACAAAAGAGTATGTCGGGCTACTACCGTACTGGCCAGCCACCGCCGCATGCGCCTGCTCGTGAGCACGTACTTCGCGGTCACGAGCAGACAATTCCTGAATTTGGTCGCGCTCAGCTTGCTGACGCTCTTGTTCGGCACGACGCTTTACTGCCGCATCTTGCACCGCCTGATCACCACTTTGGGCGCCGCGCTCAACACGGTCGCGCTCAACATCATCGTTAGGGCGCTCATCCGGTAGGCGACGATTTTGCCCTCGCCCCGACTCGGCCAATTGCTCGGTAGGACGAAAAGTAGACGATTTAAGATCGGTAGCTTCCTGACCAACAGGCGCACGCCCCATAGGCGCAAACGGCGCTACGGTGTTGGCGAAGTTAGACGGGATATTGTTGATCACTCAAATCACCTCATAGAATTCAAAAAATCAGCACCACTACACTGATAAAAGCTATGCCCTAATATCCAGCAGAGTGCCGATAGTCTCATCAGCTGCCTTCACCACTTTGGCAGAACTATCAAATACCTGACTTTGCGCTTTGATATTAATCAGCGGCTCAGCAATATCATTCGCTTGTGGATTATCGCGCTGGGTGGTGCCCGCCTGCGCAATTTGCTGTGCCGACTGCAGCATCGATGACTGGCTTTTTTGCATACCAATCAGACCTTGGTTAACTACAGAACCTACGTCCATCAGCTTGTCCTCTTTAATTGGCTATCAAGAATTAGACCATCGAGAAATAGCAAGAAACACTTCCCCGACCCTATGTAATAGTTTACGCCGCGAAACGACTAAAAAACAGGCGATATTGCCGGAGAAAGATGGTCTTTTAAGACGAGTTTGATGTAAAAAGCGCCCTACTATAACCCGTGATTATTCGAGCCGGTGATTAGTCACTTTTTTCGCTGGAGGGCATGAGCATGCCCAGACTTTGCTGGTAGTCGGATATGTATTTAGCCTGCTCAAACACACTTTGCGCAGTTAATTGCAAACTGCTGCGCACCGGTAATTTTGCCGCCTGCAATGCCCGCCCACTCCAAGTGTTGCAGTTGCTGAACAAGCTGTAGTGGCCGCTCGCCTGATAGAAGTTACCCGCATCAGTTACATAAGCCCGCAATGGAATCACCTGCCCCATTTCATCCAGCGCAAAAGATTTATCCAGATAGCGAATTAACTTACGCATCCCCTTATCGGTGATAACGATAGGAACGCGAGTTTCCGGCGGGATAGATGCAAACGGTGGCTGGGCATAGGCAATCACCTGCAACGCCGAATGGCTCGATGCGATCAACGCCTTGGTGGCCGAACCAAAGGTTTTACGTTTGCCAGTGAAGTAATTGCCATCACCCCAGCCGATACGGATATAGCGCTGATTGGCAGCTTCTTGCTGTAAGTAGCGGCTATGCAGCGAGATTGTTTTCGCATCGATTAAAACACTCGTATGCCATTCGCGGTAAATAAAATAAATCGTATGTTCGGTATTGGCTGTTGGAATTTTTTGTTTTGCAGGCATAGAAGTGCAGCCTGCAGACGCGCACAGGATAAAAAACCAGATCGCAAAATTCCGAACAAATATAGGCATCATGATTAGAAATTCACATGGAAAAAAAGTGCGCCATTGACTCAGGATCAAGCACATTCGCAACTGTTTCAGGCGTAGCATTTTCCAACCAGGGCACCACTCCCAAACAAGGCGCCGGTATACGCGCAGCCAAACTGTGAATGTTTTCTTGCAAGACCGGCATATCCGCATCTATACAGTTAGCAACCCAGCCCGCCAATTGCAAACCGTCATTGCGAATTGCTTCTACCGTTAACAATGCATGGCTAATGCAACCCAAGCGCACACCCACCACTAAAATCACNNATATGCGGTGCAATGGCCGCTTCCAATGCAATCGGATTTATCTGCTCGTAAACCAATGTCTCGGTAATAACCGATTGCAACAATAATGCATCGGCATTGCGCAACCCAGCGTCAGTTTTTTCGCAGCCTGCCGCTAGTGGTTTCAATGCGGCTGTTGTTAAACCGTGATTTTTTGCTGCGACCAACAAACCTGCTGCGATTAACGTTTTACCAACGTTGGTATCCGTACCTGCGATAAAAAATGTTTTTCTAGCCATGATGTGCGGATGCCGTCAGTGTGAAATGGAGTCAATTTTAGATGCTTGCAAATAGATAACATCATAGGTTGCAGGCAAACCCTGCGGGGATCGAAATGATTCATAAGCACTTTTAAACGCGAGCAAACGCGAGCACCCGGTTAAACCCTCTGGTTTTCCTGAATTAATATTGTGTGCACCCAGCGCCTTCAGCTCGCGGGTTAACTCGCTCAAACGATCATAATAAAGCGTTCGATTTTCTTGCTGAACGTTATCCAAATTTAATTGTGATGAATCAATGGAGGCAATAAGCGCCTGCTGCGACTGAAAGTGATTCACATGTACATAATTGTCCACCTGCTGCCAAGCGGATTTTAATTCATGCAGCGTATGCGGCCCGAGCGTTGCAATATGTAACTGCCCGCCAGACTTAAGCACACGAGCCAATTCACCCATTAGCTGCGGTAAATTGTTGCACCACTGAATTGCGAGACTGGAAAAAATAATATCGACGCTATTATCAGCAATAGGTAGTATCTCAGCATCGGAGCATAGCCAACTTATTCCATGGTGCTGTTCTGCTGCGTAATGCAACATACCTTCCGCAATATCCAAACCCACAATCTGCGATCCCGGATATTTTTCCGCTAACTGCTGGGTAAAAAAGCCGGTACCTGAACCTAAATCAAGTACCGATGATTGTTCAGGTAAATTACCAGATAACTGCGCAAATAATTGCGTACCTATATCGCGCTGTAACTGTGCGACCGAATCGTAAGTTGCGGCGGCGCGGCTAAATGACTGGGCAACCTTTTTTTTATCCAGCCCTGTATCCAGGACAGGAGCTAATTCCACATCAACTGCAATATTCTCTTTTAAAAAACGGGCGACGGATTCGATTACAACTTGCGGTTTACTCCAATGCAATACGTGGGCAGAATTTTCAACTATTTTGACTTCTTGTTGCGGATTAATTTGCTTCAGTAATTCTGCGGCAGCTACCGGCACCAAAGCATCTTTCCCGGCAAACAAATGCAAACCTGGCTGTGTGATCTGTGCAAAGGCGGCGCGGTTATCAAGCTCCGCTAGCAACTGCAATGCTTGCAACCAATTATCGGTTACTTCGCCAATATCATGGCGACGCAATTGCTTTAGCAGACCGCGTTCATCTGCATCGCCTTGCGCCAACAAGCCACCAAATGATTTCAAAGTCGCTTGCGGATCTTGCGCAAAACCCTGATTAAATTGGCGATTGATTGCACGCGGCATAGCGGTAGGATAATCCGCTTCAGCAACAAATTTGAGATTGGCGGCCAGCGTAATCACTGCGCGGATACACTCTGGAAATCGGCTAGCTAATTGCACTGCAAGCATTCCACCGAGCGACCAACCCATAATCACTGCATCCTGCGGTAATTGCGCAAGGATTTTATCGAGCACCATGTCGAGCGAAAACTCGGGCACAACTGGACTTGCGCCAAAGCCGGGCAAATCAATTAATGTGACCGAAGCAAAGGATTGAAAAGATTCCTGCAACGGCTGCCAAGTGCGGCTATCGCAGCCCCAGCCATGAATTAACACCAAATTAATCATGCGCAACCTCGTGCATGATTCCCGGCATAACATCCGCTAACGCAGTTAGCAGCTGATCTACTTGCGCAATACTGTGTTCCGCAGAAAAGGTAATGCGCAAACGCGAGCTGCCAACAGGAACTGTGGGTGGGCGAATCGCAATAATTAAAATGCCGCGCTCGGCAAGTTTTTGGGAGATCAATAATGCTTTCGCTTCATCGCCGATAACGACGGGCTGAATGGGAGAAAATGAATCCATTAATTGCAAATTCAGCGCTTGGGCGCCCGCGCGGAAATGTGCAATCAATTTATTGAGATGTTCGCGTCGCCAGTGCTCAGTTTTGATAAGGTGCAAGCTCGCGCGTGTAGCGGCAGCAACTGCTGGAGGCATAGCGGTGGTGTATATATAGGGGCGCGCAAATTGGATCAGCGTTTCAATTAACGTTTCACTGCCCGCAATAAAAGCACCGAAACTGCCCGCGGCTTTACCGAGTGTGCCCATTAAAATTGGCAACTGGTCTTGCGTTAAATCAAAATACTCTGCACTTCCTGCACCGGTTTTTCCCAGACAACCAAAACCGTGCGCATCATCTACCATCAACCATGCATTATTTTTTTGTGCGAGTACGGCGAGCTCAGGCAGGGGCGCACAATCACCATCCATGCTGAATACACCATCGACGACAATTAATTTGCGTTGTGCATCAGTTTTATGTAAACGGCTCTGCAAATTTTCCAGATCATTGTGCAAAAACCGCTGGAAGCGCGCGCCACTTAATAAGCCTGCATCCAATAAACTCGCGTGATTTAAGCGATCTTCAAATACCGCATCGCCTTGACCAACCAACGCCGTAATTGCGCCCATATTAGCCATGTAACCAGTGGAAAATAATAACGCTCGTTCGCGACCGGTAAATTCAGCCAGCTCTTCTTCCAATGCGTGATGTTCGCTTGAATGCCCTGCCACTAAATGAGATGCGCCACTGCCGACACCAAATTTTTCCGCTGCTTTTTGCAATGCAACAATAACATCCGGGTGATTGGCTAAACCTAGATAATCATTGCTGCAGAATGCGAGATAATCTTTTCCATCAACAACAACGTTCGGCGTTTGCGGTGATTGCAACAATCTACGCGTGCGATACAAATGCGCAGCGCGGCGTTCGGCGAGGGAGGGAGCGAGAGTTTGATCGAGATGAGAAGACATTGGTGAGGCACATGTAGGATGGGTGGAGCTAAGCTATACCTATCGAATTCAAACGCAGATGCGGTGGGTATCGCCTAGGCTCCACCCACCCTACGGATTGATAACAAAATTCTATTTCGCAGCGTTATAAAACATCGAATCCATTGCTGCTTCTTGCAGCTGATGCACTATTGATGCTTCCTGTTCGCTTTCATCTTCATGCACTTCGTAAGCTTCGGGTTTGATGCCGAGCTTTTTAAACAACTGCATATCTTTGTTGGCTTCAGGATTGGGCGTGGTCAATAATTTTTCGCCGTAGAAAATCGAGTTGGCGCCAGCGAGGAAGGCCATCGCCTGGGTTTGTTCATTCATTTGCTCGCGACCAGCGGACAGACGCACATGGGATTGCGGCATCAAAATGCGGGCAACGGCGATGGTGCGGAGAAAATCAAAGGGGTCGAGATCTGCTTCATTTTCCAACGGCGTACCACCGACTTTTACCAGCATATTAATCGGCACAGATTCCGGGTGCTCCGACATATTGGCAAGTTGTTGCAACAGTCCAGCGCGATCATTTTCCTCTTCACCCATTCCTACGATTCCGCCGCAGCACACTTTCATTCCCGCTTTACGCACATTAGCGAGCGTTTCCAAACGGTCTTGATAGGTGCGGGTGGTGATAATTTCGCCGTAGTATTCGGGCGAGGTATCGAGGTTGTGGTTGTAGTAATCCAAACCAGCGTCGGCGAGTTCTTGCGCTTGCGACTCATCGAGCATACCCAACGTCATGCAGGTTTCCAGACCCAAGGCTTTTACACCCTGCACCATGGTAGTTACGTATGGCATATCTTTGTTTTTCGGTGAGCGCCAAGCCGCGCCCATGCAGAAACGGGTGGCGCCAGAGGCTTTGGCCGCTTTTGCTTCTTCAATCACCTTTTCCACTGCCATCAACTTTTCGCGCTCAAGGCCGGTATCGTAACGAGCCGATTGCGGGCAATAGGCACAATCTTCCGGGCAGGCGCCGGTTTTGATCGAGCAGAGTGTGCTGATTTGTACTTCGTTAGGATTGAAGTGGGCGCGATGCACGCTTTGCGCCTGGAACATCAGGTCACTGAAAGGCAGGGCAAAGAGAGCGGTGATTTCGGTGCGGGTCCAATCGTATCTAATCGTCGGAGCAAAGCTGGCGTTCATAAAGGTATTCCATAAGTTTTCTGGGGCTTACTTTTTCGTGCTATGGCCGCATCTTAACCGAGCCAAAAAAGCTGTCAACCCAAAAAGAGGAATCAGGTTTACAACTCACTTTTGACAAAACTGACCGCAATATCGACAATGCCGCCACCGAGGATGCGTCTGATAGGGATTTTTATGCTGCGTTTAACTGCCGCCAAACTACTTGATCAACTACTGCCCGCCCCCTGCCTAATGTGCGGGCTCGCCAGTGCCGACTACCAACTGCTCTGCCCCGAATGCGATAAATCGCTGCCGCGTTTAAACCTGGAGCCCTTTTTATGCCGCTGCTGCGCCTTGCCGCTCACCAGCGATGCTTCATTCTGTGGCAAGTGCCTGCAAAAACCACCCGCGTTTAGCCAATCGAGCATCGTCTTTCGCTACGAACATCCGCTTGACCACTTGATTCACCAGTTTAAATACCGGCGCCAACTGAGTAGCGGCAAGCTGCTAGCGCGCTTACTGGCCGATACCTGCAANNGGATATTCCGGTGCTGCCGGCTTGCCAGCAAGAACACTATCATCACTCGCAAAAAGGTCTGAGCCGCGCGGAGCGGTTAAAAAATTTACGCCAGTCATTCAGCATAAAGCCCGCATATCAGTTAAAAATCCGCAATGCAAAGATTGCGTTGATGGATGATGTGGTCACCACCACGGCCACGGCGCGGACCTTGAGTGAACTATTGATCAAAGCTGGCGCCCAACAGGTGGATATTTGGGCATTGGCACGTACACCGGATCACTGAGCACACATCAGATTGAACCGGAGCAGGCGCAAAGGCGTATTACCCTACGCGCCAAGTACATTCGTGGCAGGCTCTATCTCAGTCCAGAAATAGCCGCTACTATCGTTTTACGGCCACTATCTCTTTACGGCGACTATTCTTTCACCGCTAATAGCCGTTTACGATTACTCTTTTATTTCTACCCTAATTGCTGCAAGGATCTTCATGAGCTTTTCTTATCGCCTGCTGACCCACGCCATTGCATTGGCCGTCAGTCTGAGTCTGCCCGCTTTGGCTGAAACCACCCCACCACTTCCATCATCTGCCGCCCAGCAGCTTTACGCCTCTGCCCAGCAGGATCTGCTGCAACTGCGCGTACTGCTGAAAAATGGCAACAGCCAGTCTTCAGTGGGTTCGGGATTTTTAATTGGCAATTCCAATTTGGTCGTCACCAACTTCCATGTGATTTCGCAAATTGCGCTAGAACCGGAGACCTATTTCGGTGAGTACAAAGACACCAGCGGCGAGAGCGGTGCGATTGAACTACTCGCGGTAGATGTATTGCACGATTTGGCCGTGGTGCGCATTGCGCGCAACGGCAGTGGCTTTTTCAAAGTACCGCACGCTGTCGCTGGTAGCGAACAACCGGCGCTGGTGAAGTTAAATCAGGGGCAACATTTATATTCGCTCGGCAATCCACTCGATCTGGGTTTTACCATTTCCGAAGGCACTTACAACGGCATTAGCGCGCGTGGATTTTCCGATCAACTTATGTTTACCGGTCCGGTCAACGCGGGCATGAGTGGCGGCCCCAATGTAACAGCGGACGGACAGGTAGCAGGCGTGAATGTCGCGCATCGGCGCGACGGCGAATTGGTGAGTTTTCTAGTACCTGTGCGCTATGTTCAAGCATTACTCGCACGAGTGACTGGTGATATGAAACCTCCTACCGATTTCAAACCTTTGATCGGCGAACAATTGCTGGAACATCAAGCGGTGATGGTGGATAAATTATTGGAAAAGCCCTTTAGCATTAAAGATCTCGGCCCTTATCGCGTTCCTGTACGCGAATCCGAGCAAGTGCGCTGCTGGGGCAATACCGACAGCTCGGCGAAAAAAGCCTACACCATCGCCAGTATTAATTGTTCCATGGAGTCAGCGATTTTTGTATCGGGTGAAATGCAAACCGGTCACATCAGCATGCATCACAAATACGCGCACAATAAAAAACTGAATACCATTCAGTTTGCGCAGCTCGCCACCAACATGTTTAACGGTCAGGTATTTAGTACTGCAAAAAGCGAAACAATAACACCAGCCTCCTGCACTGAAGATTTTATTAAACACAATAATATTGCGTTGCGTGCACTAGTGTGCGCCGAGGCTTATCACAAGTTTAAAGAGCTTTACGATTTCACCCTAATCACCGCCAGCACCGACGACAGCGAAAAAAGTTTGCAAAGTATGATTAATATCCAAGGCGTTTCTTACAGCAACGGCATGAAATTGATCAGCCAATTTTTGCAGGGGATAGATCGCACGGCAAAAACCGATAATGAAATAAAACCCGTACCCGATGACACCATCAAAACTGACGAGAGTGGTACAACTGACATTGAATCAACAAAAAATAAATCTAACACAATGGAGGCCGCACAATGAGCCATTCCATTTTTGTTGAGCAATTAACTCCTGATGGCGAAGTTTTACATCGCACTAAAGTTACTCACCTGCCGATTACAATTGGCCGTGCCTATGACAACGATATTATTCTCGACGACCCACACACCGCTGCGCATCACGCCCAGATTGAATTAAACCAACTGGACGAGTTAATTATTGCTGATTTAGGCAGTTACAACGGCATCACTTACGACAATACCCGCGAGAATTTTTTTGTTGTGGGTGGCGAAAAAATTTATCGTCTCGGCCATACGCGTTTGCGTATTCGCACGGCCAATTATCAAGTAGCCGCTGAAGTAACGGATTTAACCAATCATCGCTGGGAGGGTTTATTACCTGCGCTTACCGGTTTGGCATTGCTATTAGTAACAGGACTGGTGAGTACCTGGCTCGCTGATCTGAACCAAGGCACGCTCAGCAAATACTTGTTAGAGCTGGTCAGCGTGTTCGGGTTTGCGATTGGCTGGAGTGGCATCTGGGCGCTGTTTGGTAAACTCTTTACCGGTCACGCTCGCTTTGGTCGTCATTTATTTATCGCCAGTGCAGGGTTGGCACTTCTGGAATTATGGGAGCATCTCAGCGGCTTGGTNNGTTTGGAAGCGCTGCAAACATTTAGCGTGCATCCGATAATTTATATTTGTGCAGTTGTGTTGTATTTCCATTTCCTTACGGCGGGAAATAAAAATCCGCATCGTTTAAAAATCTATCTGGCGACAATCGCATTGCTGGGTTCCGCTATCACCATGACCAAAGAATATCAGGCGAGCAATCATTTATCCGACGAACTTTATATGAGCCGCATTTATCCTCCCGCCGTGCGCATTAGTCGCGACCACAGTCTGGAAGAGTTTATGGCAGA